>NZ_RAVZ01000309.1 GCF_003611635.1 Corallococcus terminator | reverse complement strand
GGCCTCGAACGCTTCCGCGACGCACGCCCACTCCGGCTTCGCCACCTGCTTCGCCATGCCCACCAGCGTCCGCCGCGCACCGCTACGCCGGCAATCCCTCACCGCACGTCGTTGGCCGGACGGTTACGAAGAGACCCATCGCGCGCAAGGCCGAGCGCATCGCGGCGGCGGTTCGCGGCAACGTGAGCGGGAAGAAAATCCCTTTCAAACCCGCGAACCCACCACCCCTCAACCGCAAGAAATAGCCGTGAGGTCTTTTTCCGTTCCAGCGGTTCACGCACCTTCCTGCACGTCCCTTGTCCGCCCGGGAAAGTTCGACTGGAGACCTAATAACAATCATGAATTCGCGATGAAGGCACATCTTCAGTGTCTCTCTCACAATCAGCGACCCGAAGAGTCCAGGCGGACACCGTCTATCTAGAGAGAGCAATTCGCCGTCATTTTAAATCCAAGCAGGGGCCTACGAAATCCCGGAGCGCTTCAGAGGCCCTTTGAATTTTCAGCCTCAACACAAACCTTCACAGAAAATGGCGGCACGCACAACGGGTGCAGTAGCGGCTTGCCAGCGATCAGATGAAGTTGGCTTTGTCTGATCTTCCTCACGTGCACCCACAAAAGGAGAATCTCATGTCCGTTGTAATGGATGGAGTGATGGCAATGTTCATGCCGAACCACACCAAGAACAGCGTATTGGTCGGCCTCGCCAAGAGAGGCACCTCAGACGCCATGACGGACCTCGTCTGGCAGCCGCTGTGGCAGGCGTTCGAGATCAACGAGGTGATGAGCAATCCACCGAGCGGGACGATGTGTAACGGCACGGTCTACGTGGTCTATCCCAGCACCGCTCAGGATACGTCCAATGCGTTCTACTACACGTGCACGGGTACGACCTGGAGCGGCCCCAACCAGATCGACGGGGTATTGACGAACGTCGGCCTGAGCGCCGTCACGTACAACAACGTGCCGTATGCGTTCTATCAGGGTACGACCCTGAACATGAAGAACAGCGGGCAGTTGTTCGCCAAGCAGCTACCGTCAGGCTATTACTGGAACGTGTTGGGCGATCAAGTCATCATGTCCAACATTCCCTCGGCAATCGCATTCAACAGCGAAGTCTACGTTTTCTACCAGGGGCCGGGGAATAACGAGACGATCTGGTACACCCACACCTCCGACATCAGCAGCGGCAACTGGGCGGCGTCGACCCAGGTCCCGGATATCGGGGTGGCGTCGTCGGGTTCGCCGGGTGCGGTGGTTTTCAACAACCAAGCCTACATCTTCTACCAGAGCTCCAACGACAACACGATGTACTACAGAGGGATGAACACCGCAGGCACCTGGGGAACGGAGGGCCATGTCACCACCGTGAGCATGACCGGCATCCCCAGCGCTCTGGACTACAACGGCGTCCTCTATGTGTTCTATGAGGGCTCGAGCGGCGGAACGACGTGGTACATCAGCTCTACCGATACGGTGAACTGGAGTGAGCCGACCCAGGTCGCCATGATCGGAATATCTGCTTCGCCGTCCCTGCTTGCCTATAACTCGCAGCTCTTCAGCTTCATGCAGGGACCTGGCAACGATAGTACTGTTTTCGGTTGCCCCATCATCCCTGGCAGCGCCGGCAGCCTCATGACCTCGCTCAACAACGCATTCCTGTCCTGGGCTCCCAGCGCCGTGGTGTACAATGATCAAGTCTTCGTTTTCTACCAGGGAGAAAGTGAAAGCGGCGCCCTGTCCTGCAGCATCGGTGATTCGAATGGATGGCAGTGGCCCCTCGAAGTCGTAGCGAAAGGGGGGATGACGGGGTCTCCAGGGGCGGCCGTGTACAACGACGTGCTGTATGTCTTCTACCAAGGCGGTGACTACTCGCCCACCATCTACTACAAGACCTACAGCACGAGCAGTGGCTGGAGCGCGCAGCTCACCGTGCCGAATGCAGGCATGTCGGGATGGCCCGCACCGTTGGCGTGGAACGGCCAGTTGTACCTCTTTTATGAGGGCATGGGGAACGCCAATGGGGTTTGGTACAGCGGGTTCAACAACACTGAAGGCTGGGATGGCTCCCAGCAGATGAACACCAGCACCGTCACGTACTCCAACCAGACCGGGAGCAATCACGCAGGCACAAACGCCCCATGCGTCGTCGTGTTCAACGGCACCCCGTATGTCGGATACCTGGCCAACGGTGGGCAAATCTACATCAACGAGTTCAGCGGCGACAGCTCGGTCTGCCACCCGAACAACATCCTGGGAACGATTACGGCATCGTGCGCATTCAGCATGGCCGTGTTGAATGGGGTGCTCTATCTGGCCTACCAGGAAGGCACGACCGGAAAGCTCTATTATACGACCAACACTGGCAATCCTTGCGACGGCGGCCAGTGGAGTCCACCTATCCAGTTGGCCAGCACGCCGTCGACGAGTGCGCCGGGCGGCTTCACCTCATTCACCTCCGATGCGCTCAATGGCTTCCTGATGTTTTTCCCCGTCGGCTGATGGGGTTACCCATCCAGGAGCACGTCCCGAAACGGCTCGATGCATTCCTGAGTGTCGACCTGGGATACGCGTGCAGCCCCCCTGTCACCCACCAGGAACCGTCGAAGCGGCGCGGGCCAGGGTTGGCCTGCTTCGAGCCCCCGCGCCGCATCGGTAGGACGAGGGACAGCGTCAGGGGTGGGGCGGACGGGTTCTGTCTTGGCGGGAGAGGCGCTCCTGCCCGAACACAAGAGGTGGCCCAGTCCCCGAGGGGACTTCCGCCAGGAGCGTGCACCACCAAATCTTGAAGAGTTGCGCCGCCGACGTCGAGCCTCGAAGTCGGCGAGTCATCCGCGAGGAGCGCCAACACAGGCATCCTTGCGTCAAATCCACACGGAGTTGCAATCCAGGAGAAATACCATGGCAAAGCTTTCGAAGGAGGACCTCATGAACCAAGTCAAGGCGCTGTCCGCGGCTGACTTGAGTGAGTTTTCGCAGAACCTCAAGGCGCATCTCAAGTCGAAGGTCCCAGCCCCCGCCACGGCTTCCGCGCCTGCGGCCGGGGCGAGCCTTGCCGGCCAGGACGCGGCGCCCTCGGAACCGACTGAATAGCGTCTGGCCTTGGCGGAAGCCTTGAGCGGGAGGACAAGAAGTCCTCAAGGGAGCCCGGTGCCGGGTGGCGCGGCGGCACCGGGCCCGCATGGATGAACTCGCCTGTCGCCCCCCGGTCGGGTGGAGTCCGACAGGGCGAGGCAGTCATTACCCGCGCCGAGCATCACCTCGGAGGCCGTGAAGCCCGGCCGGTGCGCGTCGGCAAGCGTGTCTGGCTGCCCTTTCTCCGCGCCCGCCGGTACATTCAGTCCCGCCAGGCGCTGCCGGACTACTCGCTCACCCAGTTCTTCAGGGAGGCGGAGCGGCATCGTTTCTGATTGGAGTCGTGGCCCATGCGCGCCAGGCGGTCTCGGCCGGCGCAGGGTTCCCGGTGCGGTCTGTGTGCACCGGGCAGCCCAGGGCACGAGCCATCAGCGCCGAGGCGTCCATCGGCGTGCATGGGATATCGCTCAGGCCTTCGCCACCAGCCCCAGTTCCTTCAACCGCCGCCCCAGCGCGCGCTTGGACACTTCCAACTCACGCACCATCGCGTCCAGGTCGCCGCCGCACGCCTCGAAGCTGCGGGTGATTTCGTCCGCGCCCAGGTCGCCCGCGGTGCGCAGGTTCGGGCTCTTGTCGATGAGGTCATAGACAGACGGCCGGGGAATCCCCAACGCATCCGCCGCCGCCTTCAGGTCCCACGCATGGTCTCGCAGCGCCGCCAGCAGCTCCGCTTCCGTCACCTGCGAGGGCTTGCGCCGGGGCACGGCCGGCTCGCGGGCTTCCGGTGCCTTCACGGCCGCGACAACAGGCACCACCGCGCCCGGAGCAGCGTCCTGAACTCCCAGGGCCTCATCGAGCTGTGAGTCCCATTGCAGTCGCGCCTGTCCCCGGCTGCCGATGACCAACTGCCGCGTCAGGTTGCGAAGCTGGCGGATGTTGCCCGGCCACGCCGCCCGCACCAGCCTCGACGCCAGCGACACGGGCAGCCACGGCTCCGCGTGCGGATCCTCCGTGTCCAGCCGTCCCGCGTCCCCCAGGGCCGCCAGCTCCTCGCGCGCGAAGTGGAAGAACAACCGCCCGATGTCCTCACGCCGCTCGCGAAGGGGCGGCACGCGCAGGTCGTAGCCCGCAAGCCGGTGCAGCAGCGGCGCCTTGAAGCGCCCGTCGCGAATCTGTTCCTCCAGGTGCGCGTCCGTCGCGGCGATGAGGCGCACGTCCACCGTCACCGGGCTGCTCGCGCCCACCGGGTACAGCTCGCCCGTCTCCAGCACGCGCAGGAGCATCACCTGCACCTCGGGCGGGGCCTCGCCCACCTCGTCCAGGAACAGGGTGCCTCCGTGCGCGGCGCGGAAGAAACCCTCGCGGTCGCGCGTCGCCCCCGAGTACGCCCCCTTGTGCGCACCGAACAGCTCCGCCGCCGCCAGCTCCTTCGGAATCGCCCCCAGGTTGACGCTGAGGAAGCGCCCGGCCCGGCGCGGCCCGCGTTGGTGGATGGCCTGCGCCACCAGTTCCTTGCCCGTGCCCGTCTCGCCCCGGATGAGCACCGACACGTCCAGGTCCGCCACGCGCTCGATGTGCCGGCGCAGCTTCCGCAGGCCCGTGCTCTCCCCCACCATGCCCAGCGTGTCCGCCGCGCCCTCTCCGTCCAGCTCCACCGTGTGCAGCAGCACCACCACGCGGCCCGCCAGCTCCAGCGCCACCCCGTCCGCCAACGCTCGCGGCCCGAAGTCGTGCTCCCCCCGAAGCTGCGTGCCTTCCAGCGCCACGTGCGTGCCGTCCTCCGGCACCACCAGCCGCACGCCCCCGTCCGGGGCGGGCTTCCACTCCAGGGGCTTGCGGCTGATGAACGGATCCGACAGCGGCAGCCCCAGCGAACCTCCGGGGGCCACGAAGTCCGGCGCATTGCGCGACAGCGCCACCGTGCGCCCCGCAGCCACCGCGTCCAGCAGCAGCCGGGCACCCACCCGCCGAGGCATCGGATGGGACACCACCGTCAGCGCGGGGACGACACGAGGTGCGCGCCCCGCGCCACCGCGCTCCTGCATCGCGGCCGTGGAGACATCAGCGAGGGGGTCATGCGGCATGACCCCGCAGCCTAGCGCACCCACTCGCGGCCTCGACTCACGTGCCGTCAGCGCTGGGCCGTCTTCGGCGACAGGCTCACCGTGACCGTGTAGGTCGCCGTGCCCCCGTTGAACGACACCGTGGAGCCGATGTTGTAGTTGGCGCTCTGCGCTTTGACGCCCGGACCCGACGCGTGCGACCAGCGGTTGTCCCACCACAACTGGAACTGATCCGTGGCCGGGCTCGCGCCGCACGTGTACGTCACGGCGCCCTCGTCCCCCATGAGCCCCCAGTTGGGCAGCGCCGAGAAGAGGTTCTGCGTCCCGCTCGCCGTCGTCACGTTGGGCAACGTGGCCGGGCTGATGGAGCCGTGGTCGATGGTCGGAGTGCCCGGCAGCCAGTTGGCACCACTGGAGTTGTTGACGACGAACAGCACATTGGCGACGCCCATGGGGTTGCTCCTGTTGGAAGGTGACCCCCAGCCCTAGAGCAACCGCGATGCCAGGAGCCGCTCCCTCGGGAAGCCCACCGCGCCGCTCCCGCACGGGCCCCTTCGACACGTCGAAACCGCGTCGGCCGACCCGTCGAACCGACTGCCGCACCGCGTTTTCGAACAATCCCCGAAAAGTTCTCGAATCCTGGGAACCTCACGGGTTGAGAAAGCTCCGGGCTCACGGGTAGCGTGGCGAGACATGCCAGGGACCGAACGCCTCGTCTTCCAGCAGAGCTTCGAAGGGCTGATTCGCGCCCTGGGTGACCAGTTGGACGAGCCGTGCGCCCAGCAACTGCGCGAGGCGGGCATCGACCCTCGCGGGAAGCTGTCGGTGGCCTACCCACTGGAGGTGTGGGTGGAGTCGCTGAAGCTGGCCGCGTCGGTGCTGGCGCCGACGTCCCCGCTGGAGGACGGCGCGGAGGTGGTGGGCCGGCGCTTCCTGGAGGGCTACGGGGCCACGCTCATCGGCAGCGCGCTGCTCGCGGGCGTGCGACTGCTGGGCCCGCACCGGATGCTGGAGCGGATGACGCGCAACCTGCGCACGGGCACCAACTACCTGGAGGCGCGGCTGGAGCAGACGGGCCCCACGCGCTACGTGCTCACCTGCCGGCCAGTGGTGGTGGCGGGCTTCTACCGGGGCCTGTTCGCCGCGGGCCTGGAGATGAGCGGCGCGAAGAGCCCGTCCGTCGTGCTGATGCGCAGCGCGGGGGACGCGGCCGTGTACGACCTCACCTGGCAGGGCGACAAGACCGCTGACAAGCGCCCCGAGCCCCGGAGCTGAGCGGGGCCTATATTCGCCCCATGCTCCGCATCCCGACCCCCGCCGTGGCGGTGCTCGCGCTGGCCCTCGCATCCGGGGCCCTGGCCGCGAGCGGCAGCCCCCAGTTGCAGACCTACTTCCAGGGCACGGTGGACAGCCCCACCTACCAGCAGCAGACCTTCCAGCGCGTCGCGAAGCACTGGAAGCAGCCGGGACCCAAGGGGACCCCGGCGCTGGGGAAGAAGACCATCGTCCAGGCCATCCTCGACAAGGACGGCAAGCTGCTCTCCACCGCCGTCCTCACCGAATCCGGCTCCAAGGCGTGGGACGCCGCCGCGCTCGCCGCGGTGAAGAAGGCAGCGCCCTTCCCCCCGCTGCCGAAGACGGCCACCGCCGCCACGCTGGAGGCGCACTTCCACTTCGCGTGGGTCAGCCCACCTGGATGACGACCTTGCCGAAGTGCGCGCCGCTCTTGAGGTGTTCGAAGGCGGCGCGGGCTTCCGCGAAGGGGAACACGCGGTCCACCACCGGGTGGACTTCGTGCAGCGCGAACGCGCGCGTGAGGGCCTCGAAGGACTGACGGTGGCCCACGAAGACGCCCTGCACGCGCAGGTTCTGCATCAGGATGGGGAGGAGCGACACCGCGCCCCCGCCCCCGGACAGCACGCCGATGAGGGACACCGTTCCGCCCACGCGCACCGCCTTGAGCGAACGCTCGAAGGTGCCCGCGCCGCCCACCTCCACCACGTGGTCCACGCCCACGCCTCCGGTGAGCGTGCGCGCCGCCTTCTCCCAGTCCGGCGTCGTCGTGTAGTTGATGCCTTCGTGCGCGCCCAGCTTCAGCGCCCGCTCCAGCTTGTCTTCGCGGCTGGAGGTGATGATGACGTGCGCGCCGTGCATCAGGGCAATCTGGAGCGCGAACATGGAGACGCCCCCGGTGCCCTGGAGCAGCACGGTGTCGCCGGCCTGGAGGTGTCCCTGCGTGACGAGCGCGCTCCACGCCGTCACCGCCGCGCACGGCAGCGTGGCGGCCTCCACGTCCGTCAGGTACGCGGGCGTGAGCACCACGCCGTCCTCGTGCAGGAGCATCGTGTCCGAAAGCGCCCCGTCCAGCGGACCGCCCAGCGTGGTCGCCGTGACGCCCTTGGTGGGCCCTCCCGACTGCCATCCTTGCGCGAACAGGGTCATCACCCGGTCGCCGGGCTTCACGCGGGTGACACCGGGACCGACCGCGTCCACCACGCCCGCGCCGTCGGAGTTGGGCACCAGCGGCAGCTTCTGGCGCGGGTTGTAGCGGCCCTCCACCATCATCACGTCGCGCGAGTTGAGGCTGGTCGCCTTCACCCGCACGCGCACCTGGAAGGGACCGGGCGTGGGGTCTGGCCGCTCCGCACGCACCAGATTGTCCAGGCCGAAGGCACCGCGAATCTCGTAGACGTTCATGGAGTGGATTCCTAATCCAGCCCCGGGAGCGGCGCTCGCGGGGGTTCGACTCGCTGCGGGAGGAGCGTTGAAAATGCTAGTTATCCGCCATGTCACCCCTCCAGAAACTGCTTGAACAGTCCTCGCTCCACGATGTGTGTGGGACGGCCGAGAAGCGGGCGCGACTCAAGGCCACGCTGACGCCCACCCCCACCACGAAACAGGTGGACGGGGACCTGAAGCTCTCCGAGGGCCAGGACCTGCTCCTCGAAGAGGGCCGCGTCCACGTGAAGGGCCACCTCATCCTCGATGAACAGTCCCGCCTGCTCGTCGCGGGCGACCTGGTGGTGGAGGGCAACATCATCAACGAAGGCTTCGACTACGCCCTGCTCTTCGTCGGCGGCACGCTCACGGCCCACAACCTGCTCTTCCACGGCGAGGTGGTGTCCTTGGGGAGCATCCGCGTGAAGGGCGTGGCGTGGACCTACTACAACGACCACTCCACCTATGCGGACCTCCTCACGGCCCGTGTGGTGGTGGCCGACGACCGGGCGGAGGCCGTGGACGAGGTGCGCGCGGACACGCACCTCGTCGGGCACTCCAGTCAAATCACGGAGGCGCTGGGCAAGGTGTTGCACGCGCAGGCCTGGGATGCGCAAAAGGCAGGGGCCTACCCCGACCTCGCGAAGCGCCTGTGTCAAGGCAAGGAGCTGTTGCGAGAGGATTGAACTTGCCGTGAGCAAGCATTGGCCGGCAGCACCTGGGAAGTCCTTCTGCACGGAATGCGAACCCGGCATCTTCCGCCGGGTATTCACACAAGGAGGGCTTTCACACATGACTCGATTCTTCCGGCGTCCATCGATTCTCGCGGCCGCGCTCGCCCTGGGACTCCAGGCCTGTGGCGGCACCGAGGTCGCGTCCGACGAGGTGCTCCCCGCTCCGGCCGAAGCCGTGACCCGCACGCAGGAGCTCCTCCAGGACGCGGTGCCGGGCGACATCCTCACCGCGCTGCAGGCCATCCCAGGCCTCACGGTGGTGCGCGAGGCGCCGCCTCCGGCCCCGGGCGCGCGGCACTTCGTGCTGAGCTATGACCAGCCCGCGGACCACCGGCACCCGGAAGGCACCCGGTTCCAGCAGCGGCTGACCCTGCGCTTCGTCAGCGCGGAGGCGCCCATGGTGCTGGGCAGCAGCGGCTACGCCATCGGCACGCAGTCCTACCGACTGGAGCCCACGGCGCTGCTCCAGGCCAACCAGTTGATGGTGGAGCACCGTTTCTTCGAACCCTCCCGGCCCAACCCCGCGAACTGGAAGCTGCTCACCATCGAGCAGGCCGCGGCGGACCACCACCGCATCGTCCAGGCGTTCAAGCCGCTCTTCGCCGGCAAGTGGATCAGCACCGGCGCCAGCAAGGGCGGCATGACGTCCGTGTACCACCGGGCCTTCTACCCGAACGACGTGGACGCCACGGTGGCCTACGTCGCGCCGAACAGCTACGGGACGCAGGACCCGCGCTATGTGGCGTTCTTGAGCAAGCGGGGCACGCCCGAATGCCGTGAGCGGATCCGCGGCTTCCAGCGCGAGGTGCTGGAGCGGCGCGCGGAGACAGAGGCCGTCTTCGACGCGCGCACGCAGTGGCTGTCCTACGAGCTGCTCGGCCAGGACAAGGCCCTGGAGTTCACCGTCCTCGAGTTCGCTTTCGCGTTCTGGCAGTACGGCAACGCCTCGCGGTGCGGCGACATCCCCGCGCCGGGCGCCACCGCCGAAGAGCTGGTGGACTTCCTGGATGACATCGTCGGGCTCTCCTACATGAGCGACTCCGACCTGGACTACTACGCGGCCTATGACTTCCAGGCGGCCACGCAGTTGGGCAGCTACGCGTCCGAGGAGCGCCACCTGCGCGGCGTCCAGCGCTACCCCGGCGGTTACGACCCGAGGGCGCTCGTGCCCTTCGACATGAAGCCCTACAAGTTCAACCCCTTCGCGATGCCGCTCATCGAAGGCTGGGTGAAGGCGTTCGGGCAGCGCATCCTCTTCGTGTACGGAGAGAACGATCCCTGGTCCACGGGCGCGTTCGACGTGCGCTCGCGCAATGACTCGTACCGGTTCTACGTGCCGGGCGGCAACCACGGCTCCAGCATCCGCGCCCTGCCGGAAGCGGACCGGGCCGTGGCGCTGGAGCGGCTGGGCGCGTGGGCGGGCGTCCCCGCCACCCTCCCCCTGGTGGGCCTGAAGGGCAGCGTGGGCGAGGACGACATCCGCACGGGCTTCGTGGACCGCCGCCGCGCGCCGCCGCGCGACTGACGTCAGGGCCGTTCGGCCGTCACCTCGCGGGCCACGTCCAGGAAGGCGCGGAACGCGGGGGACACCTGCGCGCGGCTGGGGAAGTAGAGGAAGAGTCCGTCCACTGACGCCGCGTAGGGCTCCAGGACACACCGCAGGGTGCCGCGCTTCAGGCTCGGCATCACTGTGGGTTCAAAGGCATACATCAAGGCGAGCCCCGCCTCCGCCATGGCGATGAGCGTCGCTTCGTGGGTGCACAGCAGCGGCCCCTGGACCGGGATGCGCCAGGTCTTCTTGCCGCGCTCCAGCTCCCACGCGTACCTCACGCCCGAGGAGGGCATGAGGATGTTCACGCAGTCGTGGTCCAGCAGGTCCTCCGGGCGCTGGGGGGTGCCCTTGCGCTTGAGGTACGCGGGCGAGCCCACCACCACGAAGCGGTAGCGCTTCGACAGCCGCACCTGCACCATGTCCCGCTCCAGGGCCTCCACCGGGCGGATGCCGGCGTCCAGTCCCTCCGCCACGATGTCCACGAAGCGGTCCTCCACGCGCAGCTCCACCTCCACGCGCGGGTAGCGCGCGGCGAAGCGCAGCAGGATGGGCGTGACGACGGTCCGCAGGGCGATGGTGGGCACGGACAGGCGCACGCGTCCCGTCACCTCGCCCGCGCTGGCGGTGGCCGTCCGCAGCGCCTCCAGGGCGTTCTCCACGGAAGGTCCGGCGCGCTCCATCAGGCGCTGGCCCGCGTCCGTCAGCGACACGCTGCGCGTCGTCCGGGTGAGCAGCGGCACACCCAGCCGCGCCTCCAACTGACGCACCGACTGGCTGAGCGCGGACGGGGAGATGCCCAGCTCGTTGGCGGCCGCGGCGAAGCTGCGCCTGCGGCCCACCACCAGGAAGGCGTTCAAGGCATTGAGGGGCGTGAAGGCCATTCGGAAGCTTTCCTACATTCCACGTGTCGATTCCATCCGTTTCGCGAAGCGTGGGCCTTCTCCATCATTCCTGGCGTCACGCAGTCCCCAGGAGCCCATGCCCATGATTCCCGTTCGTGGTTACGCCGCGCAGGACGCCCGCTCTCCCCTCGCCCCCTTCCAGTTCGAGCGCCGCGAGCCCGGCCCGCGCGACGTGCAGCTCGACATCCTCTACTGCGGCGTCTGCCATGGCGACCTGACCATGGCCCGCGACGAGCTGGGCTTCTCCCGCTTCCCGCTGGTGCCAGGGCACGAAATCGTCGGCCGCGTGGTTCGTGCGGGCCACGAGGTGACGAAGTTCAAGACAGGGGACCTGGCGGGGGTCGGCTGCCTGGTGGACTCCTGCCGCACCTGTGACAGTTGCCAGGAGGGGCTGGAGCAGTACTGCACCAGCGGCAACGTGCAGACGTACAACGCGCTGGAGAAGGATGGGAAGACGTACACCCTGGGCGGCTATTCGGAAGCCATCGTGGTGGACCAGGACTTCGCCCTGAGGATTCCCGCGAACCTGGACCCGGCGGCCGTCGCGCCGCTGCTCTGCGCGGGCATCACCACGTATTCGCCCCTGCGCCGCCAGGGCGTGGGGCCCGGGAAGCGCGTGGGCG
>NZ_RAVZ01000308.1 GCF_003611635.1 Corallococcus terminator | reverse complement strand
GTGGCTACGACAGCGGTGGCGGGGATGGAGTTGTTGCGACGGGGCCGGGTGGACACGCGAGGGTTGCCGCTCGCGGGCGCGAAGGACGTGGGCCTCACCGAGTACGCCGCGCTGACGTTTGGCGGCTGGGATCTGTTCGAGGAAGACCTGGAGAAGGCCGCGCGCAACCACGCGGTGCTGACCGACAGCCAGATGGAAGCGGTGGCCCCCGTGCTCCGGGGCATGCGGCCCTGGCCCGCGGCCTCCAACGCGAAGTTCTGCAAGAACGTCGTTGGCACGGCGACGAAGAAGACTCGCGGTCTGCGCGAGCAGGTGCAGGCCATCCGCGAGGACCTCACCCGCTTCAAGAAGGAGCAGGGCCTGGAGCGCGTGGTGGTGGTGAACCTGGCCTCCACGGAGAAGAGCGTGGACCTCACCCGGCCGGAGTTCGCCACGCCGGAGGCCTTCGAGAAGGCCCTGGACGCGAACGACGCGGACATCGGCCCGGCCATGCTCTACGCCTACGCGGCCATCGTGGACGGCGTCCCGTTCGCCAACTTCACGCCCAGCGTCGCCGCGGACGTGCCCGCGCTGATGGAGTTGGCCAGGCGCACCGGCGCACCCATCGCCGGCAAGGATGGCAAGACAGGGCAGACGCTGCTCAAGACGGTGCTCGCGCCCGCCCTGCGCGACCGCGCGCTGCACGTGGAGGGCTGGTACTCCACCAACATCCTGGGCAACCGCGACGGCGAGGCCCTCAACGACCCGGCGTCGAAGCAGAACAAGCTCGACACCAAGGGCGCGGCCCTGGACAGCATCCTTGGCTACAAGGTCCAGGACCACATCGTGCAGATCCAGTACTACCGCCCGCGCGGGGACAACAAGGAGGCCTGGGACAACATCGACGTGACGGGCTTCCTGGGGCAGCCCATGCAGATCAAGCTCAACTTCCTCTGCAAGGACTCCATCCTCGCCGCGCCGCTCGTCGTGGAGCTGGCCCGCACGCTGGACCTGGCCAAACGCCGGGGTGAGGGCGGCGTCATCGACGCGCTGGGGTGCTTCTTCAAGGCCCCCATGTCGCCCGACGGGCAGCCCGTCGAACACGCCATGGCCGAACAGCAGCGCCGCCTGATGACCTGGCTGTCCAAGGGACGCACACGGCAGGCCGAACATCCCCCCGAACGCCTCAGGGGCTGAAACCCAGACATGAACGCACCCGCGCGCGACACGACGGCGGCCCCGGGCCACCTGGCGAAGCTCCGCCCGCTGCTGTCGGAGCTGATGGACCTCAAGCGGATCCGCACCCCGGATCATCCGGACGGACTCGCGGCGCACGGCTTCCGTCGCGCCTGGGCGGCCCTCGTCGCGGGAGCGGACGCTGGCGCCGTGGCGCTCCAGGAGACAGCGCGCGCGGTGGCGGCGGTGCGGCTGGGCGGCCTGGACGCGGACGTACTTGCGCGGACGGGCCTCCTGGCCAGGGACACGGAGCGGGTGCTGCGCCGGGGCCTGGACGCGGTGGCGGGCCCGCTGGAGCCGGGGCTCCGGGAGAAGCTGTCCCAGGCGTTGTCCCAGACCGTGACGCCGCCCACGCATCACGCACCGCCCGCGTTCGTGGAGCGGCTGGTGCATCAACCGCGCGCCGGGGCCACGTTCCCCGGCCGCGCACGCATCCTCGTCCCACCGCACGAAAGCCACGCCGACCACTGCTACGCGGTGGCGGTGGGCGCGGTGCTCGTCTCGCCGCGCTTCGGCGCGAACCCGGCCCTGCCCTTCCTGGCGGGGCTGTCGCACCACCTCTTCAACGCGGAGCTGCCGGACGCGGGCTACGCGGGGGAGGAACTCCTGGAGGACCTGCTGGCGCCGCTCATGAAGGGCCTCACGCAGAAGGCCCTGGAGTCTCTTCCGGAGCCCCTGTCCCGGAACGTGCGTCAGGCGTTGGCGCTCACCGGCCACCTGGACACGGCGGAGGCACGGGCCTTCAACGCCTCGGACGCGCTGGACCGGGTGCTGGAGCTGGACGCCCACGCCCGCGCGGCGGGCTTCACCCTGCGCCAGGCGATGGAAGAGCTGGAGCTGATCCACCCGGGGCCCCTCCAGGCCTTCGGCAACGACATCCTCGCGGAAGCGGCGGTCTGGCCATGAATCACCTCCGAAGGTCTCACGACGCGGCGCCGCCGCGACTCTTCGCTCCGGACACGGGCCGGCCGCTGTACCCCCGCACGCCGGCCACGCCCGACCTCTGGACGGACGGCATCGGGCACTGGCCCGTCGTGGACGGCATCCCCTTCCTGCGCACCGGCCGGGACCTGCTGCGCGACTCCGTCATCCAGGCGTTGGAGCAGGGTGACCGACGCCGAGCGGTCGCGCTGCTGCTGCGGGACCGGGACGACCATGCGCGCATCGCGCCGCCCTCCGTCGAGGAGGCCCTCGCCGTGGTGGCGGGCGTGGAGGACGGGACCCTGGGCCTGCGCCAGGCCATGGAGCGGCTGTGCTTCGGGCCGGTGGCCTCCTACTTCGCGCACCGGCAGTCGGCGCCCACCTTCCTGAGCGCGCTGGGACTCCTGGCGCAGCACTGGGACGCGCCGCCCCGCGTGGTGGAGGTCGCGTGCGGCATCGGGCAGGTGCTGCGCGAGGTGATGCTCCGGGGCACGCCCGGCGTGGGCGTGGACGTGGTGTTCGCCAAGCTGTGGCTCGCCCGCCACTTCATCGTGCCGGAGGCCTGGCTCGTCTGCGCGGACGTCGCCGCGTCGGGCCTGCCCCTGTCGTGCGTGGAGGGGGCCACCGTGCTGTGCCACGACGCCTTCTACTTCCTGCCGGACAAGGCCGGGGTGCTGCTGGAGATGCGCCGCGTGGCCGGAGACACGGGCCGGGTGCTGGTGGGCCATGCGCACAACCGGCACGTGGATCAACGCGGCGTGGACGGCTTCCCGCTGAGCCCGGAGGAATACGCGGCGCTCCTGCCCCAGGCCGCCTGCTACGACGACGCCGCGTTCGTCACCGGCTTCCTGGAACAGCACCCGGTCCCCGCCGCCACACCGGCGGAGCTGCGGCACGCGGAGGCCCTGTCCTTCGCGTGGCCCGCGGGCCCGGCCCGTCGCGCCATCGACTTCGGAGCGCCCGCGCCCGGCGTACCCCTGCGCCCCAACCCCCTGCTGACGATCCGCGACGGTGTGCTGACTCCGGTCTGGCCCACGCCGGGACTCGCCCGGGAATACGCCAACGCCCACTACCTGCGCGGCGACGACGCGGACGACACGGCCCTCTTCGCGAGGGCCCACCTCCGGGGCGCGATGCCCGACGAGCGCCCCGTCCTGCTGCGCCGCCGCTGGCTGCTCGACCTTCCGGAGAGGTGGTGACCATGTTCGATGCGAAGCCGAAAGCCCGTCGGTTGGGCTGGGCCGTGGTGGGCTGTGGTTGGGTGGCCCGGGACTACGTCATCCCCGCGCTCCAGGGCGCCCGCAACACGCGGCTGGTCGCGCTGTGTGATTCGGACGCGGAGGCGCTGATGCGCCTGCAGGCGGACGACGCCGCCCGGTACACCCAGTTGTCCTCGGTGCTGGAGGACAAGGAGGTGGACGCGGTCTACATCGCCACGCCCAACCATCTGCACGCGGCGATGACGGAGGCGTGCGCGGCGGCCGGCAAGCACGTGCTGTGCGAGAAGCCCATGGCCGTCACGCCGCAAGACGGGCTGCGCATGGTGGCGGCGTGTCAGCGCGCGGGCGTGCACTACGCCACCGCGTTCGACCAGCGCCACCACGCGGCGCACCGCAAGCTGCGCACGCTGGTGAAGGAGGGCGTGCTGGGCACCATCACCCAGGCGCGCATCCACTACGCCTGCTGGCTGCCCGCGGACTGGACCCCGGGCAACTGGCGCATCGACCCGGAGCAGGCCGGTGGCGGCGCGATGATCGACCTGGCGCCCCACGGGCTGGACCTGCTGGAGGTGGTGCTGGGGGATGAATGGCGGTCGCTCACCGCGATGGTGCAGCGGCGCGTTCACGACTACGCGGTGGACGACGGCGCGGTGCTGATGGGGCAGTTCAAGAGCGGCGCGCTGGGCCTGTTGCAGGTGGCCTACAACTGCCCGGACGCGTACCCGCGGCGCACGCTGGAAATCATCGGCACGAAGGCGCGCGCGCTGGCGACCAAGACGATGGGCCAGACGCCCGGCGGCTCGCTGTCGCTCACCGACGCGAAGACAGGCGAGGAGACGTGGATCCACCTGTCGCCAGCGGAGGACCGCAGTCCCTTCCTGCACCAGGTGGAGTCCTTCAGCGCGTGCGTGCTGGAGGACCGGCCGCAGCCGTTCCCGCCCGAGCGCGACGTGCGCCTCGTGGGACTGCTCACCCAGGCGACGCAGTCCGGAAAGGCGTTCCCGCCATGTCACTGACCCGCTACGCCTGCACCCATTGCGGCACGTGGCAGCCGGGCTTCTCCCACGAGTCGCCCACGGGCTGTCCCACCTGCCTGGACGTGCGCAACGCCCTGCCGCGCGACGGCTGGAACTTCCAGACGGCGGGCCAGGTGTCGGAGCGCCTGTCCACGCGCTGGGAACAGACGCTCCCCGGCATCTGGGGCTTCACCTGCGAGCCGTCCTTCGGCCTGGGCTCCAGCGGGTGGCTCCTGCGCAGGCCCGAAGGCAACGTCGCGTTCGAGGGCGCGCCCTGGTACTCGAAACCGGCGCTGGAATACCTGGAGGTGATGGGCGGCATCCGGGTGCTGTCCGCGTCGCACCCGCACGGCTTCGGGGCGCTGTGGCAGTTGCAGGAGCACTTCGATCCGCTGCTCGTCCTGCACAAGGACGCGGTGCCCTACTCCAAGGCCTTCCAGGTGCGCTGGCCGGTGGACGACGAGCACGAACTGGCACCGGACCTGACGCTGCACTGCGTGGGCGGCCACTACGAGGGCCAGACGGTGATGTACGACGCGAGCACCCGCTCCCTGTTCTGCGGGGACGCGCTGAAGGTGGACCTGGACGCGCGCGGCAAGCCCACGGCGCTGTCGTGTCACAAGGGCTTCCACTACGCGATTCCGCTGAGCCACGGCGAGCTGCGCCGCTACCGCGCGGTGCTCAAGCAGCTCCCGTTCGAGAACGTCTTCACCACCTTCGAGTTCGCCCGGGGCGTCACCCGCGAGCACGCGCTCGCGCTGTTCGACCGGCTGCTCGCGGGCATGCCTCACACCCGTCCCGTTCCGTTGGAGGAATTGTCATGAGCGTTTCCCAGGCCATGGATGCCTATTTCCGCGCTGTCTCCACGGGCGCATTGCAGACGTTCCGCATCGACGGCCTCGACCGGCTGGGCGTGCCAGTGGTCTCCGCGAGCCTCCGGATGGGAGCCGGGCCCGGGGTGGTGCTGCACGGCAACGGCTACGGCATCACCGAGGAGGATGCCCACGTCGGAGCCCTGGGCGAGCTCGTGGAGGAGGTCTTCTCCGAACACGCGATGGGGCGGATGCCCCGGGTGCACGGCAGCTACGCGGCGCTGGTGCGCGCGCGGGGACCCACGGCGGTGGTGGACCCCCTCACGCTGGGGCTGCCCGCGGGCAGTCCCTACCGTCCGGACATGCCGCTCGTCTGGGTGGAGGTGCAAAGGCTCTCCACGGGCGAGCAGGTGCTGGTGCCGGAGGAGTTCGTCGCCATCCACCCCGGACAGTTGCAGGGGAAGTCGCCCCTCATCACGCCCATCACCAACGGCCAGGGCGCGGGGCTGACGCGGCAACAGGCGCTGGCGCACGGCCTGCTGGAGCTGCTCCAGCGCGACGGCAACGGGCTGATGTACCGCGCCATGGACCAGGGCCTGGTGCTGGACCTGGAGGGCGCGGAGCTGGCACCCGACGTGAGGGCGCTGCTGGAGCGCTACCAGCGCGCGGGCGTGGAGGTGCTGGCGAAGCTGGCGAGCACCGACTTCGGCATGGTGAACGTGTACGTGGTGGGCCGCGACCTGTCCGTGGGCGACCAGCCGCTGATGGTGACCGCGTGCGGCGAGGCGACCGACCCGGACCGGGACCGGGCGTTGCGCAAGGCGCTGCTGGAGTACGCCTGCTCTCGCTCGCGCAAGGCCTTCGCGCACGGCCCCCTGGACGAGGTGGCCCGGGTCGCGACGGACGAATACATGGAGCGCTTCGTGCCGCGGGTGGACCTGAACGCGGAAGAGCCCCGGGCACTGCACGCCATGGCGGAGTGGGCGCGGATGCCCGCCGCCGCGCTGCGCGAGCTGACGGCGTGCACGTTGATGCGCCGACGCACGGTGCGCTTCGAGGACCTGCCCCGCGCGCCCGTGGTGGAGGACCCGACGTTGCGATGCGACCACGTGGTGCGCCAGCTCCAGGCGTCGGGCTTCGACATCCTCGTCGCGGACATGTCCCCGCCCGGACGCGCGGTGCACGTGGTGAAGGCGCTGGTGCCGGGGCTGGAGGTGGAGACGATGGCCTACAGCCGCCTGGGTGAGCGCAACGTGGCCCGGCTGATGGAGCGCCACGACCCCCTGGTGGGCATGGGCGCGCCGCCGCCAGGAGCGCAGCCGGTGCGGCTGACGCCGGAGGCCGAGGAGCGGCTGGGCGGCCCCGCCTGGTTCAACGTGCGGCTGGCCGAAGCACGCGTGGGGCGCCTGTACCCGCTCTACCGGGAACCCGACCGTCACGCGGTGCCCGCGCTGCTCGCCAGCCGCCGCTTCGGCGGGGAGTGAACCGCGCTCCGCCCCGCTTCGACTTCCGCGTGTCGCCTTTGGAGGAACCTTCATGAGCCTTGCCCAAGCCCTCGATGCCTATTTCCACGCCCTGCCCACGGGCGAGCTGCACCTGTTCCGCATCGACGCCATCGACCGGCTGGGCGTGCCCGTGACGCGCGCCAGCCTGCGGATGGACGATGGGCCCAACGGCGTGACGCACGGCAACGGCTACGGCAACACCGAGGACGAGGCCCGCGTCGGAGCCCTGGGCGGGCTGGCGGAGGACACCTTCGCCGAGCTCGCGATGAAGCGGATGCCCCGGGTGCATGGCAGCTACACGACCCTGGTGCGGGCGCGGGGGCCCACGGCGGTGGCCGACCCCCTGACGCTGGGGCTGCCCGCGGGCAGTCCCTACCGCCCGGACATGCCGCTCGTCTGGGTGGAGGTGAAGCGACTCGCCACGGGTGAGCGGGTGCTGGTGCCAGAGGAGTTCGTCGCCATCCATCCCGCGCAGTTGCAGTGCAGGTCGCCCCTCATCACGCCCATCACCCATGGCCAGGGCGCGGGGCTGACGCGGCAACAGGCGCTGTCGCACGGGCTGTTGGAGTTGCTGCAACGCGATGGCAACGGGCTCCAGTATCGCGCCATGGACCAGGGCGTGGTGCTGGACCTGGAGGACGTGGAGCTGACGTCGGATGTGAAGGCCCTGCTGGAGCGCTACCAGCGCGCGGGCGTGGAGGTGCTGGCGAAGCTCGCGAGCACCGAGTTCGGCCTCGTGAACGTGTACGTGGTGGGCCGCGACCTGTCCGTGGGCGACCAGCCGCTGCTGATGGTGGGCTGCGGCGAGGCGACCGACCCGGACCGGGACCGGGCGCTGCGCAAGGCATTGCTGGAGTTCGCGGGCTCCCGCGCGCGGCTGGCCTTCTCGCACGGCCCGCTGAGCGAGGTGGGCCGCATCGCCCCCAAGCCATACATGGATCGCATCCTGCCGCGGGTGGACCCAGACGCGGAGGAGCCCCGCGCGATGCGAGGCATGATGGAGTGGGCACGGATGTCGTCCGCGGCCCTGCGGGAGCAGACCGCGTGCATCCTGTCGAAGCGGCGCTCGGTCCGCTTCGATGAGCTGCCCCGCGCGCCGGTGGTGGAGGACCCGTCGCTGCGGTGTGAGCACGTGGTGCGCCAGCTCCACGCGGCGGGCTTCGACATCCTGGTCGCGGACATGTCGCCGCCGGGCCACCCGGTGCACGTGGTGAAGGCGCTGGTGCCGGGGCTGGAGGTGGAGACGATGACCTACTCCCGGCTGGGTGAGCGCAACCTGAAGCGGCTGCTGGACCGGAGTGATCCGCTGGTGGGCCTGGGCGAGCCGCCAGCGGGAGCCCAGCCGGTGCGGCTGACGTCGGAGGCCGAGGAGCGACTGGGCGGCCCTGCCTGGTTCAACGTGAAGCTGGCGGAGGCGCGCGTGGGCGGGCTGTATCCGCTCTATCGCCAGCCGACCGCGCACGCGGTGCCCGCGATGCTCGCCAGCCGCCGCTTCGGGGGCCAATGACCATGGCACCGCGCTTCGCCTACAACACCAACGGCGTCTCCAATCACCGCTTCGAGGACGCGCTGCGACTCATCGCGGACAGCGGCTACGACGGGGTGGCGCTGACGCTGGACCATCACCACTTCGACCCGTTCGCGCCGGACTTCGAGCGGCGCACGGAGCAACTGGCCGCGCTGCTGGAGCGCCTGGGCCTGGGCCTGGTGGTGGAGACGGGGGCGCGCTTCCTCCTGGATCCGCGCAGGAAGCACGAACCCACGCTCATCACGCCGGACGCGCAAGGACGGGAGCGCAGGCTGGAGTTCCTGAAGCGCGCGGTGGACGTGTGCGCGACGTGCCGGGGGGAAGCGGTGTCGTTCTGGGCCGGGGTGCCCCGTCCGGGGGTGACGGAGGAGGTCGCGTGGCCGTGGCTGGTGGAGGGGGTGGCGCGGCTGGCGGACCACGCGGCCTCGCGCGGGGTGGTGCTGGCGGTGGAGCCGGAGCCGGGGATGTTGGTGGAGACGGTGGACGCGTGGCGCCAGTTGCAGGTGAGCGTGGCGGCACGAGGAGCGGCGCCGGTGCGGTTGGCATTGGACGTGGGGCACCTGCTGGTGACGCAGGAGCGGACGCCAGCGGAGGCGGTGCGCGAGTTCGCGTCGGTGCTGGGCACGGTGGCGCTGGAGGACATGAAGCGCGGCGTGCATGAGCACCTGCCGTTCGGAGAGGGCGACGTGGACGTGCCGTCCGTGCTCCGGGAGCTGGTGCGCGTGGGGTACGACCGGCTCATCTGCGTGGAGCTGTCCAGGGATGCGCACCGGGCGCACGAGATGGTGCCCGGGGCGTTGGCGTGGTTGCGGGCGCGCCTGCCGACGGGCGCGGAGGTGGCGGCATGAGCAACGAACTGAACCGGCTGCGGATCTGCTTCATCTCCCGGCGCTTCTTCCCGGCGATTTCCGGAATGAGTGTCTATGCGCTCAACCTGGTGCGGGAGCTGGTGGCCTGCGGGCACGACGTGACGATGGTGAGCCAGTACCGCAACGACCCCGCGGGCATGGCGGTGTACGGGGGCGGGCCTCCGCCAGGGATTCCGGGCGCGCACGTGCTGGGGTGTGAGTCCCGGGGCGAGCAGCGCATCAACCACGGCCAGCCCGCGAGCTTCGAGCAGGACGTGGAGGACCTGGTGGACACGGTGATTCGGGAGCACCGGCGCCGGCCCTTCGACGTCATCCATGCGCAGTACGGCTACCCCTGTGGCCTGGCGGCGCTGGAAGCGGCGCGGCGGCTGGGTCTGCCCAATGTCGTCTCCATCCAGGGCGGCGACGGGCACTGGGTGGGGACGTGCTGTGACACGCACAAGCAGGCGATGCTCGCGGTGCTGGGGCACTCCGGAGCGCTGCTGATTGGCAGCCGGTCGTTCGCGGAAGAGGTGCACGGCCACCACGGCACCCCGATGAGCCGCTTCACCATCGTGCCGGGGGCCACGGACACGCAGCGCTTCCATCCGAGGAACGAGCTGACGCTCGGGGAGATGCGGGACGTGCCGGTGCTGCTGTACCACGGCCGGGTGGACGCGAGAAAAGGCGTGATGGAACTGCTGGACGCGGTGAAGCGGCTGGTGGCGGAGGGGCGCCGGCTGAAGCTGCGCGTGTCTGGGATTGGGCCGGACGTGGAGGCGGTGCGCGCGAGGGTGGAGGCGGAGGGGCTGCGGGACACGGTGGAGATGGTGGGCGCGTCCACCTACGCGGAGGCGCCGGACCTGTACCGGAGCGGAGACCTCTTCGTGTCGCCCACCTATTCGGAAGGGTTCTCCAACACGCTGCTGGAGGCGATGGCCTCCGGGCTGCCCATCGTGTCCACGAAGGCGGTGGGGGTGGTGGACTGCCTGGAGGATGAGCGGGACGCGCTGCTGGTGCCGCCGAAGGACAGCGACGCGCTGGCGGAGGCCATCACCCGGCTGCTGGGCAACGCGCCGCTGCGCAAGCGCCTGGCGACCACGGCGTTGGAGGAGGTGCGCAAGCTGTACTCATGGCAGGCGGTGGGGCGCAGGATTCAAGGCATCTACACGGAGCTGACGGGCACGCGGCCGGACACGCACTGGACGCACCTCTACGACCCGGCGACGACGGAGGCGAGCGCGGATCCCACGTGCCGCTTCCGCTCCGCGCCGCACCTCCTATGAGCACGGCCCTCTTCATCTCACCGCACCTGGATGACGTGGCCTTCTCATGTGGAGGCACGCTGGCTGCGTTGAAACAGCAGGGGTGGACGGTGGCGCTCGTCACCCTCTTCACCCGGTCGGTGCCGGAGCCGAAGGGCTTCGCGCTGCAATGCCAGACGTCGAAGGGCCTGGGGCCGGAGGTGGACTACATGGCCCTGCGACGCGCGGAGGACCGGGCGTTCGCGAAGAGGTTGGGCGTGGACGTGTCGGTGTGGGGCGACCTGGAGGAGGCGCCCCACCGTGGCTATGGAAGTCCCGCGGAGTTGTTCCAGCCGCCGCGAACCACCGATGTCGTCGGTGCCTGGGTGCGCGGATGTCTGCGTCCGGTGCTGTGGGACCTGAAGCCGGACCGGGTCTTCGTGCCGCAGGCGCTGGGAAGCCACGTGGACCATGTGCAGGTGGTGCGAGCGGTGCAGGCACTGGGCATCCCGTCGAATCGGATCCTCTACTACCGGGACACGCCCTACGCCGTGCGACAGCCGGAGGCGCGTCCGGACGCGACCCTGCCCCAAGGCCTGCAACCCCTGGCCGTGGACATCACCGAACACCTGTCCCGGAAGCTGGAGGGCTGTGCCTGTTACAGCAGCCAACTGGGCTTCCAATTCGGAGGCGCGGAGGGCCTGGCGCCCCTGCTGACCGACTTCCACCAACGGGAGGCGCTGGAGCACGGCCGCACCGGAGCCGCCGAGGTCTTCCTTACGTGACCTCGTTCTAGGGCATACTTCTGGCGTCTGGCTGAGTGCTCAAGCCCCCAACGCCCGCCACGGATCGTCGAAGGAGGCGAGGGGTGCCGACAGGGCGACGTCCGGTATGAAGCGCTGAGGCAAGACGGCTCCCATGCCCAGATGGGTAGCCAGCCGGGCCAACGCCAGCCCCTCGATGAAGACGAAGGTCTGGGTCTGAGCGTCTTCCGGGGCAATCGAATCCAGAGCGCTCAGCTCCGCGAACCAGGCAGCGTGCTCACCGCCCATGCCTTCGAGGGCAAGCGCCAACCCTGCATCGTTTTTATGGATGAGTGCCGAACTGGCGTCGTAACGGAACGACAACGTCGGGTCCTTTCCCGCATCCAACGCACGGAGCTTTTCCTGCTGCCGCGCCGTGTCCTCGCCCCGCGCCATGGACATGATGACGTCGAAATACAGGAAGAGGACAGGGTCTTCCATTCCCGGATGATGCTGCGTAGGAGCAAGTGCGGCAAGCTCCGCGGCCAGTGGGAAGTCGCCCGCCGCAAGCGCGTCCCAGAACGGCTCCGCCCTGCTCAGGCAAAGGTAGTAGGGGTCCACGGTCACACCCGCCCGGGCGTGCCTGAGCATGAACGCATAGGCCCTGGCACTCTGTTGAAGGTGCTGGGAATAGGCTTCCACGTCCAAGGCCCCCAACAGGTGCGCGATGGCCCGGTGAGTGTCAACGTAGTTGTCGCGTGAAACAGGTCAAGCAGCTGCGGTCATTGTTGGAACGAGAGGGGTGAGGTTCGGGGAAGGGTTGAGCCGCACGGGGCCCGTGGGTGTCCAGTCGCGGGTGT
>NZ_RAVZ01000307.1 GCF_003611635.1 Corallococcus terminator | reverse complement strand
GCCTCCAGCAGTCGGGCGAGCACCCGGCGCCGCAGCGGGCCTTCCAGCGCGCCCACCCCCACCACGTCCAGTCCGCCTCCGGGCAGCGCCAACCGCTCCCACGACGCGTCCGCCAGACGCCCCAGCAGGGCTTCATCCTCCGAAGCGAGCCGGGCGAAGTTCGCCAGGTGCGCGAGGGTGCTGAACCCCGCCGCGCGGTCCAACGCGGGCAGCGCATCCGTGCGCACGCGGGTGCGGAAGAGCGAGGGGTCCGCGTTCATCGGGTCGCGGACGTAGGCCAGTCCCTCGGCGTGCAGGAAGGCGAGCACGTCATCGCGCGAGCACTCCAGCAGGGGGCGGATGAGCGAGGGCGCCTCCGCGAGGATGCCCCGCGCGCCCCGGAGCGCGGTGCCTCGCGCCAGGCGCATCAGGAGGGTCTCCGCCTGGTCGTTCAGCGTGTGGCCGGTGGCAATCGCGGTCAGGTTGCGTGCCTCGCGCAGCACCTCCAGGGTCGCGTACCTCGCCTCGCGCGCCCGGGCCTCCATCCCGGCGCCCGGCGACAGCGCGAGCGAGCGGACGTGGCAGACGAGTCCCAGGCGGGCGGACAGGGCCGCGACGGTGGCGACCTCCTCCGCGGCTTCCTCGCGGAGGCCATGGTCGAACGTGGCCACCTCCACGCGCAGGCCCAGCGCTTCACGCACGCGGGCCGTCCCTACGAGGAGCGCGGTGGAGTCCGCGCCCCCGGAGACGGCCAGCAGCACCGAACGCGCGGCGAGGCCATGGTCGGCGTAGGAGCGGGCGAGCAGGGCGGCCAGCGGTGGGAGTCCAGGAGACGCGCGGGGCATGGCGGCGACGAAGGAATGGAGCCGTGGGTGGCCGGGTTACAGATTCGCGGTGGAAGGATGGTGTGGGGCGCGGTTGGCATGATCCCCACAACCGGTGGTCGCAGGGGCGGAAATAGAACGGCGCCCCGCGGATGTTGGTCGGACGTTCTGGACTTCATGGTGTTGGGCCTAGGGGTCCCCCCCCTCCCCCTCTGGGCCCACGGGGCCGCTTGGAGATTCGCTCCTGGCGGTCCCTCTTTCCGAAACGCCCCGGTTTCCTTCATGGAAGCCGGGGCGTTTCCTTTTTTTCGTGCCACGCTTCTTTCGCGTCCGGGGGGCCGCGCATTGTCGGAAGCGGAGCGTTCAGCGGCCCCGGGCACACACGAGTGTTCCGAAACCGTTGACCCTTCAGGGAGTCTGTCGGATAACCGCTCCGGTGTGTTCAGGTCGTCACCTCGAATCCGCCCCGGAGACCCAGGTATGGCAGGCACCGACAAGCGCAAGCAGTCGCTGTACTTCCCCGAGGAGATGCTGAAGGAGATCCAGGAGGAGGCGAACAGGCAGGACCGTTCCCTCTCATGGGTGGTGCAGCAGGCCTGGAAGATCGCCCGCGAGCGCATCAAGTCATTCCCTGCCGTCAACGACGTCACTGGCGACGAACGCCAGGACCCTCGCGAGGAGTAGCCCCGGCAATGGCCACCACGGATCACCGCAAGCAGTCGCTCTACTTCCCCGAGGAGATGCTGGAAGAGATCCAGCGCGAGGCGAACCGGCAGGACCGTTCCCTCTCGTGGATCGTCCAGCAGGCGTGGAAGGTGGCCCGCGCCGACATCCGTCGGATGCCCTCGATGAACGACGTGCTCGGCCCCCTGCCCCCGCGGCAGGTGGCCGCCGTGGCCCAGGCCCCTGCTGCCGCTCCCGCGGCGGTGGTGGCCAGTGCCCCGGCCTCCTCGGACGAGCCCTCCAAGACGTAAGGGAAGGCTTCCGTCCCCTTGCCCCGGCCCTGAGGTCCCGTCCGCGCTGATGCGTCAGCGCGAAACGGGTCTGGCGGGCCGGGCGCAGTTCTCGAAGACGACGCGCGGGGCTTCCTTCAGCGCCTGGACCGGGCTGGGGTACGTGTCTTTCATGTACGCCGCCGTGAGGTTGGTGTCCGTGCCTCCCAGCCTTCGCGCCTGCACCGGGTTGCGGTCCGGGTCCTGTCCCGCGTTGCCCAGGATGCTGCCGTAGCCGTCCCCTCCCTCCAGCACGAACGCGGACATCGCCACGCGGTAGCGGATGGCTTCATCGTCACGCGCGGGCACGGACACCGCGCGGCCGCGCACGCGCAGCTCCTTCACGCGCTGGCCGGCGGGCCGGGCGCAATCCACGCGCAGGGTGGTGCCGTCGGACACCTGGAGGAACGCACCCGAGGGCGACACGATGGCCTGCCCTTCCATGGCCAGGGTGGCCACGGAGTGCTCGAACAGGGCCACGAGCTGCTTCTCCGTGAGGTCCACCGTCACGACGAGGTTCTCGAAGAGCATCACCTCGTGGAGCACGCCGTTGCTGAGCGGCCCCGTGCGCACGGACGTGCGGGTGACACACAGCCCTTCGTCGCGCAGGGAGCCGCCGTTGATGATGCCCAGCTCGGTGGGCTTCGCCGCGCCGTCCTCGGCGTGGAGGAAGGCGTCCGCGGCAAGCTGCCCCAGCGCGTTGTTGTCGTGACGGGTGAAGGTCTTGTCCAGCAAGACCTCCTCGCCCACGTAGCCGACGATGGCGTCGGGGTCGTCCACCAGCGGGGCGCAGGAGTCGTTGTACGCAAGACATCCGGGCAACAGCGTGAGCCCGGCGAGCGCGGCGGCGAGGAAGCGGCGGTCCATCAGTAGAAGGCCCTCAGGGTGAGGTAGCCGGACACGCCCTCGCGCGGCAGCAGGCCGCTGATGCGGTCCGGACGGGGCACGTCGTCGCGCAGGTCGTGGTCGAAGAGGTTCTGCGCGAAGAGCGTCACCTCGAAGTGCTCCAGGATGGGCTCGGAGCGAAGCTGCGCGGTGATGAGGCTGTAGGCGGGGATCTTGTAGCGGCGGATGAGCTCCAGCGTGGAGCGGCTGTTGTTGCGGCGCTCGGCGCCGGAGCGCACCACCACGTCCAGGTTCACCCAGTCACCCAGGGGCATGGACACGCCCGCGTTGAAGCGGGCCTGGGGCACGTCGGTGAGCAGGCGGGACTGGCCGGGCAGCTCCAGGTCCTGCGCGCGCGACAGGCTGGCGTTGACCCACGCGGCGGCGCGTTTGGACGCCTCCAGCCGGGCCTCCGCCTCCACGCCGTACACGCGCACGCCCAGCTCGCGGTTGCGCAGGGGGACGATGTTGCCGCTCGTGTCCACCGGGGTGATGGGCGAGGAGAAGTTCTGCAGGAAGGCGTTGCCGCGCACGCGCACGCGGGTGTCACCGGCGGCCTGGATGAGGTCCGCGCCCAGCTCGAAGGTGTCCACGGTGGCGGGCTGAAGGAGCGGGTTTCCTTCGAAGCGGCCCTGGTTGTAGTCGGTGTCCGGGATGCGCTCGACCAGTTCCTGGGGCGTGGGCGGACGGAAGGCCCGGCCGTAGAGCGCCTTGAGCACCAACGCGTCCGACGCGGCGATGACCAGGCCCACGCGCGGGTTGACGCGCACCACCGTCCTGCGGCCGTCCAGCGCTCCGGCCGCGTCCACGTCGGGGAGCTGGGTGGCGTCCACGCGCATGCCGAAGGTGAGCGTCAGCCCGGAGAGCACGGTCCACTGGTCCTGCGCGGACACGCCCAGGTTGAGGCGGCGGGAGGCCGCGCCGTCCGCGAGTTCGGTCAGGTCCACGAGCCCTTCGGGGGCGGTGGGGCTGGGGCGCAGGCGACCGTCGAGCGTGTAGTTCGTCGTGTACGCGTAGCTCGACAGGGACTGCTGTTCGACGACGAAGCCCAGGGTGAGGTGGTTCTCCTTCGCGAGCGCGAGGTCCGCGTCCACCGACGCCGTCACGGTGCGCACGGTGACGCGCGTCTCCTCCTGGAGGCCGTCCGGGAAGCGCTGATCCAGGCCGTCACCGGTGCGGAAGTCGGAGGGCGTGAGCTGGAAGCGGCGGTCGGTGGCCTGTTGGTCGAACCCCAGCCGCGCGCGAATCTGGCCCCCATCGCCCAGGGGACGGTCCCAGGTGAGGTCGGCGAGCAGCACGTTCCAGGACAACTGCGAGTCCTCGCCCACGGTGTCGAACAGGCCCACCAGGGCATCGCGCTTTTCAGCGAGGTAGCGCGCGGACACGCCCACGCGGCCGGCGCTGTCCAGGCCGTAGGAGATGCCTCCGCCCGCGTTGACGAAGAAGCGTCCGTCGCGCGTGCGGCCCGCGGGGTCCTCAATGTTGCGCAGGCCCTGGTCCACGGACTCGGCGTCCAGTGCGTCGTGGTCGATGACGAGCGAGTCACCGTCCTGGGTCCACAGGTCCACGTCCGCGAACAGGCGCAGGTCGCCCGTGGTGTGCGCGACGGACAGGTGCCCGTCCGTGGCGAGCGCGAGCCGGCCGTCGTCGCGAGGAACGCCGCCCGTGGTGACCGCGCCCCGGACGCCGTCTGCGTGGTTCGTGACGAGGTTGACCACGCCCAGGAAAGCGCCAGCGCCGTAGATGGCGGAGCCCGGCCCTCGGATGACCTCGATGCGCTCCAGGTTCTCCACCGGCAGGTTCATCAGCGCCTTGCCGTCGAAGAAGTTGTTGAGGCGGTGGCCATCCAGGAGGAAGAGGACCTCCGCGTCGTTGCGAAGGCCCCGGACGGCGGTGCGGTGGAAGCCCTGCACGTCGCGGCTGACGGACACGCCCGGCACCACGTCCAGCACGTCCGCCACCGTGCGGGCACCCAGCGCGATCATCTGCGCGCGGTTGAACGACGCGCCAATGGCCGGGACGGTGCGCACCGCCTCCTCCTGGAGCGTCGTCACCGCGAGCACGTCCTCCGCGCTGTAGAGCGCCAAGTCGTCGTCCATCGAGCTGCGGCTGGAGGCTCCGGGTTCGCGGGAGCCAGCGGCAGTGCCCGAACGGGAAGTGCTCGCACGCGAGTCGGGAGGAAGGTCCGCGGTGAGTGCGGCCATCGCATCGTCTTCCGCGGGACGCGACGAGGACCGGGAGTCGGTGCCCGCCGTGCGAGACGTGCCGCGAGAGTCCGTGCCGCTCGTGCGCGGAGCGGTCCGCGAGTCAGTGCCCTCCGGGCGAGCCGGGGACTTCGGATCGACAGTGCCGGGTTGAGCCGCGGCACGCGAATCGGTCGCGTCCGTACGCGTACGGTTGTTTGTGGCACGCGGGTCGGAAGCCTCCGGGCGCGTCGAAGCGCGTGCGTCCGGGGCGGCAGTCCCCCGCGTCACCTCCGGGGCCGTGCTCCCCGTCCGCGGCTCCACCGTGTTTCCCCGCGACGTGGGAGCAGGCGTCACCGTGCCAGGCCTGGGCGTGCCTCGCGCATCGGCCGGCGCGGCGGAATCCCCGTCGTCATCGCCACCGGAGGGCGGCGAGAACGCGTCGATGTTCGGCGCGGACCGTGGTGCGTCCCCTCGGGAGCCCGGCCTGGCAGGCGCCGATACCACCGGTGCCGCGGGCTGCTCCCCCACCTTGACGCGAGCGGGCCGGAGCGCGGTCATGAACAGCGGCGTGCGCGCCCCGTCCACCATCGCGGCCTCGACGTAGTACTCCACGCCGGGCGCCACCATGTGTTCGGCGGGGATCTCCGCGCGGTACAGGTCTCCGTATTGCCGCTCCATCGGGACCTGGATGTACGGATCGCCGGGGCCGCGGTAGCGGACGAAGACCTCCAGCACCTTGCCGCCATCCACCAGCGTCGCATCCAACTGGAGAGGCTGACGGACCTCCGCTCGCGGCGGCGAGGCGTGCAGCAGCGCGGGCTCCTGCGCGTGGACGGGGGCCGCGACGAACACCACGGCGCAGAGGATGAGCGTGCGAGGAAGGACGGTCAGCAAGATTGCCAAGGATGGTCCGTTGCAGGGCCATTCGAGTCAAGCAAGCCACCTGCGTCCTTCCCGCTGATTTTTTGCCGCCCCCGGAAGCGCGTGCGACGTTGCCTTCGCTCTCCATGCGCGCGTCGCTAGCCCTTCACCTCGCCCTGTTCCGCCGCCAACGCGCCCAGATTGCACGGGTGGTGGAAGGCCGCACCGACGCCTTCCGTGCCTACGAGGCGCGCTACCGGCGTCGCACGAACACCTACCAGCGCGTCGTGCCCGTCTCCCACGTGCACCAGCGCATCGCGGCCTCCGACCTCGTCTACGTCGGCGACTACCACACGCTGCCCCTGGCCCAGCAGACGTACCTGGACCTCGCCGAGCGCGCCCTCGCCTCCGGGCGTCGCGTCGTGCTGGCGCTCGAATGCGTGGAAGGCCGTCATCAGGCGGCGCTGGACGCGTACCTCGCGGGGCGCCTGCCGGAGCGCACCCTCCTGTCCCGGCTGGGCCACGGCCCCACTACCGGCTTCGGTCCGGGCGCCGGCATCCGCGCCGTGCTCCACTTCGCGAAGCGCCACAAGCTGTCGGTGGCGGCCATCGACCGGCGGGCCCAGGGGGAGCGTTCGCTCGCGCTGCGGGACGCCTTCGCCGCCGAACGCATCGCACGGGTGGCCCGCGCCGAGGATGTCCCGCTCGTGATGGTGCTGGTGGGCCAGTTCCACGCCGCGCCCTGCCACCTGCCCGCCCAGGTGGAGCGCGCCCTTGGAGAGGACCACCCGCGCCGGGGACTCGTCGTGTACCAGAACGCCGAAGGCCTCTGGTGGCGCCTCGCCCGCGAGGGCCGGCTGGGCTCCGCGGAGGCCGTGGAGCTGGCGGACGGCGCGCTGTGCCTGATGAACGCCTCGCCCGTCCTCTGCCAGCAGAGCTTCCTGGACTACCTGGAGGCCGAAGGCGACGACGCCCCGCTGATGGACCGCAGCGCCGCGGAGCGCTTCCGGGAGATGGCGGAGCTCATCGGTCGGCTCGCGGGTGTGCCGGTGGGTCGGGCGCTGGACTCCGTGGAGGTGACGACGGCAGCGGACGGCGACGTGCTCGCTCGCATCCGGCAGCGCGGCCGGTTCACCCAGGCGGAGGTGTCCCAGCTCCGCAAGCACATCCTGTCGCGCGAGAGCGGCTACATCCCCCGCGCGCGCACGGCCTACCTCGCGTCGCTGTCGCTCAACCACGCCGCCGAAGAGGCCGCCCACTTCGTGCGCCACTGCGCCGTGGGTGACGCCATGGACGCCCCGCGCGGCGCGTCCGAGGCCTTCTACGCCCGCTGCCTGGAAGAGGCGCTGGGCTTCTTCGGCTCCAAGCTCATCAACCCGCGCCGCACGTGCCCCAACGTGTCGGAGTGGGCAAAGCGCTTCGGCGAGGCCCGGGGCCTGGAGCGGCAGATCGCCGCCTTCGTCCTGGCCCACAAGGCCACGGAGGGCGAAGCGCCCGAGGAGGCCGTGAAGCTCTTGCCCCTGCGCCGCGACCGCCTCTTCCACGGCGTCAGCCACGCGCTCGGCTACCTGCTGGGCGACAGCCTCTACCGCGCCTTCGACTCCGGCCAGGTGGACACCGCCGACATCCGCGCCCTCTTCCGCGACCCGCTCGACGATCCCCGGAAGGCCTACTTCACCTGGGCCGAGCGACTGCGCGGAGCCTGAGGGAACGCTCCCCGGTGTGAAGCAGGTCCCCGGTGCCGACGGTCGCCTTTGCGCGAAGCCGCGAAGAAGGCCACCGCCGGCCAGGGGAAACAGCGGCGTGACTACGCCACGTTGACGATCGTCTTCGGCGGCAGCTTGAGCTTCTGGCCCACCTGGATCTTGTCCGGGTCCTTGAGCTGGTCCTTGTTGAGCTCGAAGATCTTCGGGTACAGCTTCGCGTCGCCGTAGATGTCACGGGCCAGCTTGCCCAGCGTGTCGCCCGACTTCACGGTGTGGATGCCGTAGGGCTCCGCGTGGGTCACGGTCAGGTTGACCATGATCTCCTCGTTCCACTTCGGGTGCTTCGCCTTGATCTGATCCCACATGCGATCGCGATCGAAGGCGTGCTCCACCGTGCCCTTGATAATGAGCTTGCCGCCTTCCTCACGGGTCTCGACCTTGGCGCCCACGTTCTTCGCCACGTCCAGCACGTCCTGGTAGTCGTTCTGCAAGGCCATCACGTCCTCCTGTCGGGTGTCCGTGGACGCACGCCACGCGCCTGCGTCCACATGAGGCGGAGCACTCTAGGCACTCCCCACCCACACGCGACGGGGCCCGGGCGACAGGGATGGTCGAAGCTCAACAGTGCGGCGTCAGGCGTTGTTCAGAGCACCACGCCCGCGCCCTGTTCGTCCTTCGGGGGCACCAGGGACTCGGGGGGCGCGAAGGTGCCGTCCGAACGCAGCTCCCGGAGGACCTCTTCGCGGCTCAGGCGCACCGCTCGGATGGTGCCGTCGGGGGACAGCGCGTAGATGCAGTCCTGGTCCGTCACGCCCACGAACAGGCCGCCCAGCACCGGATAGAGCATCACCAGCGCGAGCTCCGTCTCCATGGGCCCCGGGAAGAGCACGTGCGCGTGCGCGGAGAAGGCCGGCCGCTCCCCGTCGCCATCCGGCGCGATGGACACGGGGATGAGGCCCTGGTGCAGGGGCAGCTCCTGGAGCTTCTGGCGGCCGTCCTTGCTGAAGCGGAAGCGGAAGTCGCCGCCCAGCAGGTACAGGCTCGAGCTGTCGAAGCCCTGGAGCACGTACACGGTGAGGGCGCCGTCTTCCTCCACCACGACGGGGTTGAGCTGCTTGCGACCGTGCACCTCGTAGACGCGCTCGCAGGCGGCGCTCACGGCCCGCGCCACGGCCTCCATGCCCTCGGGCAGCGACTCCACCGGGAAGTCCTCCATCTCGGAGGAGAACTCGATGGGCGCGCGGTACGCGTAGGCCGGGACGAACACGTCCTGCGGATTGAAGCGCCCGAAGACGGTGTACCAGGCGTTGCCGCGCGGCACGGTGAAGAACCAGTTCATCCGCGTGCGGTCCAGGTCCGGCCGCTTCAGCAGCAGATCCGTGGCGCGGATGGAGCCCTGCTCCGAGGCGACGATGTAGCGGGCGCGCTTCTGCACGCGCAGCAGCTCTTCGTCCGCCACCAGCGTCACCGGCTTGTCCACCTCGGCGGGCGGCGCGGCCTGCGCCTGCGCTTCTGGCATCACGTCCGAATGCGCGCGGCAGCCAACGGTCAGGAGCACCACCGCGACGAGGAGACAGCGAACCATGGGGACTCCCGGCGACAGGGGGCCCGGTCAGTCTGCGCCAACCGGTCCCCCTCGTCACGCGTCCCCATCACCGCGAACCTCAGGCGCCCTGCTGCGTGGGCGCCAGCGCGGCCTTGATCTTCTCCTTCAGCGCGCGGCGGCGCTCCTTGAACTGCGAGCGCTGGACCTCATCCACCTGGCCGTTGGCGGCGGCGCGGGCGGCCTTCATCTCCTCGTGCAGCGCCTTGGCTTCGGCCTTGAAGCCGTCGGCCTGGGCCTGGGAGAGGCGCCCTTCCGCGACCTGCTTGTCCAGCCGGTGCTCCATGCGGCCGAACTTGTGGCCACCACCGCCGTGCTTGCCACGGCCGCCCTTCTCGCACTGGCCGGACTTCTGGGGCGCGGACTCGGACGTCGGGGCGGTCTGGGCGAGCGCGGGCACGGCGAACAGCAGCGTGGCGACGGCGGTACCGCGAAGAATGGACTTCAGCGACATGGTGGTGGACTCCAGGTTCGGGTCGGAAAGCGCGGCGGAAGCAGCCGTGCAGGCCCGCTTCCGTCGTGCTCTGACCGTTGAAACCCCGGAGCCGGCGGAAGGTTAAATCCCGCTCCGGACGGCCGGGATTACTGGCAGTCCGCCAGCGTGTAGGTGAAGTCCTTGCGCGGCGTCTGGCCCGGGTCCTGGTTGATGGCCGCGATGCTCAGCTCCGAGTACGACACCGTCTGCGTCCCGCCGATGACCATCTGCGTCTTCTGCACGCGCGTGGTGGACAGCACCACCTTGCCCGTCGTGCCGTTGGGCTCGATGCGGAAACAGTTCAGGATGCGCGGGTCCACCGTGGAGCGGTTGCAGCGGGTGTACTGCCCCAGCACCACGCGCTTCAGGTACGTGCAGCGGCAGTCCCACGGGTCGTACGCCTCCGTCACCGTGGCCGCCTCGTAGCCCGTCGCCGTCTGCACGACCTCCAGGTACGAACCGTCCTGCGGCTGCGTACAGCGCAGGAACGTGTCGCCCACCGCGCCCTGCTCCACCTGCGCGAATTGCGGCTCCACCGACACCGGCGCGCCCGCTTCGATGGCGTTCAGCGGATCGCGCGCACCCGCGCCTTCACAGCCCAGACCGAGAACGGAAACGCCCGCGAGCAACAGCGCGGAGAGACGCAGGGACAGCTTCATGGGTGACTCCTACAAAGGGGGGATGTCCAGACAGACCCGGACTCCGCCCCTGTAGGCTTTTTCAAGTCCGGAGCGCAACCCACATCCGCGTCACGGACGCAGGGGTGGCTTCACCGCGCGCGTGGCCATGAAGGTGGGAAGGAACGTGGAGAGCAGGTCCTTCTCTTCGAACTTGTCCTCGAAGAGGTGGGTGAGCACGAAGCCCGCGGCCAGTTGTCCGCCCAGTTGATCCTCCAGCGAGTGCCCCACGACCATGGGCTCGGCCTTGTCGGTGTAGCGGCGGCGCTCCTCGTCGGTGAGGCTGGTGAAGTCCGAGTACGGCATCGTGTATTTGAGCCGCATCACGCCCTGCTCTTCCTGCGCCGGGTCGAAGAGGTAGCGGACCGGGTTGCAGATGCCCGCCAGGAGCACGCCTCCGGGGCGCAGCACGCGGAAAGCCTCGCGCCACACGGGCAGGATGGCGTCCACGAAGCAGTTGGAGCACGGGTGGAAGATGAGGTCGAAGCTTCCGTCGGCGAAGGCGGACAGGTCCTTCATGTCGCCCTCCACGAGCTTCAGCGTCAGGCCCTCGCGCTCGGCCACCAGGCGGTCCTGCCCGAGCTGCGCGGGCGAGTTGTCGAACACGGTGACGCGTGCGCCGGCCGCCGCGAGCACCGGACACTGCTGACCGCCCGCGCTCGCGAGCCCCAGCACGTCCTTGCCGGCCAGGTCCCCGAACCATGCGCGCGGCACGGGCTTCGACGGCGTGAGCACCAGGCTCCAGTCGCCCTGTCGCGCGGCGGCGATGACCTCCGGGGACACCGGCAGGGTCCACTTGTTGCCCCGGCCCACTTCGCCGTTCCACGCCTCGCGGTTGTACGTCCGCACGTCCACGTCAGCCGTCATGCAGCACCCTGCCTTCCATGCCCCCCGCCACGGTGACGACCTCTCCCGTCACGTGTCCGGAGATGCGGTCCGACGCGAGCGTCACCACCACCCGCGCCACATCTTCTGGCTGCCCCACCTTGCGCAGCGGCATCGTCCGCGTGACGCGGTCGACGAACTTCGGATCGGTCAGCTTGTCGCGGTTGCGGTCCACCGCCGTCCAGCCCGGACACACCACGTTGACGCGGCCCAGGGGCGCGATGCGGTGCAGCTCGTTCTTCAAGCTCCTGACGAAGCCGCCCGCGAGCGCGCCCTTCGCCGCCGCGTAGTCCGCGTGGCCCGCTTCGCCGAACAGGCCCGCCGTGGAGCTGATGATGACGATGTTGCCCGTGCCCGTGGTCTCCACGTGGCGCAGGAACGCGCGGCAGCTCAGGAACACGCTGTCCAGGTTCTCCGCCAGCGTGCGGCGCCAGCGTTCCAGAGACATCTTCCACACCGGCTCATCCGGCGCGGGCCACACGCCGGTGTTGCACACCAGCACGTCCAGCCGGCCCAGGTCCTTCACCGCGGAGGGCACCAGCGCGTCCACGTCCGCTTCCACCGTGAGGTCCGCGCGCACCGACGTGCCCCCCACCTCACGAGCCAGCGCCGCCGCCTTCTCCTGGCTCCGGTGGTAGTGCACCGCCACCTTCGCGCCCTCGCCCGCGAACGCCCGCACCAGCGCCGAGCCGATGCCGCCCGCGCCCCCCGTCACCAGCACACCCTTGCCTTGCAGCTCCGTGTCCATCGCCGAGGACTCCTCGTGGGCTCCCGTCAGGCCGGGAGCGATGCGCGGCATGATGCCCGAGCCGTGATGCGTGGACAGCGGCGACGACGGGCGGAGGTGGCGGGGGACGGCGGAGTGACGGGCAGCGGGACGAAAT
>NZ_RAVZ01000306.1 GCF_003611635.1 Corallococcus terminator | reverse complement strand
GGGTGTGGCTGCTCCTCCGGGGCCAGGGGTCGCGCCCGTGCGTGCGCCGCCTCCTCCGGGAGCGCCGGGGACACCTCCGCCGGGGATGGTCGCTCGGGGTGCGCCAGCAGGGGCTCCTGCGCCCGCGGGGGCTCGGCCTCCGTCGGCGGTGGGGATTCCGGCCGTGGGCAAGACTCCGCCTCCGGGGATGCGCCCGGCGCCTCCGGGTGGGCCGGGTGCACCAATGCCTCCGCGTCCGCCAGGGCCTCCGGGGGCGCCGATGCCTCCGGGGATGGTGCGGGCAGGACCGCCGCCGGGCCCGGGGGGCATGCCTCCTGGAATGGCGCCCCGGCCTGCTCCGGGTGCGCCGCCTCCTGCGATGGCGGTGCCTCCTGGCGCCGGGCCGGTTCCTCCGGGGCCTGGGCGGCGTCCGTCGTCCGCCACGGGCGTTCCGGCCGCTGGACCTCCGGGCGCCGCACGTCCGGTGGGCCCTCCGGGGGCACCAGTGGGTGTGCCCCCGGGTGTGCAGGGCAGGCCGGTGGGACCGCCGCCTCCGGGTGCGCCTCCTCGGCAGGGTCCTCCTCCGGGGGCTGTACCGCCGGTGGCCTCCGCTGGAAGTGCCGGTGAGCCGGCCGCTGTCGCGCCGCCGCGTCCTGGTGCTGTTCCTCCCCCCGGTGGGATGTCTGCCGTTGCTCCGGCGGGTGGGCCGAATGCCGTCCCGGGGATTCCTCCCGGTGCATTGCCCCAGGTTGCTGTTCAGGGTGGGGCGAAGGCTCTCGCGGGAACTCCTCCTGGCGTGTTGCCAAATGTGGCCGCCCACGCTGGGGCGAATCCCCATACGGGAACTCCGGGGGCCTTGCCGGCCGTCGCTGCTCCGCATGAGGCGAATGCCCTTTCAGGCTCGACCGTGGGGGGCATGGCGAACGCCGCTCCTGGAGGCGCCGTCGCTCAAGGTGGGCCGGCGGAGTCGGGTTCGGACGCATTGTCAGACATCGCGGATGGCTGGTCTTTCGAGAGCGCTCCGGTAGCAACTCCGCCCGTTGCGGCTCCTGGAGTCTCGGGGGTGGCGAATTCCACCGTGTCCGGCACCCCGGACTCGCTGCCACCCTCCACGAAGGCTGCCATTGAGGCATCCTCGGGAGCCGCGCCGAACGTTGCTGCCAAGGCCCCGCCTTCGCCGCTGTCCGAGCTGGTGCTGGAGGCCGAGCTTGTCGAAGACGACGACGACGTCCTGATCCCCGAGTCGTTCGACGCCGAGCCCGAATCCTCTCCAACGCTGACCGCCGCTCCGATTCCGCCGGAGCCTGTCGCTGTCCTCTCCAGCGACTCCCTCGACTCGGACATCCTCGAGGACGTGGATGTCATGGCGTCCGAGCCACACGAAGCCCCGTCGCCCGAGGTGGCGGAGCCGGGCTGGGATCTGTTTACGGAGGAGCCCGAGGCCAGCAGCGCCCCCGCGCTGAAGGAAGCGGCGACGGTGGAGGCCAGCCCGAACCTGTCTCCCGCCACCCCTGCCCAGGCACCGCACCCCGAACCCCAACTCGCCACGCCTTCAGCCAGTCACGATGGCGTGTTGGATGCGATGGAGTTCGAGGACCTTCCGGATGCGCCGCCCGCATCGCCGCCTGAGTCGCGCGAAGTGGAGTCGGCTCCCGCACCGGTTGCCGTCGAACTCGCGACACCGGTTCCCCCCGCTCCCGAGGCGTCTGTCTTCACGGCCCCGCCGACCTCTTCCGAAAAGGAGCAACTGGCGCAGTTCGACCCCAGGCTCGCGACGGATGACCTGCCGGTGTCTGTTCATTCAGACACGCCGGCCGCCGCCGAAGCCGTGGTGCCTGCGATTGAAGTCCCGGCGCCTCCTGTCGTGGTCGCGCCGGCCGCGCAGGATGTCGAAGCCGATGCGCTGGAGTTCAGTCTCGCGGGGGAGTCGCCGCTCTCGCCCGAAGTCTCCACGCCTCCCGCCGTGTCTGGCACGGAGTCGGCCGAGCCCTGGCAGGTCGCCGCCGCACCGAAGGCCACCGAACCTGTGCTCGCCGCCGAGCCCGCTGCTCCCGCCGAGGAGCCGCGAACCGAACTCCCCCAGGAGTTCGATGTCGCCCTGGTCTCTGACGCCGAAACGCCTCGGGCATCTCAGCCTCTCCTCTCCGCGGAACCCGCGCCTGTGGAGCCCGAGCCCGCCTCCGTGTCATCCGCTGTCACGGCGTCGGAGCCCAGCTCCGAGTCGCCCGCTGTCACGGCGTCGGAGCCCGCCTCGGTGTCGCCTGCTGTCACGGCGTCGGAGCCCGAGCCTGCCTCCGAGTCGCCCGCTGTCACGGCGTCAGAGCCCGTAGCGTCCACCCAGGCCCCGGAGTCCGCCGCCAGCGTCGCGGACACCCAAGAGTCTGCTCCCATCTCCGAGGACACGGCCCCACCGAAGCCGCGGCTCGTCGTCGCGCCCGCCCCGGCTCCGGCCCGCGAGCGGACGCCCATCTCGCTCGACGACCTTCCCGCTTCCTCCGAAGAGCCCATGCAGCTCGCCTCCACCTGGGAGTTCGTGGGTTGGCAGGGCGGGGAAGGGGAGGGCACTGGCACCGTAGGCCACAGCGCGGACACCACCTGGGCGGACCGCGTGGTCGACCTGGACGGTCCCGCCACCTCCACCACCCCGGCCGCAGGCGAAGGGGGCGTGGCCCTGGCCTCCGCGTGGGAGTTCATGCAGCACCCCTGGCAGCCCCAGGCCTCCGAGCAGCCCGACACCGTCCAGGCCCTGCTCGCCGCCGCCAGCGCGTCCACCGACACGCCGCCCAACGGTCCCGCCATCACGGCGGATCAGGTCCTCACCGCGCTCGACACCGCGGACTCGCAGGGCATGGTTGGCAAGGTGTTGCTGGCCTACAGCGCGGGCCGCTTCCGCCGGGCCTTCCTCCTGGGTGACAGCTTCGGACTCGCACGCGTGGGTCGCGCCTGGGGCCCGGGCAGCGAACGGCCGGAGGTCTCCGCGCTCAAGGTGGACCTGGACGCGCCGTCCCTCCTCGCGTCCGCGCTGAAGGGCCCCAGCCCCAGCGTCTTCAACGCGCCGCAGGGACCGCAGGACGAGGCCATCTTCTCCGCGCTGTGCGAGTCCGAATCACACCTGCTCGTCTTCCCGCTGCACGCGCGCGGTCAGCCCGTGGCGTTCTTCGTCGCGGAGAACGGGCCCGCACCGGTGGAACTCGACACGCTGGAGGAACTGGGCCGCATCGCCGACCGGGCCGTGGAGATCTGCACCCGCCTGCATCGCTTCCCGTGACCGGCAGGCCTGGCTGAAGACACGCAGGGCTCCGGCGCCAGTGCCTCCGCACGGGGCCGGTGTCGCAGCCTTCTGCCCGTTGGGCGACATCCCTGCCCTGCTCCGGATGCGCGAGAGGATGCCCGCTCGTAGCCACACCTCGCCAGGATCCACGCCCTCCAGGGTTCGCTTGGGGTGCGACCTGATGGCGTCACCTCGGGTCGGCCATGCATCGCCAACCCTGAGAAGTACCTTTCCTTCGCGCCCACATTGGGGTCACAGCAGGAGGTACCGACATGGCAAGGCACACGGGTCGCGGAGGAGGCGTGCACACGACCCCCAACCCGAATGGCAAGGGATGGGTGAATCAGCGCGGGGGAGAGGTTGAGAGCACGCATCGGCTCAAGGCGCGGGCCGTGGAGTCAGGGAGGGCTCAGGCCATGGCTCAAGAGACCGAGCACACCATCCACAATCGCGACGGCACCATTGGCTACAAGAACAGCTACGGCAACGACCCGAGGTCATCCAAGGGGTAGCTGGAACAGCCCAGGCCCCCCAGCCCGGGGCTGCGCGTCGCCTCATCGCGACGCACAGCACGGGCCCGCGTCAGAGCCGTCTCAACTGCAACCGCTCGTCGTGCCGCAGTTCGCGCACTTGTAGCAGGCGCCGCTGCGCACGGTGATGGCGCCGCAGGTGTGGCAGGGCGGGGCGTCCGCCTGGTTCAGGTACGTGCTGCGCGAGCTGCTCACCGCGGACAACCGCAACGTCTGCACGGGCGCCGCCTGCGTCACCGGCGCCGGACGGGACTCTTCCACCGGCGTCACTTCCGCGTCGTCACCGCACGGCGCGGTGGGCAGGAACTTCAACGACAGCCACCGGAAGATGTAGTCGGTGATGGACTTGGCGATGGGGATGTTCGGGTTGCCGGTGAAGCCGCTCGGCTCGTAGCGCGTGTGGCAGAACTTGTCCGCCAGCACCTGCATGGGCACGCCGTACTGGAGCGCCAGCGACACGCTGGTGGCGAAGCCATCCATCAGTCCGCTCACCACCGAGCCCTCCTTCGCCATCACCACGAACAGCTCGCCCGGCGTGCCGTCCTCGTACATGCCCACCGTCAGGTAGCCCTCGTGGCCCCCGATGGAGAACTTGTGCGTGATGGACTGACGCTCGTCCGGCAGCCGGCGACGGTGCGCCTTCGGCTCGGGCGTCGCCACGGGCACCGCTTCCGCCGCCACGCGGGGCGCGTCCTTCGGCTTGTCCTGCGACGTGTTGAGCGGCTGCGTGCGCTTGCACCCGTCGCGGTACACGGCGACGGCCTTCAGGCCGCTCTTCCACGCCTCCAGGTAGGCCTTCTCGATGTCCTCCACCGTGGACTCGGTGGGCATGTTCACGGTCTTGCTGATGGCGCCAGAGAGGAACGGCTGCGCCGCCGACATCATCTCGATGTGGCCCATCCAGTGGATGCTGCGCTGGCCCTTGGACGGCTTGAACGCGCAGTCGAACACCGGCAGGTGCTCCGTCTTGAGGTGAGGCGCGCCCTCGATGGTGTCGTGCTTGTCCAGGTACGCGATGATGTCCTGCGCCTGCGTCTGGGGATAACCCAGCTTCTCCAGTGCGAGCGGCACCGTCTGGTTGACGATCTTCAGCATGCCGCCGCCCACCAGCTTCTTGTACTTGATGAGCGCGATGTCCGGCTCGATGCCGGTGGTGTCGCAGTCCATCATGAAGCCGATGGTGCCCGTGGGGGCCAGCACCGTCACCTGGCTGTTGCGGTAGCCGTGCTCCGTGCCGCGCGCCAGCGCGTCGTCCCACGCCTGCTTCTGCGCCTGGAACAGCTCCGCGCTCACTCCGTCCGCCTGGAGCTGGTAGGCCGCCTTGCGGTGCTTGCGGATGACGCCCAGCATGGGCTCCGCGTTGTTGCCGTAGCCCGCGAACGCGCCCTGCTTCTCCGCGATGCGGGCGCTCGTGGCGTAGGCCTCGCCGCACATCAGGGACGTGATGGCCGCCGCGTAGTTGCGGCCCGCGGGCGAGTCGTACGGCAGGCCCGTCGCCATCAGCAGCGCGCCCAGGTTCGCGTACCCCAGGCCCAGCGGGCGGTAGTCGTGGCTGTTCTTGGTGATGCGCTCGGTGGGGTAGCGGCTGAAGCCGACGATGATCTCCTGCGCCAGCAGCACCACCGACACCGCGTGCTTGAACGCGGTCACGTCGAAGCCGCCCTCCAGCGTGCGGAAGTGCATCAGGTTCAGCGACGCCAGGTTGCAGGCCGAGTCATCCAGGAACATGTACTCGGAGCAAGGGTTGGACGCGTTGATGCGCGCCGTGCCCGAGCACGTGTGCCATTCGTTCACCGTGGTGTCGTACTGGAGGCCCGGGTCACCACACAGGTGCGCCGCCTCCGCGATCTCCCGGAACAGCTCCCGCGCCTTGTACGTCTCCATCACCTGGCCGTCGCGCACCGCGCGCGTCTGCCACGGACCGTCGTTCACCACGGCCTTCATGAAGTCGTCCGTGACGCGCACGGAGTTGTTTGAGTTCTGGAAGTAGACCGACCCGTACGCCTCGCCATTGAAGGACGGATCGTATCCGGCCTCGATGAGCGCCCAGGCCTTCTTCTCCTCGCTCGACTTGCAGCGGATGAAGTCCAGGATGTCCGGGTGCTCGGCGTTGAGGATGACCATCTTCGCCGCGCGCCGCGTCTTGCCGCCGCTCTTGATGACGCCCGCGAACGCGTCGAAGCCGCGCATGAACGACACCGGGCCGGACGCCGTGCCGCCGCCCGCGAGCAGCTCCTTGCTGCCGCGCACGCTGGACAGGTTGGTGCCCGTGCCGCTGCCGTACTTGAAGAGCATCCCTTCCGTGCGGGCCAGCCCCAGGATGGACTCCATGTTGTCGTCCACGCTGTTGATGAAGCACGCCGAGCACTGCGGGTGCGCTTCCACGCCCACGTTGAACCAGACGGGCGAATTGAAGGCCGCCTTCTGGCGCAGGAGCAGGTGCGTCAGCTCCGCGTGGAACGCCTCGCGGTCCACCGCCGACGCGAAGTAGTGGCCCTGCTCGCCCCAGCCGGTGAGCGTGTCCACCACGCGCGCCACCAGCTTGCGCACGCTCGTCTCACGCTCGGGCGTGCCAGGGGTGCCCCGGAAGTACTTCGACGCGACGACGTTCGTCGCCAGCATCGACCAGGACTTGGGGACTTCGATGTCCTTCTGGTCGAAGACGACCTTGCCGTCCTCGCCCTTGATGCTCGCGCTGCGCAGCTCCCACGCCAGCTCGTCCGCGGGGTCCACCCCGGGCGTCGTGAAGAAGCGCTCCACGGTCAGTCCCGTCGTCGTCGCCGCCTTCCCCTTCACCTTCACCCCGCGACGCTCCTTGCCCCCGACCACCGTCTTGCCGCCCAACTCCTTCTCCATGACGCCCACCTCCATATTCACTAAGAGTACGGATGCAAAATTCGCAAAATCGCCAACGTCGCGAGATCCCAGGGGATTGGTTGATCTCCCAAGGACACAAAGAGGCGACGTCTGGATGGATCGCGGGGGCAGGCTCCAGCGGACCGAGAGCTGGAATCCGGGCCCGGGCCTGACAGCCCTCCCGCCGGGCGGGCGGATCCATATGATCGCTCACGGGGCCCGTCAAACATCACCTGCTCCCCCTACATCTAGCATTTGAAATCTGCTTACACACTCCAGCTTGGGGGTACGTCCTTCTGCGAACACCCGGGGCGCTGCTCACCTGCGCAGGGGGTGTGGGCTTGATACAGGGCTGATCTAAGACCCGGTCATGACGGTGGCAACGGATGCTTTGCAGGCAACGTAGTGTCATGACCCTACGAAATGAGGCCTTGAGCGGAGGGGGTACGGCCAAGGGCTCGTGATCACTGGCGGATGTTTGCTGTCAGTCCGTGCGGCCAGCCTAGCGGCGGTCCACTGGCGGGGCGAGGCACGGGCGACGTGGAGGGTCCTGGGACGGTCGCTTGCTGAACGGCGTCGTCGATTTCGCCGCCCGGCCGCGTTAGGAGGCCGACATGCCTCCTCCGTTCGAACGCCACGTCTTCGTCTGCACCAACCGCCGCCCGGATGGGAACCCGAAGGGCTGTTGCGCCACCAAGGGCGGGGAGGAGGTCCGCGCCGCCTTCAAGGCGGAACTGGACAAGCGCGGGCTCAAACGCACCATGCGCGCCAACGCGGCCGGCTGCGTGGACACCTGCGCGTTCGGCGTCTCCGTCGTCGTCTACCCGGAGGGCACCTGGTACGGCGGCGTGAAGGTGGAGGACGTGCCCGCCATCGTGGAGGAGCACCTGGTGCAGGGGCGCCCCGTGGAGCGGCTCCTGATGCCCTTCAACAAGAAGGCGGAGCGCTGAAGGCGGCTCCGGGAAGGAACCACCTCGCGCCCCGCCTGGGGACTGCGACGTCGTGACGCTTGTGCCTAGCGGCGCTTGCCCAGCAGGCGCATCAACGACAGGAACAGGTTGATGAAGTCCAGGTAGAGGGTGAGCGCGCCGACGATGCTCACCGTCGCCGTGCTCTTGTACCCGGTGCCCGCGTGGTACTCGCGCAGCTTCTGGATGTCGTACGCGGTGAGGCCCGCGAAGATGAGCACGCCGGCGCACGCGGTGACGAACGACACCGCGTCATTGCGCATGAACAGGTTCACGATGCCCGCGATGACGATGCCGACGAGGCCCATGTAGAGGAAGGTCTTCCAGCCGCTCAGGTCCTTCTTCGTGACGGTGCCGTAGACGGCCATGGTGCCGTAGACCGCCGCCGTGATGAAGAACACCTGGGCGATGGAGCCCGCCGTGTAGATGAGGAAGAGCACGGACAGCGTCACGCCCGTCAGCGCCGAATAGCCCAGGAACAGGGCCGCGGCCACCGGGCCGGAGATGCGGGGCGCCAGGAACGACAGCGCCATCACCACGCCGAACTGCACCAGCAACAGGCCCATGCGGTACTGCGCCACCGCCTGGAGCATCGCGGTGTTCGACAGCGTCACCGCCGCCATGACGCCCGTGAGGGCCAGCCCCGCGAACATCCAGCCATGCACGCGCGTCATGAACGCGCGCTGCGACTCCTGCATCAGCACCGAGTCCACTTCGCTCGCCCGCCCGCTCTGCCACCCACCAGAAGATTCCCACGCCATGTGCTTTCGTATCCTTTCGTGCCGGGACGGCTGCCCGGCTGCTGTGTCCTGATGTAACGCGGAGCCTTGGGCGATGCCTTAAAGGGCCTTCCAGGCCAACAAAAGCTTCGCCGCGACTTCCGTGGTGATGAGGGGCAGCACGCCACCTCCGCCCACGATGTTGACGATTTCCGACATGGACCCCCGGCACACCCCGCCCCACGCGGGCTGCTTCGACAGGCCCACCGACGCATAGGCCGAGTAGTCGACGAAGAACGACGTGGGCAGCACGCTGTTCTGACCGCACAGCAGGTGGTCCTCCGGCTGGGTGTCCACCACCTCCTGCACCACGAAGCCGCCGCCCTGGGTGTCCGTGGCCGCGCGGGCGCACAGTTGGGCCCACGTCAGGGACTCGCCATAGGCGCCCTTGACGCGCTCCTCGTAGGGTACCGTGCCCACCGAACGGCCCAGGAACACCGCCTTGCCGCCGTAGTCCCACGCGCGCTTGAGCACGAAGCGCGCGGGCTCCTCGGACACGCGCGCCACCACGTCGTCCACCGTCGCGCCGTCCGGACCGGTGCCGGGGCCGTGGCGGAAGGGGCGCGTCCAGGGCACCGCGGCACGCACGGCCTCCAGTTCGTCCGGTGTGAGGCCCGCGCTGTCCGCGAGCGCGGGCTCCGTCAGCGCCTGCGACAGGAGCGCGAACGTCGTCTTCACCTCCACCTGCGAGGCGGGCGGGTTGAGGAACACCGCCTTCTTGCCGGGCACGGTGCCCAGGAAGTCCTCCACCCACGGGGCGGGGGACTGCTCCAGCCGGCGCACGAACAGGTGGCGGTAGACGAGGTCGTACTTCTTGCCCCGCACCGTGAAGCTGTCCTCGCCGGACACGTCCTCCGGGTGCACCACGTCCGCGTCCGCGCCGAACTCGCGGAAGCGCTCGCACAGCCAGCGCAGCTCGGTGACCTGTGCGTCGTTCTTGCGGCACAGGAGCGCCACCGTGTCCGGCAACTGCCCGTCGCGCTCGGCCGCGTAGCCGTCCAACAGGGCCCGGTAGAGCGCCAGCGCGTTGTTGCCGTTGAGCGTGTGGAGCGCCGCGAGCCCCTTCTCCGGGTAGCGCAGGTGCCGCGCGACGACCTCGATGAAGGAGCGCGCCGCGATGTCCGAATAGCCCTGCATGGCCGGGATGGTGGCGTTGACCTCCAGCGCCCAGGGACGGCCTGCGGAGACGAAGTAGTCCACGCGCGTCGTCGCAAGCGTGCGGCTCTGCTCCCAGGTGCGCTCGGCCAGCGTGCGCTCCAGGGGGGAAAGGGCGCCGAGCAACCGGCCCGGGTCCTCGCCGGCGAGCACGGCGCGCGCCATCTTCAGCGTGGCGGAGGCCAGCTTCGCGGACAGTTGCGCGCGGCGTTTGATCTCCTCGGCGTCGAGGATGACGGGCGTGGCGGTGATGGGGATGGGCAGCGTGCTGCCATCCGGCTTCGTCACCGCGAGACCGCGCTCGTAGGCGAGCTTCGCCAGCTCCGGTCCGAAATAGTGTGCCTGCCTGCGCAGGACATCCATGAACTCTTGCACGCGCGGAAACCTACGACCCCAGGGGCTCGTGGGTCCACAACCCGCGACCTGTCGGCCTGTTCCCCAGGCCAGCACCCCGGCGCGCGAGGTCCGCCGAGCGGCCGGGCGTGGGGGCCAGGCGACCCCAGGCGCGCCCAAGCACCGGGGGCACGCGGGTCCTGGCTTGCACGCGGTGAAGAGGTCGCTTAAAACAACTCAGTTGCTTTTCGAGATTGAGTGGACGTGAGCCGCCTCCGACGCCACCCCAGCACGAGCCGCCCCGCGTCGCGCCTGTTGGCGTGGCAGTGGGTGCTCGTGTGCGTGTTGGCGTACGTGGGCAGCGTCCTCCACTTCGCGCTCGTGCAGCACACCACGTGCCTGGAGCACGGGGACGTGATGCACGTGAGCGAGGCCTCGTCGCATGGGGGCCCGTCGGAGCAAGAGGTCTCCTTCGACGATGTGCGCGTGGCCCCGGCGCCCCAGGCGCAGGCCGTGCCGCACAGCGCGGAAGCCCACTGTCACCATGCCTTCCTGCGCCGTGAGGCACCGCCTCCGGCCGAGTCCGCCCCGATGTTGGTGGCGGTCTCCACGCGCTCCAGTCCGGCGCTGGCGGTGTTCCGCTTCCACGCGGCCCCCGTCGCGCTGTTGAGACTCGCGCCCAAGTTGTCGCCTCCGCGCGCCTGATTCCGGCCCACGAAGCCCGTCGTTCCCGCCCGGCGTGTGTCCGCGGTCCGGGAAACGTCCGGGGCTTCCGGAGCCTTCGTCGCGCGCGTTCCCGTCCGCTGTGACGTGACGTGACGCCGCGAGGGGCCTCCGGCCGCTCCCGTTCCGCGTGCTTCGTCCCGCTGATCCCCTTCCAGTCTCCGTCGCGTTTCCGCGTGCGGCCATCCCCTTGCTTCCGGGGCGGTGCGCCGTGGGCGCGTGGGGCCTGGAGTCCCCGCAGTCCATCCCCGTGGAGTTCCACACCATGAAGAACAAGCTGCTGTCCGCCGTGTTGCTGTCCGCCTCGCTCCTCGTCTCCGCGTGTGGAGATGACGCCGAAGAGTCCACCGGCGACGAAGAAGGCTGCGAGCACCTGCAGGAAGGCCCCGCCGTCAGCGTCACCGCGGCCGTCTCCGGCACGGGCCCCGCCGTGAGCAATGACCACAAGCGCTACGACATCGCGCTGGTGGACGTGACCGGGGGCAAGGGCGGCGCGGTGTCCTTCGCCGTCGCCGAGGCCACCGACTACGTCCTCTTCACCAGCGCCCCGGTGCCGGTGAAGGTCACCAACGGCAGCGGCGCGACGGTGGAGTTCGAGGAGAGCACCAACAGCTCCACCCTCTGCTCCGACATCCAGGGCCGCCACATCGTGCCCCTCACGGTGGGCACGCACACGCTCACCTTCGGGCCTTCGACGCTGTCCTCGGTGTCGCTCGTCATCGAGGAGTCGGGCGAGCACGACCACGACCACGAGTAACCGTCATCCCCCCGCAGTCCCCCAGGAGAAAGCCATGGGTAGCTTCCAGCAGTTCCTCGACGACCAGAAGATCTCCCCCGCGGTGCTGCTGCGCCGCTCCCGCCAGCTCGAATCCCAATCCGCGGCGGACCGCGTCCTCAAGCGCAAGCGCTCCGAGCGCCGCCGCGAAAAAGAGGGGCAGCAGAAGCCCTACGCGGAGCCAGGCCTGGGCAAGCCGCGCAGTGGCCGGGGCCTGAGCGAGCAGCAGTTGGCCGCCGCGCGCGAGGACCGTCCGGTGTCCCCGCGCGTGCGCTCCAAGGTGGTGCGCGCCGTCAACGCGCTGCTCACGAAGAACGGCGGCACCCCCGTGGACGCGAAGGCGCTCTTCGGTGCGGTGACCGCGCGCGTGGGTCCCACGACGAAGAAGGCCAGCAGCTAGCCCCCGCTTTCCCCCGAGGCGCCCCATGTCCCAGTCGCATGCTGCCCCTGCCGCTGTTCTTCCCTGTGACGTTCGCCGCGATGGCGACCGTCTGTTCGACGTGGCCATGTGGTGCCTGGGCCAGGACGTGCGTTGCCCGGATGGCAACGTGCTCCTGCGCCACGGCCTCGTGCGCGAGCCGCGTCCTCCAGGCGTGGAGGGGCAGAGCGCGTACCAGGGGCGACTCGGGGACGGGGGGCGCCTCACGCTGTGGGGGTTCGGCGCGCTGTGTGACACGTGCGGCGCGACGCTCTTCGTGCCGCGCGATGGTTTCGTGCCCCGGTGGGTGGAGGGC
>NZ_RAVZ01000305.1 GCF_003611635.1 Corallococcus terminator | reverse complement strand
GCCTCCGACGGACCCGTCCAAGCCCACCGAGCCGCCCGTCTCCGCGGACTCGGATCCGATGAAGCACATCGAGTACCTGGCCTCCGATGAACTCAAGGGCCGCAACAGCCCCTCGGAAGGCCTGGACCTGGCGTCCGCCTACGTGCAGGAGCACGTGAAGAAGTACGGCCTCGTGGGCCCGAACTCGAACAACCCGGAGAACCCCTTCCAGCAGAAGTTCAACGTCTTCTCCTTCGCGGGCGCGCAGGCGGAGGGCGCGGAGCACGGCGCCGCGCACGGGCCGCACAAGGAGTTCGGGCACACGACGTTCCAGGAGGGCTTCTACCTGGACGACAAGATGCCCAAGGACACGCTGGCGCTGCTCAACCGCCAGTACGAGTCCACGATGAAGGCGTCCGGCCAGCCGCTGGTGCCCGCCCGTTCCGGCACGCAGCGCAGCGTGGAGGAGTTGCGGCAGGTGGCCACGGCGACGGGCCAGGCCGTGAACACAATGGCGCTGCTGCCCGGCACCGGCCCGCACAAGGACGAGGTCATCGTGGTGATGGCCCACCTGGACCACGTGGGCGTGGACCGCAAGGGCAACGCGTACAACGGCGCGGACGACAACGCTTCCGGCAGCGCGGTGCTGATGGCTGCGGTGCCGGAGCTGGCGGAGGCCCAGAAGCGCGGCGAGCTGGATCGCTCCATCCTGTTCATCTGGACGGGCGCGGAGGAGAAGGGGCTCGTGGGTTCGCAGTACTTCGTGGACCACCCCATCCCCGGCCTGGAGCTGAAGAACATCGCCGGCGTCATCAACACGGACATGGTGGGCCGCTGGGATGATCAGCGCCTGTCCGTCGTGGACACCAACACGAAGGGCCAGCCCAACTACTTCCGGGACGTGGTGGATCAGGCGAACCAGCAACTGGCGGATCCGTTCGACCGCATCAACCGCGACATCAACGTGTACCGCGACCGCCAGGACGGCGCGTCCTTCGGCCGCAAGGGCGAGGACGTGCTCTTCCTCTTCGAGGGCCTGTCCAACCCCGACGGCGGCGGCGACCTCATCCCCGAGTACCACCGGCAGGATGACGACATCGACAAGATCATCGAGGACAACGGTGGCGAGAAGCCGCGCCGCGTGAAGGACCTGATGGTCAACGTCATCAACATCGCGGCCAACCGCACGACCGAGCCGGCCGAGCCGAAGAAGCCGTGATTAGACTGGGAGGATGAGCGCTCCCCTCCCGGAAATCGACGTCGCGCTCGGAAGCCTGACGGACGGCTCCGAGCGCGTGCTGGTCAACGCCTCCAACACGAACGTGCAGTTGGGCTCCGGGGTCTCCCGGGCCATCCGGCTCGCGTGTGGCCCCGACTACCAGGAGCACATCACCGAGGCCCTCCAGGCCCGCTTCCGCGGCCCCATGGATCCGGGCCAGGTGCTGGTGACGGACGCGGGCGAACACCCGAGGGCGAAGTGGGTCGCGCACGTCGCGGTGATGGACTACCGCCACGGGCTGTCCGCGAGCTCCGCGCCGAACCTCGCGCGCATCCAGGTGTGCTGCGTGAACCTGTGGAACGCGCTGGAGGCGCTGCCCGACGACGGCACGCCGCTCACCGTGGCCATGGTGGCGCTGGGCGCGGGCACCGGCGGGCTGGGCGTGAACGACCCCGTGCGGCTGGCGTGCACGACCTTGAAGACCCACCTGTCCGCCCGGGAGAGCTCACGCATCGGGCGGGTGGTGTTCTACGGCTTCGAGCTGCCCCAGTACCTCAACATCCTGGAGGTGGTGACGCAGCACTTCGCCCTGCCGGAAGAAGCCCTTCCGGCGGAGGTGCGCGAGTACCTGGCGCACAAGCGGGCAGCCGAGCCGGGCGAGCCCGGCAGCGGGCCGTGAAGCTAGGCCGCCAGCTCTTCGCCGGAAGCCGGCGCGGACGCGGGCGCCTTGGCCTTCGCGTTCGAAGCGGCGAGCGCTTCCACCTCGTGCTCGCTCAGCACGAGCTTCGCTTCGGAGCCGAGCCAGACGAACGGGATGCCCGGCTGACGGTACAGGTGCGCGGGGATGTCGCGGGCAAGCTGCGCGTGCAGCTCCGGCAGCTTCGACCAGTGCAGGCCGTGCCGCGAGTGGTGCGCGGTGTGGTAGCCCAGGTTGCCCGTCATCAGGTTGTAGCCCCGGTGAAGGATGTTGTACGAGGCCTCGGCGTGCACCGACGTGTTCAGGTCCACGTGGTGGAAGAAGGTCGCCCACACCGTGACGAAGAGCGACGCCGCCATGGGCAACAGGAAGACGAACAGCGCGTTGTAGGGGTTCACCCAGAACAGGCCGGCGAGCAACACCACCTGGAGCGCGGCCATCGCCACGAACAGGCGCAGCGCCTTCGGGTGGTGCTTGCGGCCCACCTGGAAGGAGCGCGGGTACGCGGTGAGCATCGTCTTCAGCGAGTACTCCAGCTCCCCCATCGTCGTGCCGTCATCGCGCTTCCAGCGGGACTCGTCCTTCGTCTGATCCAGGTAGTTGCGGTGGTGGCCCACGACGTGGTGGAGGAACCACGCCTGCGACGTCACGCCCGTCTGGAACGCGAAGATGATCTCCAGCAGGCGGTTGGGGATCGCGTGCCGGAACATCGTCAGGTGCTGGTGGTGGTGGTTCCAGGAGCAGATCCACCCCTTGGGGATGATGCCCAGGCCAAACCACAACACGGGGAACCACCAGCTCGTCGCCGTGAGAAACACCGTCACATCGAGCGCGAACACGCACGCGAACAACAGGACCGGGATGCGATCTTCAGGGTGCCGGAACAGGGTCATGCGCCTTCCGCGACAAGAGGGACCAGGGACGAATTGCCGATTTTCCAACTGTAGGACGTGAAGCCCCATCCGGAACAGGCCCCTGCGTCATCCTCTTCCGGGAGAAGCGCGCCCGCCGGGCAAGCCGGCGCGGTCTTCCCCAACCCCCCGGAATCCGTGAAGTTCTACACGGAACACTGGCGAAACTCCGAAAGTAGGGTAGTCACGCCGCGTCACGGGAGGGCAACACCCTCGCGCAACCACCTCCCGCGGCGGACCGCGCCTGTCGCTCCAGGCGCCGAGGGAACCCCATGCTCGAAAAGCTGATGCCGAAGTCGGATGAGTTCTTCGACGACTTCGACGCCCAATGCGCTCGCACGGTCGAAGGCGCCAAGATCCTCCATGAGCTCCTGAGCGACTACCGGGACGTGCCCGCGCGCGTCCAGGCCCTCAAGGACGTGGAGCACCGAGGCGACGACGTCACGCACACGGCCTTCAACCGGCTGCACCAGCAGTTCATCACGCCCTTTGATCGCACGCAGATCCACTCGCTCCTGTCGCGCATCGACGACGTGCTGGACCTGACGAACGCGGCCGCCGCGCGCCTGCTGTACTACGAGATCGAGTCCACCCGGGCGGACGCCGCGGAGCTGGCGCGCCTGCTGGTGCTCTCCACGCTGAAGGTGCAGGAGGTCGTCGCGGCCCTGCGCCTCATCAAGAAGCCGGAGCAGATCCTCGCCGGCTGCAAGGAGATCAAGAGCCTGGAGTCGCAGGCGGATGAGGTGCTGCGCTCCGGCATGGGCCGGCTGTTCAAGAGCGGCGTGGATACCCTGACCATCATCAAGTGGAAGGAGATCTACGACCTCATCGAGACCGCCACCGACAAGTGCCAGGGTGTCGCGAACGTCATCGAAGGCGTCGTGCTGGAGCACTCCTGAAATGCTGCTCGCCGCGGTCGTCCTCATCGTCATCGTCGCGCTGGTGTTCGACTTCATCAACGGCTTCCACGACGCCGCGAACTCCATCGCCACCGTCGTCTCCACGCGCGTGCTGTCGCCGAACCTCGCCGTGGCCTGGGCCGCGTTCTTCAACTTCGTGGCCGCGTTCGCGGGCGGCGTCCATGTCGCCAACACCATGGGCAAGGGCATCATCAACTTCGAGATGCTCCGCGCCGCCGGCCCCACCGCGGTGCTGATGGTCATCTTCTCCGCGCTCATGGGGGCCATCACCTGGAACCTGCTGACGTGGTGGTGGGGCCTGCCCTCGTCGTCCTCTCACGCGCTGGCGGGCGGGATGATTGGCGCCACGCTGCCGGTGCTGGGCTTCCAGGGCCTCGTCGGTTCGGGCATCGCGCGCATCGCGGCCTTCATCGTGCTGTCGCCGCTCATCGGCATGTTCCTGGGCATCACGATGATGGTCATCAGCACCTGGACGGTGCACAAGCAGACGCCCCTGCGCGTGGACACCTGGTTTCGCAGGCTCCAGTTGGTGTCGTCCGCCATCTTCTCCTTCAGCCACGGCACCAATGACGCGCAGAAGGTCATGGGCATCATCGCGGTGGTGCTCTTCGGCACCATCTGGCGCGACCGCCCGTTCCACATCGACTGGTGGATGATCATCTCCTGCCACGCGGCCATCGCCATGGGCACCTTCTTCGGCGGCTGGCGCATCATCCGCACCATGGGCCACAGCCTCACGAAGCTCGCGCCCATTGGCGGCTTCAGCGCGGAGACCGGCGGCGGCGTCACCATCATCGCCCTGGCGGAGCTGGGCATCCCCGTCTCCACCACCCACACCATCACCGGCGCCATCGTCGGCGTGGGTTCCACGCGCGGCTGGCGCGCGGTGAAGTGGGGCACCGCCGGACGCATCATCTGGGCGTGGGTGTTCACCATCCCTGCCGCCGCGTTCGTGTCCGTCCTCGTCTACGGCCTCACGCTGGCCGTGGTCCGGCTGGTGGGCTGAGCGCGCGACTTCGCCCCAACGGGCGCTTCGCTTCCAGGCGGGCTCCTCGTCCGGTGACATCCGGAACGAGGGGCCCGCTTCTTTTGCGTCGTGCCTTCGCGAAACGAGGGGGCGTCCGCTGCCACCGGAAGCACGCGGAGTGCGCCGTGTACGCGGGAGGTCCTTTACCGCCGCCAGGACTCCGGGTGATTCTTCCGCCACGGAGGGGGGCGCAGTCCGGCAGTCGTATTCGTGAACGGGTGCGTGCCGTTCCTTCCGCGTCTTCTTCCGGAAAACGCACGCATGCGAATCGCCATCATCGCCACGTACACGCATCCGACCCGCCTGCGCATCAAGGAGCCTTCCATCATGCAGTCCTCCGTGCCGGAGCTGATCGCCGGCCTGTGCCCGGAGCACGCGGAGGTGGAGATCTTCAACGAGAAGGAAGCGGACATCCCGTTGGACCGGCACTGGGACCTGGTCTTCTTCTCGTACCTGCACTCGTACTACGAGCACACGAAGGTGCTCTCCACCCTCTTCCGCCAGCGCGGCATGACGACGGTGGCGGGCGGGCGTCACGCGGGCTACTTCCCCGACGACGCGTCCCAGTTCTTCGACGCGGTCATCACCGGCGAGCCCGAAGCGAACGTGCCCGCGCTGGTCGCCGACTTCGAGAAGGGCGAGCTCCAGCCGCGCTACAGCCGCCCGTCCCTGGGCGCGTCCGCCATCCGGCCGTACCGCTACGAGCTCATCAACTTCGAGCACAACAAGGTGCGCCTGCCGGGCATCGAGGCGTCGCGCGGCTGCCCCTTCTCCTGCAACTTCTGCGTCCTCACCGGCAACGAGCGCTACCGCTTCCGGCCCATCCCCGCGGTCATCGATGAAATCCAGACGCGCATGCGCTGGAACCCCAACTTCATGGGGATGATGGATGACGCGTTCATCTTCCTGGACAACAACCTGGGCGGCTCGCCCAAGTACCTGCGCGAGCTGTGCGAAGCGCTCATCCCGCTGAAGAAGACGTGGGGCTGCGCGCTCACCTTCAACGTGCTCAAGGATGAGTCGCTGGTGAAGCTGATGGCGAAGGCAGGCTGCCGCTACGTCTACACCGGCCTGGAGTCGCTCAACCCGGACTCCATCAAGGCGATGAACAAGGGCCAGAACAAGCTGTCGGAGGTGGACGCCGTCATCCGCCGCGTCTTCTCCGCCGGCATCCTCCTGTCCTTCGGCCTCATCGTCGGCTCGGACGGCGACACCAACGAATACCTGCACCGGCTGCCGGAGTACCTGGCGGACCTGAAGTACTTCTCCGTCACCTTCCTGGGCATCGTGTGCCCGTACCCGGAGACGCCCTTCTTCCGCGAACTGCAGGCCGAGGACCGCCTGCTGCCCGGCACCACCAGCCGCGACTACGACGGCTACACGCTGTGCCACCGGCCCAAGCAACTGCACGCATCCGAGGTGGTGGAGCACTTCCTGCGGCTGTGCCGCACGCTGGGCAGCCTGCCCAACATCGCGAAGCACTACGCGTCCAAGTTGATGATGAGCGACATGCCCCGCTACAAGCAGACCATCCTCTTCTCCGGCCCGGAGATCGTCAGCATCCGCAACCCGGTGAAGAACACGGCGCGCCGCTACATCGCGGGCCTGGACGCCATCGAGGACTGGGACGTGCGGGAGATGGCCCGGCTGGGACTGAAGCCCCAGCTCGTGACCTGAGGCTTCAGCGGATCCGGGACGGCAGCCGCACGTCCCACGCGAGCCCCAGCGACTGGAGGGCCCGGATGAAGAGCCAGCCCGGGTCCCACTGCCACCACACCCAGCCGTGTCGCGCGGACGCGGGGAAGGCGTGGTGGTTGTTGTGCCAGCCCTCGCCCAGCGCCAGCACGCTCACCCACCACACGTTGCGGCTCTTGTCGCGCGTGTCGTGGGCGCGGAAGCCGAACTTCGCGTGGCACACCGAGTTCACCGCGTAGGTGCTCTGCATCCAGCACACCACCGGCAGGAAGAAGTACGCGGGCACCGTGCGCCAGCCGAACGTCAGCCCCACGAAGAGCACCGCCAGCACCTGCGGGCCAATCCGGTAGCGCAGGAGCCAGTGGTAATACCGGTCCCCCGCCATGTCGCGGCACCACGTGCGCCAGCCGTCGTCGTCGGTGGAGCCCTCGTTGAGGATCCACCCCATGTGCGCGTACCAGAAGCCGCGCTGGGGCGAGTGCACGTCCCCTTCCGCGTCCGCCTTCGCGTGGTGCAGCCGGTGCGTCGCGGCCCACAGCAGCGGACTGCCCTGCGCCGTCAGCATGGCCACCGTCACCAGCGCGTACTCCACCCAGCGCGGACAGACGAAGGCGCGGTGACACAGCAGGCGGTGCAGCCCCACCGTCGTGCCCAGCCCGATGCTCACGTACACCGCCAGGCCCACCGGCAGCGCGTACGGGGGCCAGGGCAACAGGAATGCCAGCGCGGCCAGGGCGTGCACCACGAGCATGTATCCGACGATGACGGGACTGGTCTGGAAGCGGAGCGGAACGGAAGTCATGGCCCGGTGTGGGTTCGAGGAAGTGGGGCCAGTGTAGGAGCCGGGGCTGACGGTACAAGCACACCCACCGCGCTGACTGACGGTCCGCCTTATGCCTCACCCGAGGTGCGAGAGGCCTTCGCCTACATCACGTTCAGGTCGCGGCGGGCCACGTCCCGGAGCGGGGGCCGTGCGGTGGCGCCCGGCAGCAGCGCCTGCGCGGAGGCCTGGAGCCGGTCGATGCGGCGCAGCTCCGCGAGCGCCCCCACCTCCACGAAGATCTCCTTCGCGCGGGAGAGGAAGGCGTCCCGCCGGTGCGGCAGCGCCACCGCGGCGTCGAAGTAGGCCACGCCCGTCTCCCAGCGGTTGGGGCTGACCTCCAGGATGGCGATGGCCTCCAGGAACACCGGCTCCGCGGCCTTCGGGCCCTTGCGCAGGCGCAGCGAGCGCGCCGTCACGCGCAGCGCCGGGCCCTTCAGGTACGGGTACAGCTTCGAAATCATCCGCGCCTTGATGCACGCGAGCCGCACGATGCGCAGCAGCTTCTTGCGCGGCACCACCGTGGCGCCCTCCTCCAGCGCGAACAGGGCCGCCTCCGCCGCGTCCACCAGCCCCACCTGGAGGAAGGGCACCAGCACCTGATAGCTCCAGATGCTCTTGAAGCAGCGCACCGCCACGAACGCCGCCTCCTCCACCTGGTGCTCGCGCACGGTGACGTTGGCCAGGTGGTTGAGGCTCGCGCACTGGTTGGCCAGGTCCGCGACCTCCTCGCTGATGCGCAGGCCCTGCTCCATCTCCGCGCACAGCTCGCCCACGTCGCCTTCGCCCAGCAGGTAGCGGCACATGGGCGCCCAGGAGTGCGCCCAGCCCTGGTGCATCAGCGCGTTGAGCTCCACGCCAATGGTCTTCATCTGCTCGTAGAGCTCTTCGGCCGTCTTGAAGCGCGAGCAGAGGAACTCACCCGTCGCCTGCATCATCAGGGACGTCTGGCGCTCCCAGCGCTCACCCACCACGCGCAGCGTGGAGACGGCCTGCTCCTGGAAGTCGCGCGAGCGCTTCAGCTCGTTGGCGAAGAAGGCCTGGATGCCCAGGCGGCTGAGCGCGAGCCCCTCCGCCACCGGGTCCTTGGAGCGCCGCGCGTACTCCAGCGCCCGCTCGCCGTGGTGCCGCGAGCGCTTGAGCAGCCCCGCGCCGAACAGCAGCGTGGCGTAGTAGCCGCTGGCCATGCTCATGGCGTAGTCGCTGCGCGAGCGCTCCGCCATGTTGGTGGACACCAGCGTCGCCCAGGTGAGCTTGGTGATGTCCGCGAAGTAGTAGATGCGGATGAGCGAGTTGAGCGTGCTCAACTGCTGGAGGTACTGCGGCAGGCGCGCTGGCGGGATGGGCCTGAGGATGAAGGGCAGCAACGTGGCCAGCCCGCGCAGCAGCAGGTTGCCCAGCGTGCGCATGCCCAGCGCGGGCAGGTTTCGCGGCAGGCTGCGGCCCCTCAAGACGAGCGACTGCTCCAGGTGGTGCGTGGCGCGGCCGGACTCGCCCTTCTCCTGGTGCGCGCGCCCCAGGCCCAGGTGCAGCTCCGCCTGTTGAGGGACCTCCTCCTCGTCCACCAGGCACTGCTCGAACATGATGATGGCGGCGGCGTAGTTGCCCGCCTGGAGCAGCGTCTCCGCCAGCTCCTGCATCACCCGGCGCGTCTTGAGCAGCATCGCCTCCGGGTCCAATGGCACGACGGTGCCCAGGAGTTCCAGGCCCCGGTTGTAGTGGTAGAGCGCGTCGTCGTTGGCGTACTGGGCGCGCGCGCTGCGGGCCGCCATCAGCGTGTACTCCAGGCCCTTGTCCTCCACGTTGCCCGCGAGGAAGTGGAACGCCAGGAGACCCGCGGAGCCGACAAGGTTGTCGTTCGCTCTCGCTTCCAGGTAGCGCGCGAGCTTGCGGTGCAGATCCTCGCGCGCCGACACCAGCAGCGTGTTGTAGGCCACGTCGCGGATGACGATGTGCTTGAAGAGGCAGGTGTAGGGCTCCTCCGTCTCCAGGAGGATGAGGCCCAGGCGCGTCAGCGTGTCCACGGCCTCGCGCAGCTTCGTGCCCACGAGCGAGCCCGGCACCAGCGCGGAGACAGCGTCCAGCGTGAAGACGCGCCCGATGACGGACGCCACCTTCACCACCAGCTTCTCCGTCTCCGACAGCAGGTCGATGCGCGACAGCACCACGTCCTGGATGGAGTCCGGCAGCAGCAGGTCCTGCAGGCCGCGCTTCAGCTCCATCCGCGTGGAGCCCGGCTCCGCGAGCCCCAGGTAGCCCTGCTCCGTCAGGCCGTCCACGATGGATTCGATGAAGAACGGGTTGCCCTGCACCTTCGCGAGCAGCCGCTCCTCCAGCGCGAGGTCCGGCGGCGACAGGCGCAGGTGCGCGCGCAGCATCTCGCGCGTGTCCTCGTCGTCCAGGCTGGACAGCTCCACCGGGCAGTATTCCGGCAGCTCGCGCAGCCCCCGGAGTTGATCGCCCGGGCGCATCGTCGCCAGCACCATGATGCGGTGCGAGCCCAGGCGCACCGCGAGGTACTGGAGCAGATCCAGGGAGATGTTGTCCGCCCAGTGCAGGTCCTCGAAGAAGAGCAGCAGCGGCTGCGCGAGGCTGAGCTTCTCCAGGAGCTGGTGGACGATCTGGAACACCTTCTGCTGCTTGCGCCGCGCGTCCATGGACGCCGTGTCGGGCGTCTCCTCCAGCGCGATGCCGAGGATGCCCGCGACCACGGGGATCCACTCGGGCCCCACGTCCACCAGGCCGTCCAGCCCCTCCGACAGCCGCTCCATCTGCGTCGCGAAGTCGTCCGAGTCATGCAGCCCGAACGCCTGGAGCAGCACCTCCTTCCAGGGGAAGAAGGGGGTGAACATCTCGTAGGAGTAGCAGATGCCGTACAGCGCTCCGGCGCCGTTCTCCTCCGCGTCCTCCAGCACGCGCGCGCCCAGGCGCGACTTGCCGATGCCCGCCTCGCCGGACACCACGCACACCTTGCCCCGGCCCTTGAGCGACGCGTCCAGCGCTTCGTGCAGCACGGCCAGTTCGCGCTTGCGGCCGATGATGTCGCCCCGGCCCTTGATGAAGAGGCTGCGGCGCGTCTCACCCAAGAGCCGGTACACCGGCACCGTGCGGGAGACGCCCTTCAACTTCGCGTCCTCCACGAACTCGGTGGCGAAGCCGCCCTGCTGGAGCCGGCCCTGCGTGTTCGCGCAGATGTGCACGGAGCCGCCGCGCCCGTGCGTCATCAGGCGCGCCGCCATGTTCACGACCTCGCCCAGCGCCGAGTAGCCCTTGCGCCACGGCGAGCCCATGTCCCCGCAGTACGCGTGGCCGGTGGCGACGCCGATCTGCAGATCCCCGAGGAAGGGGAAGGCCTCACGCGACTTGAGCAGCTTGCAGGCCAGCCGGCACGCCAGCACTTCCTTGTTCTGCTGGGCGGTGGGCGCGCCGAACAGGACGTAGAGCACGTTGCCCTTGTCCGTGAAGTCCGTCATCAGCAGCACGCCGCCGTGGTGCGCGCTCTCCCGCTGGACGAACTCGTAGTAGGCGTTCAGGTCGCGCGTGAACGACGTGGCGTCCCCATCCGCGGGCGCGTGCGTGAAGCGCACGAAGAAGCAGGTGACGTCGCGGAAGTCTCCGGAGAACTCCTGGTGCGCGGTGGTGATCTTCGTGAAGAGCACCGGGTGCAGCAGGAGCGCGCACCGCCCCACCAGTTCGGAGCCTCCCGACGCCGCGGGCAGGGGCCGCTTGACGGACTCCACCGGCGCGTCCAGGGCCAGCCGGTGGTTGCCGCCCGCACGCGCCTCGCCCTTGCGCGCGCCTTCCGGGAGCGAACTCCACGCGCGGGGGCTCAGGACGACCTCCGACACCGTGGCCTGCTTCTCCGCGCCCACCGCCTGCGCCAGGGGCTCGCCCACGAGCGCCGGGTGCATCCACAGGCCGGAGGCGCCCATCACGATGCGGTTCGACTCACCGAAGCCGATGCCGATGCGCGACGACACGCCGAAGCGCTGGCCCAACAGCTCCAGCCGGGCGAAGCGCGTGAGCCTGCGCTGCACGCCCAGCGCGCACACCGCGGCGCGCTGCACGACGTCTCCGTCGGCCTCCGCGGGCGCGGCCTCGAAGCACGCGAGGATGGAGTCGCCGGCGAACTGGTAGATGTCCCCGCCGTGGTCGCGGACGACGTCGATCATCTCCGTGTAGTAGTTCGTGAGCAGCCGCTGGAGCGCGTCGATGCCGCGAGGCCCCGCGCCGCTCAGCCCCACCACGATGGGCGTGAAGCCCGCGATGTCCAGCAGCAGGATGGCGCCGCGCACGGGCTCCACCCGGGGCAGCGCATCCGCCTCATGGGTCGCCAGACGCGCGAGGATGGCCGCCGGCATGTAGGGCGCCAGCGCCGCGACGACTGGATCGATGTGCTGCTCGGAGGGCATCCCGGGGCCTTGGACTCAGGACAGCGAGGCGTAGCGAAGCCACAGGGCCGCCACGCACACTGCTCCGTAGAGGGGAATCTCCGCCGTCTCCGTCCAGGGCTGCTGCTTCCTGATCGCGCCCCACACGTGCACGGCCGTCATCAGGAACCCGATGAGGCCGATGAGCTCGAAGATGACCAGGTGGCTCTTCGGATCCGGGATGAACTGCACCACCGCGATGATGACGGACAGCGCCAGGCCGCCCAGGCACCGCGCGAAGTAGACCGTCAGGTCGTTGTTCCCCGTGGGCAGCTCCCACCCGAACCAGCGCGCCCAGCGGAGCGGGACGAACAGCAACGGCAGTGCGTAGACGACCAGGAAGAGCGACGTGGAGAGCGCGAGGAACCAGCTGGCCAGCGGATAGTCGGGGTTGATCATGGTGGCGAACGTGGCAACGGCTGGGCGTCCACATGCTGGGCACACCCTGCCCCACGTTCGCATCCTAAAGCTTTTCCCACCCCTTGGGG
>NZ_RAVZ01000304.1 GCF_003611635.1 Corallococcus terminator | reverse complement strand
GTCAGGCCCCTCCGGCCCCCGTCGCTCCGAGCGCCCCCGCGATGCTGGCGCCCGCCGCCGTGCCGACGGCTCCCGCGCCTCTACCGGCCCTGGATGCCAATGGCCAGGTGCGCCCCATCTACCTCACGCCGCCGCAGACGCTGGCCGGCACGGGACCGGTCATCGGCATCGACCTGGGCACCACCAACTCCTGCGTGGCGCTGCTGTCCAACGGCCGCCCCATCGTCCTGCGCTCGCGCGAGGGCTACAACACCATCCCTTCCGTCATCTCGCTGAACGCGCAGAACAAGCTGCTCGTCAGCCACCGCGCGAAGAACCAGCTCGTCCTGCGGCCCACGCACACCATCTACGGCGCCAAGCGCCTCGTGGGCCGTCCCTACGACAGCGCCGTGGTGAAGCAGGTGCGCGAGCGCTTCCACTACGAAATCACCCCCGACGCCGCCGGCCGCGCCGCCGTGCGCCTGGGCAATGACGTGCTGTCGCTGGAAGAGGTGCAGGGCATCATCCTGCGCGAGTGCAAGGAGATGGCCGAAGCCCACCTCAACCAGAAGGTGGAGCGCGCGGTGGTGACGGTGCCGGCCTACTACTCCGAGCCCCAGCGTGAAGCGGTCCGCAAGTCCGGCACCATGGCGGGCCTCAAGGTGGAGCGCATCCTCAACGAGCCCACGTCCGCGGCGCTCGCGTATGGCCTCAACCGCGAACTCAACAAGAAGGTCCTCGTCTACGACCTGGGCGGCGGCACCTTCGACGCGACCCTCCTGCGCATCGAGAAGAACGTCTTCGAGGTGCTGGGCACCGGCGGCGACATCTTCCTGGGCGGTATCGACTTCGACAACCTCATCGTCGACTTCCTCCTGGAGCGCTTCCAGGAGAAGGAAGGCATCGCGTTCAACGGGGATGGCATCGCCCTGTCGCGCGTGGCTGACGCCGCCGAGCGCGCCAAGATGGGCCTGTCCGAGCGCAGCACCTTCGAGGTCCACATCCCCATGTTGATGATGGACGACTCGGGCAAGCCCCGGGACCTGCGCGTGATGATGTCGCGCCAGGACCTGGAGAAGATCTGCGACCCGCTGCTCAACCGCACCATCGACGTGGTGCGCGACGTGCTCCTGGACTCGAAGCTGCGCGCGGCCGACGTGGACGACATCATCCTCGTGGGTGGCATGAGCCGCATGCCGCTGGTGCGCGAGAAGTTGAAGGGCCTCTTCGGCAAGAACGCCCAGGCGAGCGTCAACGCGGACGAAGCGGTGGCGCTGGGCGCGGCGCTGTACTCGGGTTCGGTGGACAAGGTGAGCAGCGTGGTGCTCATCGACGTGCTGCCCATGACAATCGGCGTGGCCATGCCCGGTGGCGGCTTCAAGCGCGTCATCGAGCGCAACAGCCCGTTGCCCTCGCAGCGCTCGTTCGCCATCAGCACGTCGCAGGACAACGAAGAGCGGATGGAGCTGTCCATCTTCCAGGGCGAGGACAACCACATCTCCGCCAACGAGTACCTGGGCACCGTGCGCGTGGAGGGACTGCCGCGTGGACCCAAGGGCTCCGTGCGCGTGGCCGTCACGCTCAAGCTGGACTCGGAATGCGTGCTGCACGTGGAGGCGCGCGAGTACTCGTCGCGCAAGGAAGTGAAGGCGACGCTCGCCACGCGCTACTCGCCGGAGGAGCTCCAGAAGCAGCTCCAGGTGAGCAAGGAAGCGGTCAGCGCCGCGGAGGAGCGCCGGGGCGCCGACCTCAAGGACCGCGCGGGCCGCTTCTGGGGGTTCGTGAAGAAGGCCCTGGGTCGCAAGTAGACTCCGGGCCATGACCGCCTCCGCCCCCCGCTACATGGCGCGCTTCCGTTGCATCGCGGAGGCGTGCGAGGACACCTGCTGCGCGGGGCTGACGGTGCCCATCAGCGAGTCCCGCTGGAGCCTGCTGCGCCAGAAGGTGGCAGGTGGTCCGGACGAGGCGCGGGTCGCGTCACTCATCACGCCCAACCCGGATGGCGCCACGGGCCAGCAGGCGGGCATCCTGGGCAAGCGCGCGGACGGACACTGCGCCTTCCTGGATGAGACGAAGCTGTGCTCGCTCCAGAGCAAATACGGCGAAGCGGTGCTGCCGGATGGCTGCTCCGTGTTCCCGCGCGTGCTGACGCGCTGGGGCGCGCAGGTGGAGATGGCCGGGTCGCTTGCGTGTCCGGAGACGGCGCGCCTGTGCCTGCTGGCGGACGACGCGCTGGTGCGTGAACCCGTGCCCGAAGCGCAGGCCCTGCGTCCCCAGATGGCGCGCCAGGTGGCCTCCGGCTCCGACGCGTGGACCGCGCACGCGGAGGTCGTGCGCGAAGCGATGCTGCGACTGCTCGCGCGGCGCGACGTGCCCTTCGCCGCGCGCCTGTACGCGCTGGGACGCATGGCGCTGGACCTGGGCGACTTCTACTTCCCGGGCACGGCTGCCTTCACGGATTCGCAGGCGGAGTCACACGCCGACGCCGAGGATGCGCCCACCGCCGCAGCGCGCCTCGCGAGCATCCTGCGCACCTACGACGCACCCGACACACTGCACACCCTGCGCGACCAGCTCGAAGCGCTGGAGTTGCCCGGAGGCCCCTGGGCCGGCATCTGCGCCGCCGTGCTCCGCTCGCGCGAGGCCCACGTCGGCAGCCAGCGCTACCTGTCCCTCGTGCGCGGCGTGCGCGAATCCTACGGCGGCGCGGACACGACCCCGGACGACGCGTGGCGCCTGCACGTCACCCGCCGCGAAGCCCTGACGTCCCTGCACGGGGAGCGCGTGCACCAGTACTTCCTGAACCACGCGCTCAACCACGTCCTGCGCCACCCGTTCACGGAAGCCTCAAACCTCCTGAATGCGGTGTTCCTCCTCGTGCTGCGCGCCTCCGTGGTGCGCTACGTCCTGCTCGGGCACCCCGCCGTGGTGGCGCTGCTGGACACCCCCGGCACGCCGGTCGCCACCCTGGACGCCGCCGCCGTCGAGTCCTTCCAACTCATCGCCAAGCACGTCGAACAGGCGCCCCAGTTCCTGGACTTCGCGCAGGGGCTGGCCGGCGAAGGCCCGGAGACCTTCGCGCGGCTGCTCATCCTGGTGAAGGGCCTGTAGCGCCCGTCAGCCGCGGGGCTTCGCGCCCAACTGCTCCATGGCCCGCTGGAACGCCGGGTACTCCTGCGCGCCCTGGATGGCCAGCTTCTCCCCCAGGATGAACGTGGGCACCGCGCGGATGCCCATCTCCTGGGCCTCGCGCACCGACGCCTCCACCACCGCCCGGTAGCGGCCCGTCTCCACGGCGTGCTGCAACGCGTCCGGATCCAACCCCGCGTCCGTGCCCGCGCCCCGCAGCGTGTCCCACTGCCAGAGGTCCTGCCCCTCGCTCCAGTACCGGCGCAGCACCGCCGCATGGAACGCGGCCAGCTTGCCTTCCGACTTCGCGTACTCCGTCGCCTCGTGCGCCCGGCGCGTGGACGGGATGATGTCCCGGTGCACCATCTTCAGCCCCTCCCGGGCCGCGCGGACCTTGAGCGGGTTGTTGGGGTCCTTCATGCCCTCGCGCACGTACTCCGGCAGCGGCAACCCCTCCGGCGGCGTCTCCGGCCGCAGGAAGTAGGGGTGCCACTCCACCTGGATGTCGTAGTGCTGCTTGAGCTTCTCGACCTCGGCGAGGCCGACGTAGCACCAGGGGCAGACGAAGTCGGACCAGACATGGATGACGACGGGCGTGGACATGGTCCTCCCCTAACATCGCCGCATCGCGCCAGCCACCCGACCCGCACATCCCACCCTTCGTGGGTGGACAGCGCCTCCCACTGGAGGCACGGTCCGGTTTCCTTTTCCTCAAGGAGGACCTCCCCTTGCCCCTGTCGCTTCTCGCGGCCCTGGCCCTCGGCGCATCCCCGGCGCCCGCCCCCCGGCCGTTCAATCAGCAGGACCTGGTCACGCTGCGCCGGCTCAGCGCCCCGCGCGTGTCCCCCGACGGACGTCAGATTGCCTTCGTCCTGCGCTCCACGGACCTGGAGGGCAACCGCGGTCGCACCGACCTGTGGCTCGTCAACCTGGACGGCACGAACCTGCGCCAGCTCACCGCCCACCCGGACAACGACGGTGAGCCGGTGTGGGCCCCCGACGGCAAGAGCCTCGTCTTCCTGTCCTCGCGCGGCGGCTCCTCCCAGGTGTGGCGCCTGCCCGTGGACGGCGGTGAGCCCCTGCCCGTGACGAAGCTGCCGCTCGACGTGAACAGCTTCGCGCTGTCCCGCGACGGCCAGCAGCTCGCCGTGGCGCTGGAGGTGTTCCCCGACTGCGCCACGCTCGACTGCAACACCCAGCGCGTCGCGGCCGCGCAGAAGAAGAAGAACACCGGCCGCGCGTATGATCAGCTCTTCTTCCGCCACTGGGACGCGTGGAAGGACGGCACGCGCTCGCACCTGTTCGTCCTCCCCGTGGCCGGCGGCACGCCCGTGGACGTGATGAAGGGCATGGACGCGGACGCGCCGAGCAAGCCCTTCGGTGGCGGGGAGGAGTTCACCTTCACGCCGGACGGCAAGGGCCTCGTGTTCGCCGCGCGCGACTCGGGCCGCACCGAGGCGTGGTCCACCGACCTGGACCTGTTCCTGTCGCCCATCGACGGCAAGTCGAAGCCGCGCAAGCTCACCGAGAAGAACCGCGCCACCGACACGAGCCCCGTGTTCAGCCCGGACGGCAAGACGCTCGCGTACGCGGCCATGTCACGCCCCGGCTACGAGGCGGACCGCTTCCGCGTCATCCTGCGGCAGTGGCCGAGCGGCCAGGAGCGCGTGCTCACCCAGGACTGGGACTTCTCCGTCGGCTCGCTCGCGTGGAGCGCGGACGGCGCCACGCTCTACACCACCACCGGCGACGTGGGGCAGCACCCCGCGTACGCGCTGGACGTGGCCACCGGCAAGGCGCGCCGCCTCACGCAGGCGGGCAGCGCGGATGGCGCCCAGCCCGCGGCGGACGGCCAGATTGTCTACGTGATGGATGACCTGGATTCGCCCGCGGACCTGTACGCGGCGAAGGCGGACGGCACCGGCGCGCGGCAGCTCACGCAGGTGAACAAGGAAGCGCTCGCGGGCCTCAAGTTCGGCGCCTTCGAACAGTTCGAGTTCAAGGGCTGGAACGACGAGACGGTGCGCGCCTTCGTGGTGAAGCCCATCGACTTCGACCCAAAGCGCCAGTACCCGCTCGCCTTCCTCATCCACGGCGGACCGCAGGGCAGCTTCGGCAACCACTTCCACTACCGATGGAACCCGCAGGTGTACGCGGGCCGGGGCTACGTGTCGGTGATGGTCGACTTCCACGGCTCCAGCGGCTACGGCCAGGCCTTCACGGATTCGATTCGCGGGGACTGGGGCGGCAAGCCGCTGGTGGACCTGCAGAAGGGCCTGGACGCCGCGCTCCAGCGCTACCCCTTCATCCACAAGCAGAAGCGGTGCGCGCTGGGCGGCAGCTACGGCGGGTACATGGTCAACTGGATCGCCGGCAACTGGCCGGACGGCTTCCAGTGCCTCGTGAACCACGACGGCAACCTGGACGAGCGCATGGCCTACTTCGACACGGAGGAACTCTGGTTCCCGGAGTGGGACCACGAAGGCACGCCGTGGGAGAACCCGCAGTCCTACGCGAAGCACAACCCGGTGGACCACGTGGCGAAGTGGAAGACGCCCATGCTCGTCATCCACGGTGGCAAGGACTACCGCGTGGTGGACACGCAGGGCATGTCCACCTTCACCGTCCTCCAGCGCCGAGGCATCCCGTCCCGCTTCGTCTACTTCCCGGACGAGAACCACTGGGTGCTCAAGCCCCAGAACAGCATCCAGTGGCACGACGAGGTGCTGGGCTGGTTGGACCGCTGGACGCGCAAGTAGCGCGCTCAGGCGTCCCCTGCGGTCTCCGAGCCTCCGGGCCTCCGAGCCTCAGGGGCTCAGGGGATGCCGAAGCAGTCGTCGACGCAGTTGGAGAGGACCTCCGCGCAGGTGCGGTCCACCACGCACTGCGCGCACTCCGTGGTGCGGGCCTGCCGGTTCTCCTTCTCGCTCTCCCGCTCCTCTTCCCAGGCGCTGACCTTGTCGGCGCACTTGCTGGTGTCCAGGTCCGAGTCGAAGCATTCCTTGCGGCGGTCGCAGATGGTGTCGATGTCGTTGGAGCAACCGACGAGCAGGACGGCGAGGCAGGAGGTCAGGGCAATCAGTCGTGACATGGCGCGGGACTATGCATGGAAGCGGTGCCTCCCGGAATGTGCTTCGGAAGGCACCGTGCTTCACCAACAGAGTCCGTGAAGTGAGCACGGAAAAATGGCGGAACGGCCGACTACTTCGTCTTCGTGGTGTCGCCGTGGTTCATGGAGCCGTGGTCCATGGTGCCGCCCTGCATGTCCGTGCCGGAGCCGCCCACGCCCATCGCGCCGCCCAGCTTGCCCAGCGTGGTGTAGGCCATCTGGCGGTGCTGCGGCAGCTCCTTGCTGAGCGTGTCGAGCATGGTGGCCATCTCGCCCGTGGCGTTCATGCCCTGCTTGGCAGCCATCACCTTGCCGATGGCCATGTCATGCGCCGACACCTGGCCGGCCATGTAACAGGAGTCGAACGGGGCGCCCTTGAGAACTTCGAGCTTCGCCGTGTCGGCCTTGGTCGCCGCCATCACCTTGCGCTCCATCTCGTCCATGGGCCTGGGCTCCGCCAGCTTCAGCTTCTGGCCCGTGGCGTAGGTCATGAGCTTCTGGTCGGCGTCCGTGTGCATCTTGATCATGCTGTCCGCGTAGCTCTTCACGTCCGGGTTCTGCGAGTTCTGCTGGGCCAGCTTCGCCTGGAGGATCTCCGTCTGGTTGATGTGGTGGAGGCGCTCCAGGAAGGCCTTCGGGTCCGAGGGCGCCATGAAGCCCTTGTATTCGAGCATGGTGCCCTTGGCGGCCATGGGCTTCGTCGCGGGCATGGTGCTGGGAGACGTGGCGCTCTGGGCCAGCGAGACGCCGCCGGTGAAGAGGACCGCGGCCAGGGTGATGCCGTGCAGGGTGCGCTTCATGGTGTTGCTCCTTGTGTGGGCCTCGCGAAGCGAGGCGGGACGAATCGGTGGATCCGGGACACCCGGGTCGCGCGGCGCACGTTGGAGCAGGGCGCGACAGGGGACCCAGTGGGTGGGAGGACGGACGTGAGCCACCGCACGTTGTGTCAGAGGTCGGGTGTGGCAGTGGACACCCCACCTGTCCCTTGGGACCGGGGGGAGAAGTTCAGTGCCGCACGGAACGCACGGAGGCCCGCGCCTTCCTCAGGGCGGGCCTTGTTCGAAGACGCTGCATGGGAACGCCATCCCGTTCTCCTCGTGCCCGGAAACGTGGGCATCCCGGAGGGACGGGGCTGGGATGGGCGCGGTGCCCCGCCAGGCTGGCTGCCCGGCGGGGTGGCTACTTCACGGTCCCTGAAGGCTCCGGCGCGGGCTTCGGCGCGGGCGCGGGCTTCGGCGCGGGCGCGGGCTTCGCGGGCGTGGCGGCCGGCTTCGGCGCATCCGGCGAGCTTGGGGGGACGTTCGTCTCCGACAGCTCACCTTCGGCGCGCAGGAACGCCTGGGCGGCGCGGTCCACGTCGTCGGGCTTGAGGCCGGTGAGGTTGGACGCGGCCCCCCGCGTGCGCGTGGCGAGCGCCGTCTCTCCCAGCGCCCCGTGGATGCGGGTGAGGGCCAGGTGGATCTCCGGGTCGAACGGGTCGGAGGCCAGGGCCTCCAGGTACGCCGTCTTCGCCTTCGGGTAGTCCTTGCGGAACAGCAGGATGCGGCCCAGGTGCACGTTGGTGGAGGGCGAGCCCGGGTGCATGCGCAGGGAGCCGCGCAGCACGGACTCCGCTTCGTCCAGCCGGCGCAGCTCCAAGAGCGCGAGCGCGAACTTGTTGGACACCGACTCGTACTTGTCGCCCACCAGCTTGTGCGCCCGCGCGTACTCCTCCGCGGCGGCCTTCACGCGGTTGCGCTCGCGCAAGAGCTCTCCCAGGTGCGCGAACTTGCGCGCGGGCACTTCGGTGACCTCCGCGAAGTCGCCGAAGGAGATTTCACGCCCCTTCTTCTCGCCGTCCTTCTTCTCGCCCTTGGCGTCCTCCTTGAGCACCACGCGGTCATCGCGCGGCACCAGCTCCTGGGGGAAGGGCTGCTTCTTCACGTACGACAGCCAGGTCTTCTCGAAGAGGGGGAAGGGCATGCCCGTCGCCGCCTCCACCGCCTTCTTGTCGGACTGGCCCGCCTTCAGCTCCTGGAGCACCGTGCGCAGCCCCTGCGTGCCCTGGGTGCCGTGGATGTAGTCGATGGCGTAGAACACCTCCGCGAACGCGGTGGCCGCGTCCTCCGCCGTGGGCAACATGGCGATGGAGGGGTGCATCTTCTCGAAGGGGATGAGCTTGTCCTCCTTCACGCGCTTGCCCAGCAGGGCCTGCGTGGAGGGCGTCATGGCCAGGCCGCCCTTGCCGCGCCAGCGCGACTCCATGAACTTGGCGATGCCTTCGTGCAGCCAGATGGGCACGGTGTTGTGGCTCATCTGGCTGACCACCAGGTGCACGTACTCGTGCGCCAGCGTGTCCTGCCAGTCGTAGCCCTGCGCCACGGCCTTGGGGCTCGTCACCATCAGCTTGTTGAATTTGCAGATGGCGATGGTGCCGGTGGTGCGGATCTGCTTCTCGGTGAGGGTGCTCACCTTGGACAATTCGCGCGCGTTGTTCACCACCTCCACGCGCACCTTGCCCGGCGGCGTCCAGCCCAGGTCCTCCTTGAGGGCGCGATGGATGGCCTCCAGCGTCTCCAGCGCGTAGGGGACCAGCACTTCGTCCTTCCCCTTCGGGTAGAAGAAGATGAAGTGGTCGCTCTCCGCGCGCAGGTGGTCCTTGGTGATGGAGCGCGTGTCCTTGGCCAGCCGCAGGTAGCTGCCCGGCTTGTCCTCGATGTTCGCGCCCTCCAGCAGCGTCACCGCGTCGTCGTACTGGCCCTCCTCGAAGGACACGCGGCCCTGGAAGTACTTCAGGGGCTCCAGCTCGGAGGGGACGCGCTTCTCCACTTCGGCCAGCTCGCGCCGGGCGCCTCCCACGTCCCAGTCGTCCAGCGACTGCTCCACCTTGCCCAGCCGCTGCTTCACCTCTTCCTTGAGGGAGGTGTCGGGCGGCTGCGCGAAGGCGGCGGGGATGGCGAGGAGCAGGGCGCAAAGGCCCAGGACTCCCGCGTGCGTGCGGTGGCTCCTCACTTCACCAGCTCCTCGTAGTAGCGCTTCACCTGCTCGCGGTACTTCTCCGGCGCGCCCTGCTTCATCGCGTCCAGCAGGTCCTTGCGGAACTCGCGCGGCGCCTGGAACGCGTCCTCGTCCGGCAGCTCCACCTTGTCCTGCGGGTTGCGGCCGTTGCCTTCCTGGCGGCGTCCGGAGCCCATGGGCATGGGCAGGCCCCGGCCACCCTTGCGGCCCTGCTGGCTCTGCTGCATCTGCTGCTGGAAGCGCTTGAGGCCCTCCATCGCGGCCTGCTGTTCGCCGTAGCCCCGGCCCGGGTCCTTGCCCTGCATGCGCTGCGACGCCTCGCCCATGCGCTGGCCCACTTCGTCCATCTGCTGGCCGGCCTCTTCCCCGAACAGCGGCGCCGTCTGCTCCATGTCCTCCATCTGCTGACGCAGGCCCTGCGCGCGCTGCTCCAACTGCTGCTGGCGCTGGCCCAACTGCTGGAGCTGCTGCTTCTCGCCCTGGGACAACTGCGAGCCCGGAGGAGGGAAGAGCGACTGGAGCTGCTGGCTCACGTCCGACACGTCGCGCGCGTCCTTCTTCAACCGTTCCGCGAGCTGCGCGGACTGCTGCCGCACCTCCGGCGGATTGCCGAACATCTCATCCAACTGGCGCTGCTGTTCGCCCATGCTGGACAACTGGCGGGCGGCGTCCTCGGCGCGGGCGGCGGATTCGGCGGCGAGGTCGAAGTCGTCCACCTTGAGCGCGTTCTCCAGGTTGCGCAGCTCGGACTGGGCCTCTTCCAGGGGGCGGGACGCGCGGCTGTTGAGCCGGGCCGGGTCCAGCTTCTGGTAGTTCTCCTGGACCTGCTTCACCTTGCGCGCCAGCTCGTCCTTGAGGGCCTGGCCCTTCTCCTTGAGCCGGTCGCGGTTCTGGTTGCGGGCCTGGTCGCGCAGGGCGCGCGTCTGTTCGGCGACCTTCTGCTGTTCGTCCATGGTGCCCTGCAGGTCGTCCATGAACTTGCCGAACTTCTCCGCCAGCTCCGGGTACTGCTCCGCGCCGAACTCCTCCTGGGACTTGTCCATGGAGTCCAGCATCTCGTCCATCTGCATGCCCAGCTCCTGGAGCTTCGCCAGGGCCTCGTCCGCCTTGCCCTCTTGCATCAGGCGCTCCACCTCATCCATGGCGCCCTGCATGTCCTCCTGCTGCATCATCTCCGACAGCGCCTCGGCGTTGAGGTGCTCGTCGCGGATGCCCTTGCGCAGTTCGGCCATGCGCTGCATCAGCTCCTGGATGCGCGACTTGAGCTGTTGGATCTGCTGCATCACCTGCTCGCGCGCGGCCTCGTCCGGGTTGGCCTTGTACTGTTCGATGAGGCGCGACAGGTCGCGGCGGTCGTTGGCCAACTGCTTCGTCAGCTCCTGAAGGGCCTCCAGCTTCTGCCGGTCCAGCAGGGACTCCAGGTAGAGGATGTCGCGCTCCAGGCCCTCGATTTCGTCGTCCACCACGGCGGTGAGCCTTGTGCCGGTGCCCCAGTCCTCGCCGCGCGCGCGCTGGGTGCGCAGGTACAGGCGGCGGAAGTCGGCGGTGGTGCTGACGCTGCGCTTCAGTTCCCCGCCGATGTTCGCCAGCGCGGAGACGATCTCCTTGGGCACGTCCTTCTCGCGCGACAGCTCCGCGCCCTGCATGCGGAAGTCCTCCGCGAGCGCCGTGCCGCTGGCGTCCACGGTGCGCGCGGCCTCCACCGCCTGCGCGTCCTTCTGCTTCGCGCGGTCGGGGCCTTCCAGCCGGTCCGCCAGGTGGTCCACGAGCCGACCCCACAGCGCTTCGGCCTTCTCCAGCGCGGCGCGGCGGTGCTCGGCGGCGCTGTAGACGCGCAGGGTCTGCGTGCGGCTGACGCCCTTCTTGGGGCCCTCCACCGCGTCGTTGTCCTTGGCCTCCACGTAGTAGGTGATGCGGTCGCCGGGGGCGGGCTTGAGCGGGCCCAGGTCCCAGGTGTACGTGCCCCGGCTGCGGCGGCTGTCCTCGCGGGGCAGGTTCACGCGCGTCTCCTGCTTCGCGCCGGGCATGCGGAACACCAGCGACAGGCCGGACAGGCCGTAGTCGTCCTGGGCTTCGTACTTGAGCGTCACCCTCTGGCCGGGGTCGACCTCCACCTCGGCCGCGGGCGTGAGCAGCGTCACCTGGGGCGCCTTGTCCGCCTCCACGGTGAGCGGGATGTCCGGGCCCACCGCGAGCGCCTTGGAGCGCGAGCCGTAGAAGACGAAGTGGTAGTGGCCGCCCTGCTTCGCGACGAAGCTGCCGGTGAGCTCGCGTCCGCCCGTCACGGTGAGCGGCAGGACCTGGTCGTTGACGACGACCTCCGCGCGCTCGATGGGGCGGTCCGAGCGCGTCTTCAGCGCGACCTCGGTGCCGGAGGGCGCGCTCACCTCGCCGTTGGTGCCCGGCACTGTGCGCGGCGCGAGGCCGGTGTACGCGGGGTAGCGGTACGTCAGCTCGATGTCGCCGGTGATGGGCTCCACCTGCGCGGCGGTCTCCGGACGCGCGGCCTGCGCGCGCAGGTGCTTCCAGCCCGCGGTCCACCGGTCGCCCACGAAGAACATCAGCACCGCGAGCGCCAGCACCGCGCCCCCGGACGCCAGGGCCACGCGGCGCAGCGGCTGGCCGTCCACCACCCGCCGGGGGTCCACCGTGCGGGCGCGGTCGTCCATCTGCTGGAGGAACGCGTCCGCGAGCTGCGGGGACCAGCCGGCTTCCTCACGACGCGCGTGGGACAGCTCCACCGCCGCGAGCACGTCCAGCGACAGCTCCGGCCGGCGCTGGCCCACGAGCCGGGCGGTGCGCAGGTCATCGCCCACCTGCCGGCGCGCGAGCACGAGGCCGAAGAAGCACGCGACGGCCGCGCCCACCGGCACGGCGAGCCACAGCAGGGCCTGGGCGAGCCCCGGGGCTGCCCGGCCGAGCAGGCCCGTGGCGGTGAGGAGCACGAGGGCGGCGACGGTGCCCAGGAGGACGCCCTGGATCCACAGGTGGCGGCGCTGGCGGGTGCGAACGCTGGCGAGCAGGTCCGCGACGCCGCGCGAGCGCGCCTCGCGCCGGGCCTGGGGAGGCGGGGCCGGAGG
>NZ_RAVZ01000303.1 GCF_003611635.1 Corallococcus terminator | reverse complement strand
CCCCCGGAGCCCGACACCGACTCCGGCCTGGAGCCCACGGCGATGCCGGTGCTCCCCACGTACGCCGCCCCCCGCGACACGCCGGTGGAGACGCCCGCCGTGGCGGAGCCGGAGGTGGAGGAGGACAAGCCCGCCGTCCGCGTGCGCACCACCGTGGACGAAGCCCGCGAGAAGCTGGCCGCCGAGGACGCCGAGCGCGCCGCCAAGCGCGTGAAGCAGGTGCGCGCACTGAGCCTCGGCGTGTTCGTCGCCACCGCCGTGGTGCTCTTCATCGGGCTGCTGGTGCACCTGGTGTCGCCGCCCGAGGTCTCCGTCGATGACTCGGGCGCGGTCGCCGTCCTGTGGATCACCTCCAAGCCGGAGGGGGCCGCCATCGTCGTCAATGGCATCAACTCCGGCACCACGCCCAACCGCGTCCTGGGCGCGGACGTGCGCACGCCGCACACCATCGTCATCACCAAGCCCGGCTACCGCGCGTGGACGCGGCGCTTCTCCCCCAACCAGGCGGAGACCCATCTCAAGGCGGAGCTGGAGGTGGCACCCGGCACCACCCAGATGGTGTCAGCGATTCCCACCACCGACATCGACGCGGGCTTCCCGTCCTCGGACGTGGGCTCCGTCGTCGCCGCGACCGACGTGGACGCAGGCCTCGCTGGCGAGGATGCGGGCATCGCCGTCGCCATCGCAGGGGACGCCGGGGAAGCCGTCGCCGCGCTCGATGGGGACGCGGGCACCCTTGACGACGGGGGCATGATCGCCGCGGCCCCACCGGCCGAACCTCCGCTCGAGGGCGTCGAGCGCGAGATGCGCGTGGTGGACTACCCCACGCGCCTGCTGGTGCTGCGGCCCATGTACAACGCGCTGCCGGTGACGGAGTACCCGGCGGCCACCATCGACGTGGCCCCCGGCACCGGCTACTCGGTGTGGACCGAGGGCAGCGCGGCGTTCGCGGACGGGGATGGCACCGCGTCCGGAACGCTCATGTACTACGCGGAAGGGGAGCTGCCGGCCGACAACGCCGTGGGCTTCATCAGCTCCGCGCCCCGCACCCTCAAGGGCGCCAGGAAGCTGCACTTCTTCGTGTTGGACGACACCGGCGCCGAGGACAACCGCGGCTCCATCCGCGTGCACCTGCGCCAGTCCGTGTACGTCCCGCCGCGCTCGGTGCTGTTCGACGCCCAGAAGAACGCCTTCCAGGTGAAGCCGCGGCACCAGATGTTGCTGCAAGGCATGGACCCCAAGTCCACCTACCTCATCACCGTGCGCGACGACTTCGCCGAGGTGCGCAGCGGGGGCCTGGGCCGCGTGAAGACGGTGCTGTGCGTGGAGAAGGGCCGGACGCCGGAGGACGTGCGCCGCTCGCACCGCCTGTTCGAAGCGGGCAAGCGCTACCAGGTGACCGGCGTGCAGGACCTGCGCTGCGTCTTCCCCGACACGAACCTGGGCGACAACAAGGGCGCGCTCGACTTCGACATCGTCGACGTGACGAACATGTCCCGCAAGGAGCGCGCCGAAGCGCTCAAGGGCGCCAGCCGCTCCGAGCGGTAGCCCGTCCCCTCAGGGCAGCCGGACAGACGGGCCCCCGCTCACGGGCCCGCCCGGCAGGCAGGCTTTAGCGGCACCCCGGGTGAAACCCCTGACGTGCTGCTCCCGCCCCGGACGCAGTGCCTACCCTCACGGACATCCACTTCTTCTCCGCTGGAGTCCGCTCATGATGCCTGTGCTGTCGTCGACCGGTCTGGTCCTTCACAACCTGGGGCTCGCCGCCGGGTTTGGTGGTTCCCTCTTCGGGAAGATTGCCCTCAACCCGGCCGTGGCCGTCATCGAATCTCGCGCGGAGCGCGGTCAGGTGACCAACGCCGCCTGGAACGGCTTCAACGTCGTCAACGCGGTGTCGGTGGGGCTGGCGGCCGTCACCTGGCTGGTGGGCCGCTCGCGGCTGACGGGCCGGGAGATCGACAGCACGACGCGCGGGCTGGTCATCGCCAAGGACGTGCTGCTGGGCGCCACCGTGGCGCTGGGCGCGGCCAACATCCTTGGCGGGGCCTTCCTGGCGAAGCAGGCGCCCGAGGGCGCCGTCCCCGCGGAGACGGGCCTGACGCCCACCGCCGGCACGCCCGAGTCCGCCGCGAAGACGATGAAGGCCTTGGACGTCGGGGGCATCGTGAACATCGTCACCATGGCGGGCGTCATCGCCGTCACCGCCATCCTCAACATGCGCGCGGGCACCTCCTCGCGCTGGTCGCTGGTCTCCAGGTTCCTTCCGTAAGAGCTCCCGGGGGCCGCCCGCAGTCCGCCGCGGCCCGGCTCGAAAAGGATGGGAAGGGCACGTGGGCGCGGAGCCGAAAAACGGCACCGGGCCCACGGGTCTTTTCCCCCGGGGCCCGGCGCGGACTTCAAGCAGACATCCGGCGGACGCTCAGATGTCCAGGTTCTGCACGTCCAGCGCGTTGCGCTCGATGAACTCGCGGCGCGGCTCCACCGCCTCGCCCATCAGCAGCGAGAAGATGTCGTCGCTCTCCACCGCGTCCTCCACCCGCACCTGGAGCAGCGTGCGCGTGAGGGGGTTCATGGTGGTGTCCCAGAGCTGCTCCGGGTTCATCTCTCCCAGACCCTTGTAGCGCTGCAGGCCCAGGCCCTTCTGCGCGTCCTTGCGGACCGCGGCCAGCACCTCCTGCACGGAGAACGCCGTCACCTCGCCCGCGTCCACCTGCACGCGGTAGGGCGCCTTGCCCAGGGCGTTGAACGCCTCGCGCAGGTTGACCAGCTCCAGGTACTCCGGCGACGACAGGTACGCGTGGTCGAAGACGGACTCCTTCATGGAGCCGTTCACGTCCGTGGAGATGATCAGCTTCTTGGCCTGGTGCTCCGGGTCCTGCTGCACGTCCTTGAGCATGCGGCCCACCACGTCCGGCATGCGCCGCTCGCAGTAGGCGCGCATGGCGTCGTACTCGCCCAGCACCGCGGCCTCGTCCGTGAGCAGCTCCGCGCTCAGCTTCGTCGCCTGCACCACCGCGTCCACGATGCGCGCGTCGCGGCGCTTGGCCTGCTTCTCCAGGCGCTCCTCGTAGGTGATGACCTTCTCCAGGAGCGCCTTGAACTCGCTGCCACCCAGCTCGCCGTTGGGCGTCTTCACCCGGGTGTGCTCCGCGGCGATCTTCAGGAGGTACTCGTTGAGGGCGCGCTCGTCCTTGACGTAGATGTCCTTCTTGTTGCGCGTGACTTTGTAGAGCGGCGGCTGCGCGATGTAGACGTAGCCCCGGTCGATGAGCTCTCGCATCTGCCGGTAGAAGAACGTGAGCAGCAGCGTGCGGATGTGGCTGCCGTCCACGTCTGCGTCCGTCATCAGGATGATGCGGTGGTAGCGAGCCTTCTCCGGGTCGTAGTCCTCCGCCCCGATGCCCGTGCCCAGCGCGGTGATGAGCGTGACGATTTCGGCGCTGCTCAGCATCTTCTCGAAGCGCGCCTTCTCCACGTTCAGGATCTTGCCGCGCAGGGGCAGGATGGCCTGGTTGCGCCGATCGCGTCCCTGCTTGGCGGAGCCGCCTGCGGAGTCGCCCTCGACGATGTAGAGCTCGCTCTCGTTGGGGTCGCGGCTCTGACAGTCCGCGAGCTTGCCGGGCAGACCGCCGCCATCCAGCACGCCCTTGCGGCGCACCGTCTCACGGGCCTTGCGGGCCGCGATGCGCGCGCGGCAGGCGTCGCCAATCTTCGCCACGACCTTCTTGGCGAGCGGCGGGTTCTCCTCCAGGAAGGAGGCGAGCTGGTCGTTCACCATCTGTTCGACCAGGCCCTTCACCTCGCTGTTGCCCAGCTTCGTCTTCGTCTGCCCCTCGAACTGGGGGTTGGTCAGCTTCACGGAGATGACCGCGGACAGGCCTTCACGGGCGTCCTCGCCGGTGGGCGTCTCCTTCAGGTCCTTCCACTGCCCGCCCTTCTCCGCGTAGCTGTTGAGCGTGCGCGTGAGCGCGGACTTGAAGCCGGACAGGTGGCTGCCACCCTCATGGGTGTTGATGTTGTTGGCGAAGGTGAAGATGCGCTCGTCGTAGCCATCGTTCCACTGCATGGCGATTTCCAGCGACACGCCCTCGCGCTCCGACTTGATGTAGACGGGCTTGTCGTGCAGCGCGGTCTTCGCCTTGTTGAGGTACTCCACGAAGGACGCGATGCCGCCGTCGAACTTGAAGTCGTGCTCCTTCTGCGTGCGCTCGTCGCGGATGGTGATGTGCAGGCCGGCGTTGAGGAACGCCAGCTCGCGCAGCCGCTGGCTGAGCGTTTCGAAGTTGAAGTCCGCCGTCTCCATGATGGTTGGATCCGGCTTGAAGTGGATCATCGTGCCGCGCTTGTCGGTGGTGCCCACCTCCGTCGGAGGACTGTTGGGCACACCGCGCGCGTAGCCCTGCTCGAAGACCTTGCCGTTGCGCTGGATGCGGACCTTGAACCACTCGGCCAGGAAGTTCACGCACGTGACGCCCACGCCGTGAAGGCCGCCGGAGACCTTGTACGCGCCGTTGCCGAACTTGCTGCCGGCGTGCAGCTCCGTGAGCACGACCTCCAGCGTGTCCTTGTGCTTGAACTTGGGGTCCGGGTGCGGGCCCACGGGGATGCCGCGGCCGTTGTCCTGGACGCTGAGCGAGCCATCCACGTGGATGACGACCTCGATGTCCGTGCAGTAGCCGGCCAGGGCCTCGTCGACGGAGTTGTCCACGACCTCGTAGACGAGCTTGTGCAGCCCGTAGGTCATCGTGTCGCCGATGTACATGCCGGGGCGCTTGCGGACGGCCTCCAGGCCTTCGAGCTTGGTGATGCTGTCCGTCCCATACTCGGCTTGCGGCGCGGCCAGCGCGGCGCCGGTAGCGGGGGTCTTTTCCATGTGAAGCATGTCCTTGGGAAAGGCTGCCGTTGCGACAGGGCTGTGCCTGCTGTGCCTACCACCACCGGGCATCCCGAACAAGGTTCGGGAGCCCGCGCAAGGCTGCGGAAAGATTCATGAATCAGGCGTCGAAACGCGAGGGCGGGAGGCGGTCCTCCAGCGCCGCGAGCAACTCTTCATAAACAGCCTTGCGGGCGAAAAGATGTCGCGTCACGAGCACCCTTCCCTCTTCCTTCAGGAAGAGGCCGAGCACGCTCCCTTTACGGCCGACCCGGCGCACGGAATCAATCTGTCCCCAGTGCAACTCCAGGGGCTTGCCGGTGAAGGGCCGGGCCACCCGCACGCCCGCGTTATCCAGGGTGATGCCCCAGCCTTCGCGGGGGCGCAGGCGGTGGACGGAGACCAGGAAGGTGAGCATCAGGCCGGCGCTGATGCCGGCCCGCGCCATGGCGAGCAGCCCCCCTCCGCCCCGGAAGTCCGCCAGGGCCCAGGCGGTGAGGACGGCCAGCAGGCATGCCCCCAGGAAGAGGGCGATTCGGGTGGGGCGGGGATCAAAGGAAAAGAAGCGCTGGCTCATGGCGGGCGAGGGGTGGAACCTAATCCCCAGGCGCACGGTGCGCGCGTCCTTTCCTCCTCGGCTGTTCTTTGGCGGTCGCCCCCGTGTCTAGGCTGCCGGCCCGCATGACGGATGCCGAACTCACCTCGCGACTGCACACCAACCTCATCGCCTTCAAGGGCCTCCAGGCCGAACGCGGCGCGCTGCGCCACCTGCGCCTCCCCGGCGTGGACGCGTTCGCCCTGCCCGCGTACCAGGACGCCCACTTCCAGCAGGTCCTCTTCACCCAGGCGGACGCGCTCGACCAGGCGATGCCCGCCCTCCGGGACTTCTACCGGAGCCTGGGCCTGCCGCGCTGGCGCATCACCCTGACGCCCGGGCAGAGGGACGCCAAGCACGTGCTGGCCGCCCACGGCTACCGGTTCGACTTCACCATTCCCGCGATGGGCGCCTGGCTCAAGGACCTGCCCGACGCGGAGCCCGGGGTGCCGGTGGAGTCCGTGGAGGACATGACGGACCTGGTGGAGCTCAACGTGAGCGCCTACGGCGCCGAGTGGCGGGACATCCTGTCCCTCTGGCGGCGCCCGCCCCCGCGCTCGGTCCACACGGTGGTGGCGAAGGAGGCCGGCCGGCCGCTGGCCTGTGGCCTGGCGGTGGACGTGGCGGACACCGCGGGCGTGTACCTGGTGGCCACCCATCCGGAGGCCCGGGGCCTGGGGTTCGCCACGGCGGTGATGCGGGGGCTCATCGCCGGGGCCCGGGCGCGCGGGTGCACCGCCACGGTGCTCCAGGCCACCGCCGCGGGCCTGCGCGTCTACCGGCACCTGGGCTACCGCGACCTGGGCGAATGGGAGCACTGGGTGCCGCCGGCCAGCTGAGCGGCCTTCAGCGCAGCGCTTCCAGCTCCTCCAGCGTCTCCAGCACCTGCTGGGGCTCCCCGGCCCCCTGGAGCCGGTCCGCCAGCCCCCGGCCCGCGAGCCGGGCCACGTGCGCCAGCCGCATCAACCGCGCGCGGCCCATGTGTCCGTCCACCAGCGCCACCACCAGCCGCAGCGGCTGGCCATCCGGCGCGTTCGTCTTCAGGGGCCGCGCCAGCGTCACCAGCGCCGCCACCGGGGACGCGCCCGGGACGAACGCGTGCGGCACCGCCACGCCGCTGCCCACCTGGGACGGGGCATCGCCCTCGCGCTGGCGCAGCCCTTGCGCCAGCGCGGACGCGTCCAGGCCGGGCAGCGCCGACGCCAGCCTCCCGGCCACCACGTCGAGTGCGTCCTCGTAGTCCTCGCACGACAACCGCACCACCACCCGCTCGGCGCACAACAGGGAGCCCAGGGCGGGCACGGGTTCGTCGCCGCGCGCTTCGCGCAGGGGGAACTCCGCGTCCAGGAAGGCCCGCACGCGCGCGAGCTGCGCGCCGGTGAGCTTGCGCCGCGCGATGTCCAGCAGCAGCGTCCCCGCCGCGGGCACGTCCTCCAGGTAGCCCGCGACGTAGGGGCTCACCCGGTTGGCCACGTCCATCAGCAGCGCCGGGGGCACGTCCAGCTCCCGCGCGATGGCCGTCAGCCGCTCCTGCGTGGGCGGCGCGTCCACGCCGTGCTCCACGCGGCTCAAGTAAGCGCTCGACACTCCAATGCGCCGCGCCAGGTCGCGCAGGGACAGTCCCGCGTCGACCCGCAACAAGCGCAGCGTGGCCCCCAGGTGCATGGCGCGCTAGCTCCGCGCCCCGACCACCTGGCCCGCGTCCGGCGCCGCGCCCTCCCGCGCCTGCGCCTGGCCCGGATTCTGGGCCAGCAACGGGGCCCCTTCCGGATGGCGCACGAGCAGCAGCGAGCCGGGCGCGTCCCGCACGATGCGCTCGCGCTGCACGCCGAACAGCCGGTCCTCCAGGCCCCACTCGGCGCCCACGCCCACCACCACCAGGTCGTAGCCCGCCCGCGCCTCCTCCAGCGCCGCCTCCTCCGGAGAAGCGTGGCGCACCACCTTGAGCTTCACCGCCGCGCCCTCGTCCGCGGGGAACAGCTCGTCCACCTGCGCCCGGCCCGTCCCCGGCCCTTCCGGCGACGTCACGTGCAGCACCGTCACCTCCGCGCCGGCCTGCTTGAAGAGCCTCCGCGCGATGCCCAGCGCCGCCCGGTCATGCCGGCTGCCCACGAAGGGCACCAGCACCCGCCGCACCTGGGACAGGCCCCGGTCCACCAGCACCGCCACCGTGCCGGTGGACTCCTGCATCACCTCGTGGACCGTGCCGCCCAGCACCGTCTGGCTGAAGAGCGGCTTGTGCCAGCCCAGCAGCACCAGGTCCGCGCGCTTGGCCTGCGCCGTGCGGCAGATGTCCCGCGCGGGCTCCGACGACACGAACGACAGCGTGCGCACCGACAGCCCCAGCTTCTCCGCCCGCCCCATGAGCGGCATCAGCGCGCTGCCCGAAGCGCCCGTCGCATCCAGCGCCTCGTCGGGGCGCACCCGCAGCGTCCGGTCCGGCGACAAAAGGTGCAGCGCGTAGAGGCTCGCCTCGTTGCGCTCGCCCGACAGCGCGCGCGACAGCACCGCCATGCCCGGCCCCGCCTGCCCGTGCGACACGCACAGGAGCACCGTGTACGCGGACGGGACCAGCGCCGCGCCCGCTGGCTCCCGCGCCATCTGCTCCAGATGGTCGCGCGCCTGCTCCTCCGGCGGATACATCCACTTGAGCAGCGGCGACGTCACGAACGTGGTCACCAGCGCCATGATGACCATCATCGTGAAGAGCGTGGGGGAGATGACGCCCAGGTCCAGGCCCAGGTTGAGCACGATGAGCTCCATCAGCCCGCGCGTGTTCATCAGCACGCCAATGGCCCCCGCCTCCCGCCACCGCAGGCCCGTGATGCGGGCGGCCACCGCGCTGCCGCCGAACTTGCCCAGGCACGCCAGCAGGATGATGACCCCGCACGTCACCCACGACTGCACGGTGTCCAGCAGGCCAATCTGCGTGCGCAGGCCGCTGAAGGCGAAGAACACCGGCAGCAGCAACACCACCGTCACGTCCTCCAGCTTCTCCGCCAGCGCCGTGGCCAGCCCCCCCTCCTTGGGAATCACCGCGCCAAAGAGGAACGCGCCGAACAGCGCGTGGATGCCAATGCGCTCCGTGGTCCACGCGGACGCGAGCAGCAAGAGCAGCGTGCCCGCCACCACGTTCTGCGTCAGGCCCTCGCGGCTGGCCACGCGCGCCCCCAGCCGGGCGAGGAACGGCCGCACCAGCACCAGCATGAAGCCGATGTAGAGCACCGCGAACAGCGTCGTCATCCCCGCCTGCGCCAGGCTGGACGCGCGCACCAGCGACACCACGAAGGCCAGCAGGCACCACGCCGTCACGTCGTCCACCGCCGCGCACGCGATGGCGATGGCGCCCAGCTTCGACTGCATCAGCCCGCGCTCGGTGAGGATGCGCGCCAGCACCGGGAAGGCCGTGATGCTCATGGACACGCCCATGAACAGCACGAACGACGAGAACGGCACCGAAGGGTCCGACAGCGACTTGTACAGCCACAGCGCGCCCGCCACCGCGCCCAGGCCGAAGGGCACGATGATGCTCGAGTGGCTGATGACCACCGACGCGTGCCCCCGCCCCTTGAGCAGCTTCGGATCCAACTCCAGGCCGATGAGGAACATGAAGAGCACCAGCCCCACCTCGGCCAGCATCTTCAGGAACGGCATCGAGTCCGCGGGGAACAGCCACTGCAACGTCCCCGGCGAAATCAATCCCAGCAGCGACGGGCCCAGCGCGATGCCCGCCACCACCTCCGCGATGACCAGGGGCTGGCCCAGCCACCGCGCCCCACGCCCTATCAGCCGCGACAGGCCGATGATGACGATGAGCTGGACCAGGAGCTGGGCGAGCATGTGGGTATTCATGGGATGGGCCTCGCTGGAAAGCTGTTAAGGAGTCGCTTACCAGCCCATCGTGCGCAGCGTCAACGCGCGCGCGGGGTGCCCGCCCGCCCGGGAACAGCCTTCAAGCTCAGGGGCTTTCAGGCGCCTTGTTGGCCGCCACGGCCTCCAGGAGCGTCGCCACGTCCACGGGCTTGCGCAGGTAGCCGCAGGCCAACATCTCCTCGGCCACCTGGCGGGCATTGGCGGAGGCGGAGAAGACGAGCACCGGGATGTCGCGCCACGCGTCCACCTGACGGAGCTGGCGACCGAAGGTCGCGCCGTCCATCACCGGCATCATCATGTCCAGCAGCACCAGCGCCGGCAGCGTGGGTTGAGCGCGCAGCACCTCCAGCGCCTGCAAGCCGTTGCCCGCCCCCAGCACGGTGTAGCCCGCGTCGCGCAGGACCTCCTCCAGCGCCTCCCGCAGGTCCGTGTCGTCATCCACCACCAACAGCGGCCGGCTCACTCGCGCGTCTCCTTCTCCAGCGGCAGTTCCAACGTGAAGCGGGCGCCCTCGCCCGGACCGGGTTCCGCCCAGGCCCTGCCACCGTGCGCTTCCGCCGCGCGGCGCGTGAGGTACAGCCCCAGGCCCAGTCCACCATACGAGTGCGAGCTGACGGCCCTTCCGAAGCGCTCGAAGATACGCTCCACCTGGTCCAGGGGCACGCCGATTCCACGGTCCCGCACCTGGACCCGCGCGAAAGCGCCTGCACGCCCCACGTCCACCTCCACGGGTCGGCCCGGACCGAACTTGAGCGCGTTGGAGATCAACGCCCCCACGGCCTGGTCCACCCGCAGCCGGTCCCACGTCCCCCACAGCCCCAGGCGCGGGGACTGGCGCAGCTCACACCCCGCGGCCCGGGCCTCCGCTTGGTAGCGCTCCAGCACCTCCGCCACCAGCTCCTCCAGGTCGAAGCGCTCCGGCATCAGCGACAGCTCGCCAGAAGACAACTGCGACACGTCCAGCAACCCCTCCACCAGCGTGCCCAGCCGCCGCACCTGCCGCACGCTGCGCTCCAGCCGCGTCACCACCTCCGGCTCCAGGTGGTGCACCTCCGTGCGCTGCAGCAGCGTGCCAAGCTGCAGGCGCAGCGTGGTGAGGGGTGTGCGCAGCTCGTGCGCGGCCACGGTGAGGAACTCGTCGCGCAGGCGCACCGCTTCGCGCGCCTCCTGGAACAGCCGCGCGTTCTCCAGCGCGAGCCCCGCGCGCCGCGCCAGCTCCTGCCCCAGCGCCAGGTCCACCGGGCCCAGCGTGCGCTCGCCCAGCGTGCCCAGCGACAGCACGCCCAGGGGGCCCTCGCGGCCGGGCAGCGGCACGTTCACCACCGAGCGCACGCCCAGCTCCGCCACCGCGCGCTGCGACGCCGCGTCCCGGTGGAGGGGTTCGGACCGGAGGCGCACGTCCGGCACCAGCTCCGGCAGGCCCGTGCGCAGGACATGCGTGGGGCCTCCGGATGCCTGGGGGTCCAGCGGGAAGCGGTCGTTCAACCGCATCGCCAGCGAACGCCGGGCCGTGTCCGGATGCGCCAGCGCCACCAGCCGCAGGCCGCCCCGGTCCGGATCGGAGACGAAGAAGGCGCTCCAGTCCGCCACCTTCGGCACCAGCAGTTGGACCAGTTGATCCAACCGCGCCTCCTGCTCCAGCGACGCGGTGATGAGCAGCTCACTGGCCCGGGCCAGGATTTCGCGGTCCACCTCCGCGCGCGCCCGCTCGCGCCGCACGCGCGTCTCCTCCAGTTCGCGCGCCACCGCCGGGCCCAGCCGGGCCATCCGGTCCTTGGAGAAGCAGTCGCGCGCGCCCGCCTTCATCAGCGTGACGGCCTGCTCCTCGCTCAGCAGGCTGGACAGGACGATGAGCGGCACGTCCCGCCCCAGCGCCTGGAGCGCCCCGAGCACGTCCAGCGCCGTGAAGCGCGACAGCCGGTAGTCGCACAGCACCAGGTCCCACGCGTCGGTGGACAGCGCCTCGCGCAGCGCCTCCAGCGTCTCCACCCGGCGGGTCGTGGGCCGGTAGCCCGCCTGCGCCAGCGCCTCCGTCACCAGCGCCGCGTCGTTGGCGCTGTCCTCCACCAGCAACAGCCGGAAGGGCGTCATGCCCACGCCCCGGCCGTTACCGCCGCCCGGAAGGGTGTGACGCCACGGACTGCCTGGACACGGCCGGAGGGCGAACGCGGGGCGCGCCGCCCGGGGGCCCACCGCCGCGCCGGCCGGGAGCCTTGTGCTGCATCCATTCGCGTGACTCCTCCCGAGGTTGGGGCCGGAAACCGCTGCGTTCCGAGCCTGGGCCTGCTCCACCCATGCTAGTGGCCCTCCCCATCACGCCATCGGGAGAAATGGTGGACGTTCAGCACAGAGCGCTGGCTGGTGAACGTCCCGCCCCCGAAGTCTCCGGTTTCAAGCCCCAGACGGGGCGGACCGGAACTACCAGGATACGTCGTATTCGGTATCGAGCAGCGACAGTTGACGCCCGTGCACGCGCACGTCCTGGGCGCCCACGGCCTCCATCGCGCCCAGCAGGACCCCCTCGTGGTAGGGCGCGGGCATGAAGTCCCGGCGCATCACGAAGCGCGCGCTGCGGTCTCCGGTCCACAGCACGGTGCGCTCGCCGTAGCTCACCGCCGTGCGGTAGCCATCCGCCATGTGCTGCAGGAGCAGGCGTGGATCACGCCGCGCCGCCTGCATCAGCTCCCGGCCGAACATGGAGGCCAGGAAGTCCACCGTGGCCTGCGTCCCGATGTAGTGCAGCGACTGCGCCCAGTTGCCCAACTGCGGGCGGAGCAGCCGCGTCGCCCGGGACGTCATCGCCAGGAAGCGCGTCACCGGGTACAGCTCCGCGGCGTTCAGCTCCCGCAAGCCCGACGCCTCCAGGCACTGCGCGCCCGCCGCTTCTCCCTGGAGGAAACCCACCACCCCCACGACGCCCTGGAAGAACATCCCCCGGGCACTGTCTTCCGGGGTGGCCGCCAGGCATCGCTCCGCCAGGTGCCACTCCGCGCCATCATCAAC
>NZ_RAVZ01000302.1 GCF_003611635.1 Corallococcus terminator | reverse complement strand
GGTGGCCCCCGCTCCCGGCCCCTTGCGCGACGAGGCCCTGAGGTTGCTCGCGCAGCCTTCGGTGCGAGGGACGGCCTGGAGCCGGCTGGGGCCCGAGGTGGTGCCCGTGCTCGCGGCGCTCACGGAGGATCCCAGCGTCCCCGATGCGCAACGGATGCGGGCCGTGACGGCGCTGTCCCTGGTGGAAGCCCCCCAGGCAGGGCCGACCCTCCAGGCGATGATGGAGGATCCGCAGCGGCCCGCGGACGTCCGCACCCGGGCCGCCGCGGCGCTCGGTCAATGCCTGGGGTTCGAGGCCGTCACCGCGCTGCGGGCGCGGCTGGAGGACCAGGATGTGCGGATTCGCGCGGCGGTGGCCCAGGCGCTCGGCCGGCTGGGCGGCCAACAGGTGCGGGAGGCGCTGGAGGAACGGCTCCCTCGGGAGGAGGTGCCCCAGGTGCGCGAGGCCCTCCAGCAGGGGCTCACACTGGCCGAACCCTGAAGCCCCCTCCCGGGCGGCTCGCTCGGGGCTCGCGTCGGGCGGGGCCTTCCGTTAGATGAGGGGCCATGCGCCCCACCGTCCTCCTTTTCGACATCGATGGCACCCTCGTCACCACTGGTGGCGCGGGGCGTCGCTCCATGGCCCTGGCCTTCGAACGCCTCCACCAGCGCCGCGACGCGTGCGACGGCTTCAGCATGTCCGGGATGACGGACCGGGCCATCGTCCGCATGGGACTGGGAATCATTGGCGTGCCCGTCACCGAGGAGACCATCAGCGCGGTCGTCGACGCGTATGTCGCCCACCTGGCCGAGGAGGTCCCCAAGGTCGACGAGCGCGAATACCGCCTGCACCCCGGCATGCGCGAGGCCGTGTTGGAGGCGCGCTCACGGTCGGGCTTCGCCGTGGGGCTGGGCACCGGCAACGTGCGCGCGGGCGCCCGGGTGAAGCTGGAGCGCGTTCGCATCCATGATCAGTTCGCCTTTGGCGGCTTCGGGTGCGACTTCGAGGACCGCGTCGCGCTCATCCGGCATGGCGCCCAGGCCGGAGCGGCGCAACTGGGCCACCCCCTGGAGGCATGCCGGGTGGTGATCATCGGCGACACGCCCAAGGACGTCGCGGCCGCCAAGGGCATTGGCGCGCAGACGATTGGCGTCGGCACGGGTAACTTCACGCCCCAGGCGCTGCGCGACGCTGGCGCCGAATGGGCCTTCGCGGATTTCTCCGCCCCCGAAGCCATGGAGGCCCTGCTCGTCGGACGGTGAAGGTGTGCTATCTCCGCCGCCCCTCCGAGGAGTCCACGCATGTCGTCCACGCTCGAATCCTATGAGCTGATCCGCTTCGCCGAGGCCTTCGAGGCCCGACTCGCCACGGCGGAGGAGATGGTCGTCGGCAGGCCGGGGCTGGAGGCCGAGAAGCAGTGGCTCGCCTCCGCGCTGGAGCGGCTGCGCGAGGCCCGGGAGCCGGCGGGCAGATTGCTCGAACAGGTGAAGGACCTGCCCGAACTCGATGAGGCCCGCGAGGAGTTCTCGTTCGATCAGCAGGGCCGGTGGGTGGATGCACTGGAGAAGCTGCACGCCGGCATCACCTTCACCGCCAGCAGCCGCGCCCCGGTCATCGAGGCCCTCTTCCCCCACATCAAGTTCCCGCAGCTCCGGCGGGCCCCCCTCGAGCTGGTGAACGAGTACGCGTCGTCCTACGAGCGCCGGTTCAAGAGTTCCTACGTCACCCGCATCTTCTCCCGCGACGACTTCGCGATGGTCCGCCCCGTCGTAGAGCTGGTGGCTACGACGTTCGCCGCGTGGAACGCGAGCCTGTCCCCTACCCCTCTGCCTCCAGACGAAGAGGCCGCGCTCCGCGAGGCCCTGGTGTCGCTGGGACGGCGACTGGACGTCGCGTTGCGGCAGGGACGGTTGCTCGCCGAGGCCGCGCTCGTCCCCGTTCCGGGAGTCTTCGAGGCCGCGGGCCTCACCCTCAAGCCCCGGAAGCGCGCGGGTCGTTCGCTCGCCCTCTCCGCCGAGGACGGGTTTGATCCGTACGGGGACGACGTGGACTCCGCGCAGGAAGACGCGCTCGACGGTCCGGAGGATGAGGCGCCCGTCGATGACGACCCGGCGGCGGATGGCGAGGGTGCCGCGGATCCCCAGGCGGATGCGTCCGAGGAGGAGGGCACGGTCGAGGCCGCTCCCCTTCCTCCGGCGAATCGCAAGGGGCGGCGGGCCTCCGCCCCCGTGGCCTCCGAGGAGGTGGCTCCCGTTTCCGAGAGTGGCGAGGATGCACTCCCCGCCGCGGAGGCTTCCGCTCCGGACTCCGAGGCGGCTCCGGTCGAGGTGCGTCCTCGGCGGGGTCGGCCCCCGAAGAATCCGGTGCCTCCCGCCGCCCAGGCGGAGGCTGCTCCGGTACCGGAGCAGGAGACTTCCGGAGCACCACCGGAGGCCGTTCGTCCCCGCCGCCGCAAGAAGACCGACCCGTCCGAGACAGGGACGCCCTGAAACCCGCCGTGCGGTGAGTGCCCCGCCGTGAAGAGGAACCCGGACATGGCGGACGTCGCCCTCCCTATCGATATCCTCCTGCCCGACATCGTCTCCACGCTCCGGAGCTCGCGGTCGCTCGTGCTGGAAGCACCTCCCGGCGCGGGCAAGACGACGCGCGTTCCCCGGGCGCTCCTGGAGGCCGGCCTGGGTCAGGGGAAGGAGATCGTCGTCCTCCAGCCCCGACGGCTGCCCACCCGGCTCGCCGCGCAACGCGTGTCCGAGGAGATTGGCGAGCGCGTGGGCGAGACCGTGGGCTACCAGGTCCGCTTCGAGGACGTGCGCGGACCGAAGACCCGCATGTCCTTCGTCACCGAGGGCGTGCTCGGACGACGGCTGCTGACAGACCCCACCCTGCGCGACGTGGGCATCGTCGTGCTCGACGAGTTCCACGAGCGGCACCTGTCCGCGGACATCTCGCTCGCGCTGTTGCGCAGGCTCCAGGAGACCGCACGGCCCGACCTCAAGCTCGTCGTGATGTCCGCCACCCTGGAGGCGGAGCCCGTCCGCGCGTACCTGGGCGGTGCGCCTTCGCTGCGCTCCGAGGGCCGCCGCTTCGACGTGAGCGTCGAATACCTCTCCGCTCCGGACGAGCGGCACCTGGATCAACAGGTGCTCTCCGCGCTCAAGCGCCTGTTCACCCAGGGCGTCGACGGTGACGTGCTCGTGTTCCTTCCCGGCGCGGGGGAGATCCGCCGTGCACGCGACACCTGTGCGGAGTTCGCCGAACGCCACGACGCCGACGTGCTCCCGCTGCACGGCGACCTGTCCCCCGCCGAGCAGGATCGCGCCGTGCGCCGCAGCTCCCGCCGGAAGATCATCCTGTCCACCAACGTCGCGGAGACCTCCGTCACCATCGACGGCGTCGCGGTCGTCATCGACAGCGGCCTGGCGCGCGTGGCGTCCCACTCGCCCTGGTCCGGACTGCCGCAGCTCAAGCTGGGCAAGGTGAGCCGGGCCTCCGCCACCCAGCGCGCAGGCCGCGCGGGCCGCACGCGCGCGGGCCACTGCGTGCGCCTCTACACCCAGCACGACTTCGACGGACGGCCCGATCAGGAAGCCCCGGAGATCCGCCGCACCGACCTGGCGGAGACCGTGCTGTCGCTGCGCGCCTCGGGCGTGAAGGACCTCGCGGCGTTCCCGTTCTTCGAAGCGCCCCCCGCGCCCGCCATGGAGGCCGCGGAGACGCTGCTGCGCCGGCTGGGCGCCGTGGATGCCCAGGGCAAGGTGACGGACGTGGGCCAGCGGCTCTTGCGCTTCCCCGTCCACCCCCGGCAGGCCCGCGTCATCGTCGAGGGGGAACGCCGGGGCGTCGGCGCCGATGCCGCGCTGCTCGCCGCGCTCATGGGCGAACGGGACATCCGCCGCGAGGCCCGCGCCAATCTGGGTGGCGGAGGTCGTGCGGCAGCCATCGTCAGCGGCCCTTCCGACCTCCTGGAGCTGCTGGAGCGCTTCCGCGAGGCCGGACGTTCGGGCTTCTCCTCCGGCCGCCTGCAGTCGCTCTCTCTGGACGCCGGCGCGGTGCAGTCCGTGGAGCGCGTGCAGAAGCAGCTCCGGCGCAATGTGCGGGAGCAGGGCTCGCGACCCGGCCGTCCCGAGGACGTGGAGCAGGCCCTGATGCTCAGCGTGCTCGCGGGCTACCCGGACCGCGTGGCGCGCAGGCGGCGGCCCCGCTCCCCTGAGCTGCTCATGTTCGGCGGCGGCACCACCAGCCTTTCCGAATTCAGCGTCGTCCAGGACGCGGAGTTGATGGTCGCCGTGGATGCCGAGGAGCGTCCCGGCCGCGGCGCCGTCGTGCGGCTCGCCAGCGCGGTGGAGGCCGAGTGGCTGTTGGACCTCTACCCCGACGCCCTGGAAGAGGTGGACACCCTCCAGTGGAACCCGGATGCGCGCCGCGTGGAGCGCCTCACCCGGCTGGCGTACGGCAACCTCATGTTGGAGGAGACGCGCACCCCCGCCCCTCCCTCCGAGGCGGCCGCGCGCGTGCTGGCCGAGGCGGCGCTCGCCGCGGGTCCGGAGCGCTTCGCGGAACCCGAGGCGCTGGAGCAGTGGCGCACCCGCGTGGCGCTGCTCGCCAAGGCCTTCCCCGAAGCGGGCTTTCCCGCCGTGGATGCCACCTTCCTGCGCGATGCCCTGGCCTCCCTGTGCGTGGGCGCGCGCAGCTTCTCCGACCTGGAGGGTGTGTCGCTGCTGGACGCGCTCTACACGCGCCTCACGCAGGAGCAGCAACGCCTGCTGGCGAACCACGCCCCCGAGCGCGTCACCCTGCCCGGCGGGCGCGGCGTGAAGGTGCACTACGAGCCGGGCAAGCCGCCCTGGGTGGAGTCACGGCTGCAGGATTTCTTCGGACTGGCCCAGGGCCCCAGCGTGGGCGCGGGCCGCGTGCCGCTGGTGCTGCACCTGCTGGCCCCCAACATGCGCGCTGTCCAGGTGACGACCGACCTGGCGGGTTTCTGGGAGCGGCACTACCCGGCGATCCGCAAGGAGCTGTGCCGCAAGTACCCCCGGCACTCGTGGCCGGAGGATCCGCGCCACGCCGAACCGCCCGCGCCCCGTCCTCCGAGGCGCTGAAGCGCACCGCACGGCGGCTACAGCCGCTTGTGCATCTCCAGGTGGTCGATGCCGGCCTCGTCGAAGACGGCGCCCACCGGCTGGTAGCCGTGCTTCTTGTAGAAGTCGAGCGCGTAGAGCTGGGCGTGCAGCATGATGCCGTGCACGTTGCGGCGACGCGCCTCATCCTCCAGCGTCGTCAGCAGCAACGAACCCACGCGCGACTTGCGGTGCGCCTGGAGCACCGCCATGCGGCCAATCTGCCCCCACGTCCCCGTCTGTCCCGCGGGCGGCTCCGGCAGCTTCACCAGCCGACCGGTGCCGATGGCGTGCCCGCCCTGGTAGGCGAGCACGTGGTACGCCTGCGCGTCCTCTGCGTCGCGCTCGATGCCTTCGGGAACGTGCTGTTCCTCGATGAACACCACCTCGCGGATGGCGAGGGCTTGGAAGAGCTCCGCCTCGTCCTTGATCTGGGCGATGGTGACGGGTGCCGGGGTGGTCTCGGGAGGCGTCGGCATATCGCTGGGCAAGGTACACAAAAGGCCGCGCCACCGACAGGCGGAAAAAGACGCGGCCCCGTGAGAAGTCCCCTCCGGAGGACAAGGCCGACTCCGGCCCGGCACGCCTCCCGCGCGGTCGCTCCGTCCCCTGCCCCCTGGAGGCAGCGCTGAAAGTCACGGAAGCCCCGCCGCATCGGGTCCTCCGGTTGCAATACCTGACGCGTCGGATGGCCCCTCCCACGGTTTCACGCGGAGCATGTGCCGACGCGCTCGGGGGAGGATCGCTCCGGGGCGGGCATGGTAGGGTCAGGCCGATGCGTTCTCGAGCCCTCCTCGCCCTGTCCCTGAGCCTGCTGTCGTCTCCCGCTCTCGCCCAGAAGGAGTTCTTCTTCGGAACGGGTGAGCCGCCCGTGTTCCGCGAAGCGGACATGGACAAGCGCTTCCTCCGTTCGCGCGTGTACCAGGCCCTCACCAACGGCACGTCCGACCCGGGCTGCGCCCAACTGGTGGGCGCGCTGCTCACCGTCGTGGGCGAATCCGCTCCGTTCCTGCACAAGCGCGATGAGAACTTCTTCGTGGATCCGGCGCTGCTCCAGACCGTGAACACGCAGCTGTCCACGCCGCGCTTCCCGGCCAGCATGTTCCTGGTGTCGATGATGCGCCGGGTGCTCATCGACAAGAAGCTGCCGGCGGAGTGGCTGCAGACGGCGGTGGCGCTCGCGCCGTACTACCCGCCGCTCGACGTGGGCAAGCTGCGCTTCGCCGCGGACGGCGTGAAGCCCGTGGACAGCTTCTTCTTCACGCTGCCCGCCATGCTCGAGCGCTACGACGTGGAGGTCCTCAAGGCCAACACCACCGCCGCCAGCGTGGCGGACGCGAAGTTCCGCGACGACTACCTCGACAAGGAAGTGGGCTTCGGAGGCCTGGAGTTCGTCGACGCGAAGCTGGAGAAGCCCAAGAAGAAGAAGGGCCGCAATGCCCCGCCTCCTGAGCCGCCCGCGCTCGTGGCCCGGCTCGTCTACTACCTGCCGGATCCCGCCCAGGACGGCATGCTCAGCGGACTGACCTACGGCAAGCCGAAGCTGCGCCCCGCGGTGACCATCACGGCGCGGCTGAAGGATGCGCAGTACATGGACCTGGCGACGCTGCCGAAGGGCACCCGGGTGCTGCTGCGCGGACGCTTCTGGGAGTACCGCAAGGCGCTCAAGGAGCTGGAGGTGCGCGACGCGCTCCTCTTCCAGGACCGCGACTGGACCCAGAACGCCGCGCTGGCGGATCCCGCCGCCGTGGCGGCCTGCCCGCTCGCGTTCAACGACCTGACGGGCACCGCGCCCGTCCAGCCGGGCGGCTTCGGCGGCAAGCGCTGACACGCCGTCCCGCGCCCCGCACGCCCATCCCGGAGGCGAACGCCTCCGGGGCGCAGCCTTGAAGTCCCGCCCCTCTTGAAGGGGCCGCCCGTCACGGTGGCACGACCGCTGCTGATGCCCGCGCATTCCCTACGCGCGAGGCACGCCATGAAGGTCGAAGGTCCCGATGCCCCTTCCGGACACGAAAAGGTCCCCCCGGAGAAGGAGGCGTTCCAGCAGGTCCTCCAGCAGACTCCCGGACGCGGTGGCTCCCGGGGACGTCCCGAACCCCGGCCCGGAACGGTTCCCGTGGGGGGACCTCCGAAATCGTTGGGCTCCCGTCCCACCGTCCCCCCTGGCGCCATGGGCCTGACAGCGCGGGCACCATCCGGAGTGCCAGGGGTCCGGGCCTCGGCGGCCGTCATCGCCACCGCGCACCGCGCGCTCGGAAGTCCTGAGACGCTCCGCCAGGTCCGGCAGGGCATGCACGTGGAGACGCAGCGACTGGGCACCGTGCGCCAGGAGGCCCAGGCCGAGGGCCGGAAGCAGGCGCACCACCGGGCCTCGGAGCTGATCGCCCGCGAACTGGATCGCACGTTTCGCGCTGAACCCCGGCCGGCCACGCCCCCCGCATCGACGCCCGCGCGGACACGTGAGGACGGCGGCACTGGAAGCCCCCTCCGGACGTCGTCGGCCGAAAGCCGGAGCGTGGCGGCCGGGTCTCCTGAAGGCGCTGGCCCGTCCGACTCACCCGTCGCACAAGTGGAGTCCACGCTGGCCCTCATCGAGAAGATCGAGGTCTTCGTGAAGTCACAGCGGCCGGCGCTGGCCTTGAGCCTGCGCGGTTCGATGGAGGCCACCGTGGAGGTCGAGCGCACCGGCCCACGCGAGGTGGCGCTGCGCATCCAGGGACGCCACGGGCCCGTGCCCACGGAGGACGTGACGCGGCTTCGCGACGCGCTGCAGGCCCGGGGCCTACGACTCAGCGTCCTGCGGGCGGAGTGAGCCGGATGCGCGTCGCCACCGGGTGCCACGAATGACGAAGGCCCTCACGCCATGGGGCGCAAGGGCCTTCACCTGCACGGGCGCACACGAGCGGCGCGGCGCCCTACTTCTTCGTGCCACCCTCAAGGCTCAACTGAGCGCGCTTGCCCTGCTTCTCCTTGAAATCCTCGGCCTCGGGCAGGGGCGCCTTCTTCTCCGCGATGTTGGGCCACTTGCCGGAGAGGTCCGCGTTGAGTGCCTGGTACTCCTTCCACTGGGCCGGCAGCTCGCTCTCGGGGAAGATCGCCTTGGTCGGGCAGACGGGCTCGCAGGCACCACAGTCGATGCACTCGTCCGGGTGGATCACGAGGAAGTTCTCACCCTCGTAGAAGCAGTTGACCGGGCACACCTCGACACAGTCGGTGTACTTGCACTTGATGCAAGGGTCGGCGACGACGTAAGCCATTTAAATCTCCTCTGTGCGGAATTCCGCGCGTCCGTGGCCGCGCACAGTAGATGGTTGCGACCGGGGTGGCACCCTGAATTTAGGGCTCTTCCCGGCCACTTTCCCCTGTCAGCCCAGCAAGCCCTGCGCTCGCAGCAACTCCGCCACGAGGATGGCGCCCTTCGCGGCACCAAACTTCGTGTTGTGGGAGACGAGCACGTACTTGAAGCCGTTCTCCAGGACACCATCCTCGCGGATACGGCCCACCGTGGTGGCCATGCCGCCGTGGGTGTCCCGGTCCATGCGGGGCTGGGGACGGAACGGGTCATCCAGCACCTCGATCCACCGGGGCGGAGCAGACGGCAGGTTGCTCGCCACCTCGGCGCCCTTCCACTCACGCATCGCCTGGGCGACCTCCGCCACGGTGGCCTTCTTGCTGAGCGACACGAAGACGGACTCGGTGTGGCCCTCCAGGACGGCGACGCGGGTGCAGGTGCAGGAGACGCGCACGTCGTGCGGGGTGAGCGCCGCGCCCGCGGCGTCCAGCGAGCCGAGGATCTTCTTCGTCTCGACCTCGACCTTGTGCTCCTCCTTGGGAATGTAGGGCACGACGTTGTCGAGGATGTCCAGACCGATGACGCCGGGCGAACGGCCGGCGCCGGACATGGCCTGGAGGCTGGTCATCAGCACCGCCTTCACGCCGAAGCGCTCGGCCAGAGGGGCCAGCGTCACGGCGAGGCCGGTGGTGGTGCAGTTGGGGATGGGGACGATGAAGCCCTTCCAACCGCGCTGCTTGCGCTGCGCCTGGATGAGCGGCGCGTGGGCCGCGTTGATGGGCGGGATGAGCAGCGGCACGTCATCGTCGTAGCGGAAGGCGCTCGCGGCGGAAAACACCGGGATGTCGCGGGCGAGCCGGGGCTCCAGCTCGCGCGCCACGTCCGCCTCCACGGCGGAGAAGGCGATGTCGTAGTCCTTCGCCTGCACCGCGTCGCCGCTGATGACCGTCATCCGGGCGATGGCTTCCGGCAGCGGCTCCGGGACGAACCAGGCCTGCATTCCGTTGGAGGCACGCAGGGCATCTCCGTAGGATTTTCCGGCGGAACGGGGCGACGCGGCGAGCCCGGTCAGCTCGATGAACGGGTGGTCCTTCAGGGCAGCGATGAACTGCTGGCCCGCGAGTCCGGTGGCGCCAATGAGTACGGCGCGAAGCTTGGCCATCGTGGAGGTTCTCCGGTGGGGGCGGCAGGCCGCTCCTTACACCCTTTCACGACGCGCCGCATCCACCGCTCAGCGGTGGGCGTGGGACTGGGCGCGCACGTGGCGTTCGGTGGGATAGCCCCCCGTCACCCAGGCGTGGAGCCCGCCGGTGAGACACACGGCGTTGCGCCCCCGCAGTCTCAGCACGCGGCAGATGCGGCGGATGTCGGCGCAGTCCTGGGTGGTGCCACACAGGACGATGAGCTCGTCGTCCGGCAGCATCGCCAGGTCACGGATGATCTCCGAGGCCGTCATGCGCAGCGCACCAGGGATGTGGATCTCAAACCGCTCCCAGTCCATCGCGTCCCGACAATCCAGGACGAGCACATCCTCGTCCCCCAGACGCATGAACAGCTCATCGCAAATGATGGTGGGCTCCACCGGGGCCTCCCCGAGACGTCATGTTCCTTCGAACATGAACCAAGGAGGTTTTTCCCCTCTTCCCGCCCGCCTGCCCGCCTGCTGCCTGGGACAAGCCGGGAGGCCCTCGCTTCAGAGCCCGAGCTGTTTGGCGATGATCTCGTTCATCACCTCGCTCGTGCCGCCGCCAATGGGACCGAGCCGCGCGTCGCGCCAGTGACGCTGGATGTCGTACTCCATCATGTAGCCGGCGCCCCCGTGGAGCTGGAGGCACTCGTCGGCCACGCGGCAGCACGTCTCCGTGGCCACCTTCTTGGCCATGGAGGTCTGCGCGACGGCGTACTCGCCCGCCACGTGCAGGCGCAGCGCGTGGTAGGTGAGCTGACGCGCGCTCTCTCGGGCGGTGTACAGCTCCGCCAGCTTGTGGCGGATGACCTGGAACTGCCCCAGCGTCTGGCCGAAGGCACGGCGCTCCTTCACGTGCGCCAGCACCGTCTCCAGCATGTCGTCCATGGCGCCCACCGCGCCCAGGGCGAGCGACAGGCGCTCCCACTGGAAGTTGCCCATGATCTGCGAGAAGCCCTGCCCCTCCACCCCCAGCAGGTTCTCCGCCGGCACGCGGCAGTCCTCGAAGAACAGCTCCGCCGTGTCCGACGCGCGCCAGCCCACCTTCTGGAGCTTCCGCCCCACGCCGAAGCCCGGCATGCCGCGCTCGACGACGAGCATGGACAGCCCCTTGTGACCCCGCTCGGGGTCGGTCTTCACCGCCAGCACCACGAAGTCCGCCCGCACCCCGTTGGTGATGTACGTCTTGGAGCCGTTGACGACGTAGTGGTCACCCTCGCGGCGGGCCGTGGTGCGCAGGCCGGCCACGTCCGAGCCGGCGTCCGGTTCGGTGATGCCCAGGGCGCCAATCTTCTCCCCCTGGATGGCCGGGGCCAGCCAGCGCTGCTTCTGGGCCTCCGTGCCGAACAGGTGCAGCGGCCCCGTGGCGATGGTGAACTGCGCCCCCAGCCCGGCGGCCACGCCCCCGGAGCCACACCGGCCCAGTTCCTCCAGGAGCACCGCTTCGTAGAGTTCGCCCGCGGCCGTGCCCCCTTGGGCCTCCGGGTACTTCAACCCCAGGAAGCCCAGCTCGCCGAAGCGGCGGAAGAGCTCCCGGGGAAACTCCTCCCGCTCCTCCCACGCGTTCGCGAACGGGCGCAGCTCCTTGTCCACCACCGCCCGGACCGTGCGACGGAAGGCTTCGTGCTCCTCCAGGAACACTCCATGGCCATGCAGCATCGTGTGCCGTCTCCTTGGAATTCCGAGCCACGGGCCCGGGGGCCTGACGCCCCGCGCCGCATGCTAGCGGGACGAGAAGCGGGGCTGGATGCTGTTGCTTCCTTGACCGCATCGCACGGGGCTGCGTATAAACCCGGCCCCAACTGCTTCCGGCGCCATAGCCAAGTGGTAAGGCAAAGGTCTGCAAAACCTTCATTCCCCGGTTCGAATCCGGGTGGCGCCTCTCAAGACAAAGGCCCGATGCGGAAGCAGCTTCCGCATCGGGCCTTCTGTTTTTTCCAGCCGGGAAGGCGCTGGGAGCCCGGCCTAGCAGCCCAGCTCCACCGCGCCAATGTCCGGGGCCGCGCCGCAGAAGGGCTGGCCCACGTCCAGGCCCTTGTCCTGGGCGGAGGGCGACGGGGCGAAGACGTCCGACACCGTCACGTCCCCGCCGTTGGAGGTGGCATCCCCGATGGCGGCCTTGAAGGCGTCCAGGGCCACGAGTTGCCCGTTGTGCTTGAACTGGGCCCCCGCCGGATAGAGGTTGGAGCCCATCTGGAGGCCCGGGGCCTGGCCGCCCACGTCCACGGCGATGGGCGAATCCACGAGGTTGTTCTCCACGCGGAGCGACTCGGTGGGGCCGCCGGTGCCGTGGCCCAGGATGATGGCGGACTTCGCGCGGGTGATGGTGTTGTTGGCCACCACCGTGCCCTGGGAGTTCTCCAGGCGGATGGCCGTGCCTTCACCGCCACCCGCGTCGGTGATGTCGTGCAGGCGGTTGCGGCGCAGGACGACGGACGTGGGCACGGGGCCCTCGTGGTTGCCGCCCACGGCGATGCCCTTGGAGGCGTCGTACAGCTCGTTGTCCTCCACCAGCACGTTCTTCGCCGAGTAGTGGATGACGAGCGCTTCGCCCTTGGCCGTGGACGACTGCACGAAGCGGTGCATCCGGTTGTTGCGGATGGTGACGTCGTGGCACGTCTTGATGTCCACGGCGTTCTCCCGGTTGCCGAACAGGTGGTTGTTCTCCACCAGGACGCCCGTGGCGGGCGGCAGCGTGCTGAAGCCCTCGGGCCCCAGGCACTGCACGGAGTCACCGGAGTTGTCGTGGATGTCGTTGTTGCGCACCGTCACGTCGTAGGACGCCGGCTGCACGACGATGCCGTGCGAGTCCTGGTTGCCGGTGGTCCGCACGAAGTCGTGGATGTTGTTGTTCTCGATGGTGGCGCCGCGGGCGTTGTTGAACGTCGTGATGCCCGCCCCACC
>NZ_RAVZ01000301.1 GCF_003611635.1 Corallococcus terminator | reverse complement strand
GGGGAGGGGACGTGCGGGACATCGTCGGGGACTACGACTCCACGCATGGGCGCCGGATGCAAGCCTCGTGGAGATTGGACACCCGGGGTCGGGCACGGCACGCTCCGCGCGTGTCCCGGGACGGTCAATCATGAGTGTGGATGTGGCGATGACGCCGGGCCCTGCGGCCACGCGTGTGGAATGGGGCGGCTGGGTCTTCCCCCGTTGGAACGACCCTCGGCTGCCCTTCGCCGGGCTGCTCACGCTCTACGGCGTGCTGGGCTTCACCTTCTTCGGCTTCAACCGCAGTCCCGGGCAGATGGCCTTCCTGGTCGTCTCCGGCACGCTGCTGGACGCGGCGCTGGGCTGGGTGCTCAAGCGCCAGAAGGTGGTGCCGCTCTCCGCGTACATCTCCTGTTGTTCACTGGCGCTGCTGCTCAACTACTCTCACGCGAGCACGCTGTTGTGGCTGCCGGTGTGGCTGGCCATCGGCTCCAAGTACCTGCTGACCTTCCAGGGGCGGCACGTCTTCAACCCGTCGATGTTCGCGGTGGCGGTGTCGCTGCTCGTCACGCGCGAGCTCATCACCGCCGCGCCGGCCTACCAGTGGGCCAACGGCGAGGTGGCGCTGTCGGCCTTCATCGTGATGGCGGCGCTGGTGTTGTTCTTCTTCCGCGTGGGCCGGGGCTGGCTGGTGGTGAGCTTCCTCACCTTCTACGCGCTCCAGACGGCGCTCCGGGCGTTCATCCTCCGTCACCACCTGCCGCCGGAGGTGCTGTTCCTGGGCACGCTGGGCGCGCCCTCGTTCTTCATCTTCGTCTTCTACATGCTCACCGACCCGGCCACGTCGCCCGGGACGCCCAGGGCGCAGGTGCTGCTCGCGCTGGCCATCACGTGCGTGGACCTGGTGCTGCACCTGAAGGAGAGCGTCTACACGTTCTTCTACGCGGCGCTCACCGTGGCCACCTCGCGCTTCGTGTTCATGCACGCCCGAGCCGCCTGGCGCGCCGGAGGCCGCGAGTCCCTGCGCAGGCTCCTGTCCCCGGACGTGCTCCGGCGGGTGGGCGTGGTGGGCGGCCTGGGAGCGGTGCTGGCCACGGGGCACGCGGTGATGGCCGCGCCCGGTGCGCGTTCGGCGCCGCTCGCGTTCCACCTGGACTCGCAGGACGTCGCGAAGGCGGGCCTGTCCTCCACGATGGGACACACGCTGGAGGAGTTGGATCCGCGCGTGGCCCACGTGGCCAAGTGGCTGGTCGCGGTGGGTGACGCGGTGGCCACCGGGGACTTCGACGGGGACGGTCGCCTGGACCTGTTCCTCACGCACCCGCTGGGCACGCCAGAGCACCACGCGGGGCTCTACCGCAACCTGGGCGACCTGCGCTTCGAACGCGTCGCGGTGCCCGCGCTGGAGCGCTTCGCCACCCGCTACAAGGAAGAGGGGCTGGCGGGCGGCGGCACCTTCGTGGACTGGGATGGGGACGGGGACCCGGACCTCGCGGTGGCGGTGGCCTTCGGGCCGGTGCGCCTGCTGCGCAACACGCTGAAGGAGACGGGCACGGCGGGCTTCGAGGATGTGACGGAGGCCGCGGGCGTGACGGACCACGCGGTGAGCCTGGGGCTCACGTTCCTGGACTACGACCGCGACGGGCACCTGGACCTGCTGGTGCTCAACGCGATGACGACGCACCTGCCGGACTACCCGACGCCCACGCCGCTCAACCTCTTCCAGCTCCCCGCACCCGAGTACGCGGGCGACCGGCGGATGCTGCGCTTCATGCACGACGGCTGGCACGACGCGAACAACGGCGGCAAGAACGCGCTCTACCGGGGCCGGGGTGACGGCACGTTCGAGAAGCAGGACGTGGACGCACTGGGCCTGTCCCAGACGCACTGGTCGCTCGCGGTGAGCACGGTGGACCTCAACCACGACGGGTGGACGGACCTGTACGTGGCCAACGACTTCGGCCCGGACGATGTCTACCTCAACGAGGGCGGGCGGCACTTCCGCCACCTCGTGGGCCATCGCTTCGGGGAGATTGGCCGCGACACGTACAAGGGCATGAACGCGAGCGTGGCGGACTTCGACCGCAACGGCTGGTTGGATGTGTACGTGTCCAACGTGCACCACTCGCTCCAGGCGGAGGGCAGCCTGCTGTGGATGGTGGGGCCGGGCGAGGACGCCTTCGTTCCGACCTTCAAGGACGAGGCCACCTTCCGGGGAGCACTCAACGAGCGGCGCTTCGGCTGGGGCGCGGCGGCGGGGGACCTGGACGCGGATGGGTGGCCGGACCTGGTGCAGGCCAACGGCATGGTGGACGCGCGCCTGGACGCGCCGAAGTGGCGCATCCCGGACGGGCAGCGCAACGACTACTGGTACGTGAACCACAAGCTCATGCAGTCAGGGCCGGAGGTGCACACGTACGCGGACAAGTGGGGCGACATCCGGGGCCGCGTGCTCTATCCGAACGAGGCGCGCCGCGTGTACCTCAACCTGGGGGATGCGCGGCCGGGACACTTCGTGGATGTGGCGCGGGAGGTGGGCATCGAAGCGCCGGACAACTCGCGCGGTGTGCTGATGGCGGACCTGGATGAGGACGGGGACCTGGACGTGCTCGTCACCAACCAGCACGCGCCGGTGTCGCTGTACCGCAATACGCTGCGCGCGAGCGCCACGGAGGCGAAGCCGGATGCGCACTTCGTGGGCCTGTCACTGGTGGGTGACGGTCAGCGCACGCACCGGAGCGCGGTGGGCACGCGGGTGGTCGTCTCCTACGAGGAGAACGGCCAGCGCGTGGAGCAGGTGCGCGAGGTGGGGCTGATGGGAGGCTTCTCCGCGTCGGCGGATCCTCGACTGCACTTCGGCCTGGGTCGCCACGTGGGGCCGGTGAAGGCGACGGTCCACTGGTATGGCGCGGAGCCGCAGGAGGTGACACTGGAGGCGGACCGCTACCACGAGGTGCGTCAGCCGCCCGGTCCCTCGGCGCGAAGGGGAGGACCCTGACGCGATGCTCTCCGCGATGAAGGGCACCACCGTGCGGCGCGAGGCCCTCTCCGCCGACACACGGGCGCGGATGCTGGAGTTGATGCAGTGCTGCTACGTGGGCGTGAGCGCGGAGCGCTTCCATGCGGACCTGGACGCGAAGCAGTACGTGTTCCTGCTGCACGCCCGGCGCACGGGAGAGTTGGTGGGGTTCAGCACGGTGCGCCTCGCGGAGGAGGACGGGGCGGAGGTGCTGTATTCGGGCGACACGGTCATCCACCCGGACTGGTGGGGCCACAAGACGTTGCAGGTGGTGTTCGGCCGGCTGCTGCTCGCGCGCAAGCTGCGCAGACCGTGGCGGCCGCTGTACTGGCTGCTGCTGTCGGGCGGATACAAGACGTACCTGCTGGCGGTGAACTACTTCCCGCGCACGCACCCGAGGCGGGACTGGACGCCACCCACGGGGCGCTCGGAGTTCCTGCACGGACTGGCGACGCGGTGGTTCGGCGCGCAGTACGACGCGGGGCGCGGCACGCTGCGGTTCAATGGGGCGCACTACCGTGTGAGGGATGGTGTCTCGCCCATCGACCGGGACGCGGCGGGACATCCGCACATCGCCTACTTCGCGGAGCGCAACCCGGGCCATGGCGACGGCGAGGAGTTGGTGTGCCTGGTGGAGATCCGTGGCTGGGACCTGACGCGGGCTTTGGCGCGCAGCGTGTGGGGGCAGCTTCGCCGTTGGGCCCGCCGCGAGCGCGATGCCTCGCGGATCCGGGTGGGGACGTGACGTGCGGAGCGTGTGCCGGGGAGCGACCGCGCTGCATCGCGGAGCCGTACTGGAACGTGCAGTGCTGACTTCGTGCGGGAGCGCGGCCGAACCGCATCATGGTTCGGAGTGGAAGCGCGAGAGGTCCGGCACGCGTCGGAGCGGAGCCGCCATGCCTCTCGATCCCGAGAGGACCCTCCGGTGCTGACCTCCCGTGCGATGCTGACCGCGACCCTCGCGGCGCTGACTCCGTCCGCGCTGCGCTTTCGTCACGCGTTGCTCAGGCCGGGAGCAGCACAGGCGGAGTGTCTCGCGAGGGTGCTCAGGGCAGCGGAAGGCACGACACAGGCAAGCCGGGTGGCGCACTTCGAACGGATCTGGACCGCCCGGGAGTTCCAGGACGCGGTGCCGGTGTCCACGCCGGATGCGATGAGCGCGGACGTGGAGCGCATCGCTCAGGGCGAGGCCCGCGTGCTCACGCGCGAACCCGTCCTGCGCTTCGAGTTGTCGGGCGGCTCCTCGGGAGCATCCAAGCCGGTGCCGGTGACGCGCGGCCTGTTGGGCGAGTTCCAACGCGCGCTCGCGCCCATGCTGCACGAAGTCCTCCTGCGGCGCCCCGCGGTGCGCGCGGGCCCCAGCTACTGGTCCATCTCCCCGCTGGGTCGCAAGCAGCACCGGACCGAGGGCGGCATCCCCGTCGGTTCCGCCGAGGACAGCGCGTGGTTCCCGCGTCCCTTGCAACCGCTGCTCTCCCGCGTCTTCGCCGTGCCAGGCGCGGTGGGACAGGCGCCGCACGTGGAGCCGTGCCGCTACGTGACGCTGTGGTTCCTGGTGCGCTGCGCGGACCTGTCCCTGGTGAGCGTCTGGAATCCCAGCTTCCTCACGCTGTTGATGGACGCGCTGGAACGGCACGGCGAACGACTGGCGGAAGACCTGGAGCGCGGCACGCTGCGGCCTCCAGAACACGATGCGGACGGCCTGCCCCTGTCCGACACGGAGCGAGCACCTGCCTGGGACACCCTGGTGCGAGGACTCCAGGGAGTGAGGGACCCCGTACGGGCCCAGGTGCTGCGGACCGCCCTGCAAGACGGTGGCGTGTCCGCGTGCACACTGTGGCCAGGGCTCGCGCTGTTGAGCATGTGGACGGACGCGCAGGCCGCGCACGCGGTGGCCTCCGCCTGTCGACGCTTCGAAGGGGTGGAGGTGCAGGGCAAGGGTCTGCTCGCCACCGAGGGTGTCATCACCCTCCCGCTCTTCGATGCGCCCGCGCCGGTGCTCGCGGTGCGCAGCCACTTCCACGAGTTCATGGACCCCTCGCGCCCCGACGCACGCCCCCTCCTGGCGCACGAGCTGACGGTGGGCCGTACCTATGCGGTACTGCTCTCCACGTCCGGAGGGTTGCTGCGCTACCGGCTGGGCGATCTCGTCCGCGTGGAGGGCTTCGTGCACGCGACGCCCTGCCTGCGCTTCCTGGGCCGCGCGGACGCGGTGACAGACCTGGTGGGAGAGAAGCTCTCCGCCGCGCGGGTGGGCATGGTGCTGGACGCTCAACTGCCCTCCCCCCGTCCCGCCTTCGCCATGCTCGCGCCGGAGTGGGGGACGCCACCGGCCTACCGCCTCTTCCTGGAGACAGACCTGTCCACCGAACGCCTGGAAGCCACCGCGGCGGCCGTGGAGCGGGCGCTATGCGAGGGCCATCACTACCGCTACGCGCGCGAGCTGGGACAACTCGGGCCGGTGCGCGCGGTGCGCGTGATGCACGGGGCACGTCGCTATGAAGCGCGGTGCATCGCGCTCGGGCAGCGGGCGGGGGACATCAAGCCCGTGGACCTCCACCGTCAACCGGGCTGGTCCGAGTGGTTCTCTGGAACGACGACATGACCCGGAAGGAAGTCATCCGATGAGACACCCCCACGACCGTCCCCAGGTGCCCGCGGTGGATCTGGAGGCGGAGGCGGATCTCGCCCGCTGCGGGGCGCTGAAGGACTTCTGGTACGTGGCGTGTCTGTCCACGGAGCTGCCCGCGAACAAGCCACTGGCGCGCACCGTGTTCGGCACGGGGCTCGTCCTCTTCCGGGGGCCCGATGGCGCCCCCACCGCGCTGCGCGACCGTTGCCTCCACCGCAACGCGCGCCTGTCGAAGGGCGACGTGTTCGACGGACGCCTGGGCTGCCCGTACCACGGCTGGGTGTACGACGCGTCCGGCGCGGTGGTGGAGATTCCGGCGCTGGGACCTCCGCAGCGCGGAGAGAAGCTGGACGCGGGCGCCTGCGCGCATGAAGGTCTGAAGCCCGCGCCGTGCGACCTGGGACGGCTCGCGCGCTTTCCCACGCGGGAGCAGGACGGACTCGTCTACGTCTACCTGGGCGAGGATGTGACGCGCGCGCGAGCCGAACCCTTCCGCGTGCCCTACTGGGGCGAGCGCGGCTGGACCGTCTACTTCATGGTGACGCGCTTCGCGAACGGCGTGACGAACCTGGTGGAGAACTTCATGGACGTGCCGCACACGTCCTTCGTGCACCGGGGCTGGTTCCGCAACCCCACGCGCAAGCGTGTCCCCTCCACGGTGAAGCGTCACGCGGGCCGCGTGCGGATGACCTACCTCCAGGAGGAGGACGCGCTCACGGGCCTGGGCCGCCTGTTCAACCCTCGCGGCCTGCCGCTGGTGCACACGGATGAGTTCATCGTGCCCAACGTCACCCGCGTGGACTACCAGTGGGGCGACAGCGGCTTCGCCATCAACTCGCAGTGCACGCCCATCGGGCCCACGGACACGCTCGTGTACACGGCGATCAGCTACCGGCTGCCGGTGGACCTGCCGGGTGCGTGGGTGGGCCGCGCGCTGACGCCCTTCGTGCGCTGGTACACGCGGCAGGTCATCCAGCAGGACGTCCTCATCATGGAGACGCAGCGCCAGGGCCTCACGGATGGACCCGGTGGCGGCGTGTACTCCGGCACGGAGGCGGACCTGCACCACGCGGACGTGGAGGCCTACCGGCGCTGGCTGCGCGAAGGCGCGCAGGGCCCCGGTCCCGAGGACGCGGAGCGCGACGTGGTGTTCTGGGTGTAGCTCGCGCTGGTCTACGAGCGCCGATCCACGTGGAGCCCGCCGTCCTCCTCGGAGGTGGATGACGGGAGGGTCGCGAGGTTGTACCCGCAGAAGAAGGTCGCCACGAAGGAGGCGATCCGCAGCAGCGTTGGCGAGGGCTGGAGGCCGAGGTGCGTCTGGAGCCACGCCACGGTCTCCGGCGCGTTGGAGGCATGGCACGCCGCCGCCACGCCCAGGTACACGCCGATGAGCAGGCCGTTGAGGAAGACGTTGGCGGGAGAGGTCACCACCCCTTCGAGGCGGCTCCCCATTCGTTCGAGCACCCGGGGGTACATGAACTTCTTGAAGAGCGCGCCGCTGATCAGCCCCAGGGCCAGCGGCCCCACGATCTCCAACACCACCCTGACCGCTTCAATCTGCTCGAGCCTGCCCATGGCCTCCGAAGATGCCCGAGCCGACCCGATGGAGCAACCTCACCCCATGCGCCGCAGGCCCGGCAGGTCTTCCGGGCGCAGCACCCAGCGCGGCGACTCCGGCGGGGAGGTGCGCGTGCCCACCTGCACCGCTGGGAAGCCTTCCACCAGCGCGTAGTCCGGGAACACCGCGCGCGCCTTCACCAGGCTGCCGGCGCTCACGTGGCAGCCTTTGCCCAGGTGACTGCCCTCGCAGAGGATGGCACCGGGCTCCACCACCGTGCCCGCGCCCAACTGGCACGCGTGCAGCACGCAGCCCGGTCCCACCACGACACCCTCTTCGAGCACCAGCATGGTGTCCGGCAGCAGGTGCAGCACGGTGTTCTCCAATATCTGCACCCGCGCCCCGATGCGGACCGGGCCGTTCAGGTCGCCGGTGATCTTCACGCCCGCGCCGATGATGGCGCCCGCGCCGATGACGACGTCGCCGGAGATCTCCGCGGAGGAGAAGAGGGTGGCGGTGGGGTGCACGAAGGGGTGACGGTCGCGAAAGGCGTAGAGCTGGCCCATGGGGGCATCCTCGGCGCGGTCCCGCGCGGAAAAAGAGGTCAACGGTGGAGCCGTAAGGGTGAGGTTTCCGCCCCGGCGCTGTTGCATGCGGGCCAGGTCCTCGGCGGAGAGCACGCGCAGCACCTGGCCGGGCCGGCCGAACACCACCGACCCGTCCGGCACCGTCATGCCCGGGGGCAGCACGGAGCCTTCGTCCACCACGCAGCGGTCTCCCACCGTCACGCCGGGCATCAGGATGGCGCCGTCGCCAATGTCACACAGCGCGCCCACCCTGGCGCCAATGACAAGCGAGCGGGGCCCCAGTACGCTCTTCTCCCCCAGGAAGGCCGGGCGTTCGGGGGTGCCCACCACCACCGCGTCCTCGCGCAGGGTGGAGGATGCGCCCATCGTGACCGAGCCCCCCACCGAGCGCACGACAGCGCCCCGGGAGATCACAGCCCCGGGCCCGACCTGGAGCGTGCCCAACAGGCGCGCGGACGAGGCCAGCGTGAAATGCGGACCCACCACGGTGGGCAGGGCGGGGGCGGTTGCTATCGAAGGACTCATCGGGAAGCCGCAAGTTACACCTCGCTCCTCGCATCGGGTGTCACCCCCAAGCGCGACACCGCCGTCCTGCATCCGACGCTCGCTCGCTGGACGGACAGGGGTGGGTGCCGCACCTCCAGGACGTCAGGGGTTGAGGGCCGTAGGCGTCGGTGGGCGCCACTCCCCCTCCGCGTTCCTGTAGGAAGGCCCCACGCATGAAACCCGCACCCGTGGAAGAGACGCCCCCATCGCAGGAACACGACGTCGCCGAGGCCACCGTGCCTCCGTCGCCGAAGGGCCTGTGGACGCTGGTGAAGGAGGCGCTGCACGGCACGGAGATGGACCTGACGCGCCTGCCCCTGAGGCGAGCCATCTTCCTGCTGGCCGTGCCCATGGTGCTGGAGATGTTGATGGAGTCGGTGTTCGCCGTGGTGGACGTCGCCTTCGTCGGCAGGCTCGGCGCGGAGGCGGTCGCCACGGTGGGCCTCACCGAATCCATCCTCACCATCATCTACGCGGCCGGCATGGGGTTGAGCATCGGCGCCACGGCGATGGTGGCGCGGCGCATCGGGGAGAAGGATTCGGAGCGGGCGGCGCGCACGGCGGTGCAAGCGATTGGGTTGGGGGTGATGCTCTCCACGGTGCTGGCCATCGCGGGCATCGTCTTCGCGCGGCCGTTGCTGGAGGCGCTGGGAGGCTCGCCCTGGGTGCTGGAGCACGGCGTGGGCTACACGCGCGTGATGATGGGTGGGGTGGTGAGCATCCTCCTGCTCTTCCTCATCAACGCCATCTTCCGGGGCGCGGGCGACGCGGCCATCGCGATGCGCACGCTGGCGTTGGCCAACGGCCTCAACATCCTGCTCGCCCCGTGTCTCATCTTCGGCCTGGGCCCGTTCCCGGAGATGGGCGTGGTGGGCGCGGCGTGGGCCACCACGATTGCCCGCAGCGCGGGCGTGCTCTACCAGCTCTTCCGGCTGGCGCAGGCGAACGGGCGGCTCCAGGTGCGGCGGGAGCACGTGTCGCTGGAGCCCGGGACGATGCTGGCGATGGTGCGCCTGTCGGGCGCGGGCATGGTGCAGGCGCTGGTGACCACGTCCAGTTGGGTGGTGCTGGTGCGCATCGTGTCGTCGTTCGGCAGCACGGCGCTCGCGGGCTACACCATCGCGATCCGCATCGTCCTGTTCGCGCTGCTGCCCGCGTGGGGGCTGGGCAACGCGGCATCCACGCTGCTGGGCCAGAGCATGGGCGCGGGCGACGTGGCGCGGGGCGAGCGGGCGGTGTGGATGGCGGGCCGCTACAACCTCATCGTGCTGAGCACCATCGGCGTGGTGTTCTTCGTCTTCGCGACGCCGCTCATGGGCGTGTTCACGACGGACGCGGCGGTGGTGGTGTCGGGCGCCACGGCGCTGCGCATCTTCTCGCTGAGCTTCGTCTCCTGCGCGTACGGCATGGTGCTCACCTCCGCGTTCAACGGCGCGGGGGACACGACGACGCCCACGCTCATCGACCTGTGCTGCCTCTGGGCCCTGGAATTGCCGCTGGCCTGGGTGCTGGCGCATCCGTTCGGCATGGGCGAGGTGGGCGCGTACATCGCGGTGCCGGTGGCCTTCGCGGCGATGTCCGTGTCGGGCATCTTCCTGTTCCGTCGCGGGCGCTGGAAGACGCGCGTCGTCTAGCCCTCAGGGCAGACAGATTTCGAAGCCGGTGCGTCCCCGGGCGAAGGTCGTCGGGGGACGCGAGGCGGGCGTCACGGCGTACAGGTGGAAGTCCAGCCGGCGCTGGAGGAAGCCCTTCAGCGCGGGCGCCAGCGCGTCCTCGGAGTCCTGCTGCAGGGTGAAGAAGTGGAAGCCCTGGCCGTGGAAGGCCGCGTACACCGCGTCCAGCAGCGCGCGGAAGACGGCCGGGTCCTCGCCGGGGACGCAGGTGTTGCACAGGTAGAAGTAGCGGAAGTCCCCACCGGGTGGCGGCAGGCGGGGCGCGCCCGTGACGGTGGCCAGTGCGTTGAAGCCCCGGCGCACCCACTTCATGCCGCCCCGGTACGCCATCACGCGGTAGCGCTTCACGGCGTCGGGGTTCCACGCGGAGGTGCAGCCGACGAGGCGCCCGTTCGCGTCGAACGCGAGGAACGAATCCTCCACGCGCAGGCCCGGCCAGTGGGCGAAGCGGTGCTCCAGTTCGCCCGTGTCGTAGCGGTAGCCGAAGGGGCGGGCGCGGTGGTCGGCATCCAGCAGCGCGGCCATGGCGGGCACGTCCTCGGCGGTGGCGCGGCGCACGGTGAAGCGGCTGGGGCGCGGGCGGCGGCCCAGGACGAACTGGATGGAGATGGCGGAGAAGGCGCGCAGCAGGTGGTAGTGCGGCTGGGCTTCGCGCGTGGCGGCGCGGCGCACGAGGGCCTGGAGCGCGGCGGCGTTGGAGGCCATGACGGCGGTGAGGAAGACATCCACGTTCTGGCGCCGGGTGGTCTCCTCCAGCACGGGCCCATAGAACCGGGCGAGTCCCCGGGCGCGGCGCGCGGAGAAGCGGGTGCGCAGGTCTCCCAGGTAGCCCACGCGGCACGGCCTGCCGTCCAGCCACCCGTCGCGCACGTGGATGGCGCCCATGCCGTCCAGGCGGGAGGCCTCACCCTGGGCGTGGGCCCAGATTTCAGCCTCGCCCCGCTGCATGGCGAAGAGGGCGAAGTAGTCCGGTGCGCGCTGGGTGCTGAGCACCAGGTCGCCCGTCATGGGCACGTCGCCGAACAACTCCAGCAGCGCGGCGTTGTCGTCCCGGGTGGCGCGTCGCAGGGGGCTCATGGTGGGTGCGCGTCAGCGTATGCGACACGACGTCGGACTTCCGCCTCCGCGTGGCCTGCGCCAGACTGCGGGGCACGCGCGCCTGGGCGCGGGGAGGGGTGCCATGGGGTTGTTGGGTTGGATCATCTTCGGCTTCTTCGCGGGCCTCATCGCCCGGGCCGTGCTGCCGGGGAACCAGCGCCTGGGCTGCATCGGCACCACGCTGCTGGGCGTGGCGGGCGCGTTCGTGGGCGGCTTCCTCACGTCCATCTGGCGCGGCACGGACTGGCGCGACCCGGAGCCCACCGGCTTCCTGGGCGCCATCCTGGGCGCCATCGTCCTGCTGCTGGTGTCCCAGGCCGCCTTCGGACGCAAGCCGTAGGGGGTCGCCCTCCAGACCCTCGCTCCCGGCCGGTTTCCGGGAATCCCGTTCCGTCCCCCCGGTTGTAGGCGCGGCGGCCGGTTGTCCTACCTGCCTGGGCACCCATCCGGGGAAAGCACGGTTCCCAAGAGGATGGCGGGCATTTTCTGTAGTAGACCGCGCCCCGGGCATGCAGCGGGCGGTCGGCTGCCGCTGAGCCAAAGGAAAGGCGACGACATCATGAAGAAGACGATGCTGATTGCGACCCTGCTGAGCCTGACGGCCTGCCAGGGTCAGGGCGGCGCGGGCGAGAAGCCCGCGGCGACGGGCTCCACCACGGCGGCCACCGCCGGTGCTCCCCAGACCGAGGAGCAGAAGACGTTCTACGCGCTGGGCCTGTCCATCGGCCGCAGCATCAGCGTGTTCGACATGTCTCCGCAGGAGCTGGAGTTCGTGAAGGCCGGCCTCGGCGCGCAGGTGTCCGGTGAGAAGACGGACGTGGACCTGGAGGTCTACGGTCCCAAGCTCCAGGAGCTCGCCAAGGAGCGTTCGACCCGCAAGGCCACGAAGGAGAAGGAGAAGTCGGTCAAGTTCCTGGAGGAGAAGGCCAAGGAGCCCGGCGCGCAGAAGACCGAGTCCGGTCTCGTCTACAAGGAGACCCAGGCGGGCACCGGCGCCCAGCCCGTCGCCTCCGACATCGTGAAGGTGCACTACAAGGGCACCCTCTCCGACGGCAAGGAGTTCGACAGCTCCTTCAAGCGCGGTGAGCCCACCCAGTTCCCGCTCCAGGGCGTCATCAAGTGCTGGACCGAGGGCCTCCAGAAGATGAAGGTCGGCGGCAAGGCGCAGCTCACCTGCCCCTCCGACATCGCCTACGGCGACCGCGGCGCGCCCCCGAACATCCCGGGCGGTGCCGCCCTCGTGTTCGACGTGGAGCTCATCGAGATCGTGAAGCCCCCCGAGGCGCCTCCCGGTGGCATGCCCGGCATGCCCGGCATGCCTGGAGCGCACGGTGGCATGGGTGGCCCGCCCCCCGCCGCGGGTGGCAAGCCCCCCGCGCCGAAGC
>NZ_RAVZ01000300.1 GCF_003611635.1 Corallococcus terminator | reverse complement strand
TCCCTCCAGCGCCCACCCCCGTCCGTCGCCGGACAGGGCCTACCCCAGCGCGTCGAGCAGCACCGACCTCCGGCGCTGGCGCGGCAGCAGGCGGAAGTGCCTCAGTTCCTTGCGCTTCACCCGCTGCTCCAGCGCACTGTGCAGCGACAGCCGCCCCGGCCCGCGCATCAACGTCCCCAGGGCGATCGCGATGAGCGCCACGTTGAACTCGTACCCGCCCTTGGTGATGTCGAAGCCGTTCTTGCCGTGCACCTTCGCGATGGCCACCGCCTGCGTCACGATGACCGACAGCGCCGTGAACCGCGTCGCGATGCCCAGGATGGAGCTCACCCCCGCCACCAGCTCCGTGATGCCGGTGGCCAGCACCCACGGACGGCCCGGCTTGAACCCGAGCTGCTCGAACATGCCCGCGTGCTGTTCGGAGCCCTCCTTCTTCAGCTTCGCCAGGCCGTGCTGGATCATCGTCGCGCCCAATGACAGACGCGGAGGCAGCAGCGCGGCCGACTTCAACAGCGACGGTTGTTCATTCAGCATCGTCACGTTCATGGGTGCTCTCCTCGTCCGGGACGCACGCGTCCGGTGGGTGAAGTGCCCCTTACGTTGTGATGCCTCCGCCCTTCCGGCCCGGACGCCCGCAGGGCCCGTGGCTCCACGGGCAGGCACTCAACCCCCGGCCCGCTCCGCCAGCGGCACGTCCATCAGCGCCGCCACCTCCGCGCCGTAGCCCCCGGGCCCCTCCCCGTGGACGATCAACGGCGGCCGCACCGACAGGCCCCGGTCCTGGTCCCGCAGGGCCTGCACCAGGAAGCGCGTCGCCGGGGCATCCACCCGCGCATGCACCATCCGCAGCACCTGGGGAAACAGCCTCGCCCCGGTCAGCAACCCCAGCACCTCCGCGAGCCGCGCCGCCGGATACACCAGGCTCACGCCCCCGCCCGGACGCAGCGCATGCCTCGCCGCGGCGACCACCGCTTCGGCATCACACGCCACCTCCGACTTGGACATGGCCCGCTCCTCGTCCGGGCTCACCACCCCCGCCTGGGCCTTGCGAAACGGGGGATTCGACACCACCTGCCCGTAGCCTCCGGAGGCCAGCAGCGTGCGCGCCTGGCGCAGGTCCCCGAGCACCGGCCGCACCCGCCCTTCACACCCGTTGAGCGCCACCGCGCGCGTCAACCGCGCGTGCACCCCGGGCTGCAACTCCAGCGCGTCCACCGGGCCCTCGGCGCCGAACTGCTTCACCAGCAGCAGCGACACCACGCCACTGCCCGCGCCCAGTTCCAGCACCGGCCCGGACAGCTCCCGCCCCTCCGTGGCCGCGAAGTGCGCCAGCAGCACCGCGTCCACCGTGAAGCGGTAGCCCGTCCGACGCTGGAACACCCGCACGTCCGCGGTGCCAATGGAGTCCAGCGTCTCGTCGTCCCGTGGGTCGGGCACCGTCACGTCAGCGCGCGCCGTGCATCCGCTCGGCCACGTCCAGCACGCGCGCCTCGCAGGAGACGTGGTCCAGGTGGCTCGCTTCCACGAGCCCCGTGGGGCTGGTGACGTTCACCTCCGTGAGGTAGTCGCCCAGCACGTCGATGCCCACCAGGATGAGTCCCTTCTCCTGGAGTGCGGGCTTGAGGCGCTTGCAGATGTGCAGGTCGCGCGCGGTGATCTCCGCCTTCGCTGGCGTACCGCCCGCGGCCATGTTGCCCCGGTGGTCCGCGTCCGACGGCACTCGCAGCACCGCGCCCACCGGATCGCCGTCCACCAGGATGATGCGCTTGTCGCCCAGGCGGCTCTCCGGCACGTAGGCCTGCGCGAGGATGGGCTCCTTCCCGCCCTGCGTCAGCAGCTCCACCATCGAGCGCGCGTTGCGGTCCCCGGGCGCCAGGAACAGGATGCCCTTGCCGCCGAAACCGTCGATGGGCTTGAGGATGGTGCCCTTCTCGTTCCGGGCCGCGAAGTCCATCACCACCGACAGCTCGCTCGTCACGCGCGTCTCCGGCATCAGGTCCGGGAAGTTCAGCGTGAAGAGCTTCTCGTTCGCGTCGCGGATGCCCGACGGGTTGTTGATGAACACCGGCGAGCGCTCCGGACACAGCTCCACCAACTGGGTCGCGTGCAGATAGTTCGCGTCCACCGGCGGATCCTTGCGCAGGAAGAGCACGTCCAGCCTCGACAGGGGCAGCACCTCCTCGCTCAGCACGTCGAAGTGCCGGCCGGGCTCGCGCCGCACCTTCACCCGGCGCATGCGCGCCTCCGCGCAGCGGCCGTTGAAGCGCAGCCACCCCTGTTCGAAGTAGTAGACGTCGTGCCCGCGCCGCTGGGCCTCCAGCATCAGCGAGAACGTCGTGTCGTGGTCCACCCGCACGCTCTCGAGCGGGTCCATCAGGAAGCCAAGGGAGAACGCCATGAGGGCGGAGGATAGCGGACCCCTTCCGCCCATGCCGCTCATTCCCATGCCCCTCCGTCCACGTCGCGACGCAAGACAGCGGGGCAGGGGAGCGGCGCTTCAGCGGCCAGGCAGCTCCTTCAACTTGAGGTTGAGGCGCACCGGCTTGCCCGCCTCCACCGGCACGGAGAGCACGCGGCGCTTCTTGTCCTCGCCCACCAGTATCAAATCGGTCTGCCCCACCGGAAACGCGCGCTTCACCAGCGGCGTGCTTCCCAGGGACTTGTTGTTGAGGAACACCTGCGCGGGCTCGTCCAGGAAGAGCGTCACCTCGCCCCGGCCGCGCTTGCCCCGGCCACCACGGGGTTCATCCCGGTCCCGGACCTTGTCCCTGTCGTCCACCACCACCGTCACCCCCGCATCCGGCGTGGCGGGCCTCGGCGGCGGGATGGGGATGGCCACCATGGGGCCATTGTCGACGGGCGTGGGGGGCTCCTGCTCCTCCTGCTCCAGCAGCTTCGTGAGCCGGAAGGCCCCATAGGCCCCGCCCATCAACACCGCCAGCATCCCCACGGCCCACACGGCACCCAGCTTGGAGCGCTTCACCGGAGGTGCGGTGTCGGCGCTGGAGGCCTCGTCCGCCCGCATCCGGGCGACCTCCGCCTTCTTGCGCGCCTCCACGACGCTCAGGGCGTCCGCCTTGCGCTCCGGCAGGTAGGGGCCGTCGTCCTTCTGCAGCGCGCGCTTCGCCGACGCCATCACCTGGCTGCTCGTCGTCACGTCCGCGCTCTCCAGCAGCGAGCGCGTGGCGGCCATGCGTTCGGAGAAGAGGCTCTTCATCAGGGCCGCGCGCTGTTCGGCGTCCATCAGCTTCGTGCCCGCCGCCTTCTCGATGGCGCGCGCCATGTCCCGGCCGGACGCGTACCGGCGGTCCACGTTGCGCTCCAGGGCGCGCATCACCACGCGGGAGATGTCCTCGGAGATGTGCGGCAGCAGCACGGACGGCCACGGGATGGGATCCTCGAGGATCTTCACCATCTCATCGCGTTCGGTCTTCCCGGCGAACAGCCGCTCGCCGGTGATGAGCTCGTGCAGCACCACGCCCACGGAGAACAGGTCGCTCCGGCCATCCAGCGGATCGCCGCGCACCTGCTCCGGGGACATGTAGCCGGTGGTGCCCTTCACCGTGCCCACGTGGGTGCGCTCCAGGCTGTTCTTCGCCTTGGCGATGCCGAAGTCGAGCAGCTTCACGGTGCCGTCGTACGTCACCATGATGTTCTTCTGCGCCACGTCGCGGTGGATGACGGGGCTGGGCTGGCCGCCGGGCGACGTGAAGACGTGCGCGTAGTGCAGCGCCAGGCACACGTCGCGCGCCACCGACAGCGTGAAGCCCAGCGGCACCGGCTGGCGCTTCCTCAGGCACGCGCTCGTCACCTGGTTGAGGTTCTGCCCGCCGATGAACTCCATGGCCAGGTAGAGCCCGTCGTCCTCCTCCCCCAGGTCGAACACCTGCGCGATGTTCGGGTGGTTGAAGGCCGCGGTGATGCGCGCCTCGTCCAGGAACATGCGGACGAACTGTTCGTTCGACCGCGCGTCCGGGAGGATGCGCTTGATGACCACGTACTTGCGGAAGCCGCCCGGACCGGACGTGTAGCCCAGGAACAGCTCCGCCATGCCGCCCACGGTCAACTGCGTGAGCACCTCGTACTTCCCGATGCGCTCGCCCCGATGGAAATCGATGAGGTCATCCTCCAGCGCCCCGGACCGGCGCGCCCGCATCAAGAGAAACGGAAAAATCGCCCGGGGACCATAACAGGGCTGTTGCGCCAGGGGACGTTCCGTCCAGGTGGAGACCCACTTGGGGTGGGCCCGCATGCCCCCCAGGTCCCTGTGGATGAACTGTGGAGGACGGGGGACGGGCTGTGGACAACCGGCCAGCGGATCCCCAGCCTGTGGATGCCGGGGGATAACCGGCAACTTGCCCACATGTAGCAGATCGCCGATTCCTGTATGAATCCATGGGGTTGCTGACTTGTCCCCAACTCCGCGCCGCCTACTGCTTCCACCAGTTGATCAACACTACAAATAGACTGGTTAAAGAAGACGGTGCCTGTGCCTTCGCGTGGAGAGCCGACGCCCGACGGGCATCCGCTACAGGCTGCATCCGCTACAGGAGCGTGGCACGCAGCCGGTCCAGCAGGCCGGGCAGGTCGTGCAGAAGCTGCCGGTCCAGGTCCTCCAGGGCGGCGCGGAACATGGCCAGGTCCTCGGCCTCGCGTTCGGCGGAGACCATCCGGTGCAGGCCGCGCAGGCGCAGGTTGCGCTGGACCAGGCGGGCCAGGGTGTCCTCCAGCTCGTCGCCGAGTTCGGGGTCCAGGCGCAGTTCCTGCCCCACCAGCTCCCGGAGCTGTTCGACGCGGTAGGTGAGCTCCCAGCTCTCCTCGTAACCCGCGCGTCGGGGCACTGGCTGCCCCTGTGTCCACCGCTCGTTCACTCAGTCCTCTAGTGCGGCCGGGGCCGGGTGAGGCCTGTCAGGGACAGCCGGGTGCGCAGGGGGTCCAGCTCCACGTGCATCCGGCAGTCCGCCACGTCCAGGCGCAGGGTGTAGGGAAGACAGGGCGCACCGTCCGAGTGTTCCCGGCATGCATCGGCGCCCATCCGGAACAGCTCCGCCAGCACCGCCCGCCGGACCTCCGGTGCCAGTCCGTCCACCGTGGACTGGACGCCCCGGACGATAAGCACCGTGAATGCCTGCATTCCGGGAGAAACGCTGGAGGGGCTGGCCAGGGTCATGCGGCGAACCTTTGCCAGAACCGTACCCTGCAACAGGGATGTGTTTTCAGGGGGTTGGAGCGGCTCGAAATGCTTGGGGCTGAAAAAAGTCCGGCCTTCCCGGGAGACGATCCTGAAGCCCTGGGGGGTGGGGTGCCGTCGGACATGGGGATGGAGAGGGGTGGTATAGGCCGGAGTCAGGGAGGCACGATGACGCGCAAGCGGACGGTGGAGAGGTGGGCTCCAACAGGCCTCCTGGGGGCCCTGGCGGCCGTCCTGGCCCTTCTGGGGGCCTGCCGGGACGAACCCCCGCTCACCGGCGCCCGGAGCCTCCTGCGGGTCTCCCAGGAGCTCGTGACGTTCCCGGCCAGCTACCCCGGGGTGCAGCGCGAGGTGGAGATCCGGGTGGTGAACGCGGGCCGGACCACGCTGGACGTGGAGTGGACGGCGCTGGCGCCGCCCTTCTTCGCGCAGGGGCTGCCCACGCGGATGGTGCCGGGGGAGGTGCCGGTGAAGCTGTTCTACCGGCCGGAGGCGACGGGCGCGGTGGAGGCCACGCTGACGGGCCGGGCGCCCGGGGGCGGGGAGGTGCGCGTGGTGCTCCAGGGCCAGGCGAACGCGATTCCCACCTGTCCCACGCCGGTGGCCTGCCACACCGCCACGTTCGATGTCGTGACGGAGACGTGCGTGGAGGCGGAGGAGCCGGACGGCACGGCGTGCGATCCGGGCAACGCGTGCCTCCAGGACGCCACCTGCACGGCGGGGCGGTGCAAGGGGACGGAGCGCGTCTGCGACGACGGCAACGCGTGCACCACGGACGTGTGCAACCCGCTGGATGGCTGCACGGCGGTGCCGGCGCCGCCGTGTCCGGGGGATGGGAAGTGCCAGGTGGGCACGTGCGATCCGAAGGTCGGGTGCGCGCTGGCGAACGCGCCGGACGGCACCTTCTGCGGCCCGGAGCGCGGCTGTGACGTGGCGGACGTGTGCCTGGACGGGGCGTGCCAGCGGCGCGATCCGCCGGAGAACTTCATCTGCGCGCCGGCGAGCCCCTGCCAGGGACCGGGCCGGTGCAAGGGGTCCGTGTGCGAGCGTCCGGCCGCGACGGCGGTGTTCCCCGACTGGACGTACGACGCGGCCTCCAACGGCGAGGCGCTGCACGACCTGCTGGTGGGGCCCACCGGGGATGTGACGCTGGTGGGCTTCTTCGTGCCGGCGCTGCTGGACGCGGCGGGCCCGGTGCCGGTGCGGGCGAGCGTGGCGGGCCGGCGGTGCATGTTGTGGAACGACCGGCTGCTCTGCATGGACCTGCCGCTCTCCGGGCAGGTGTCGCTGCTGGACAGGGCCACGGGGGCGCCGCGGTGGACGTTCGACCTGGCGACCGCGCGGCCGGACTTCGCGAAGGGGCTGACGACGCTGTTCATGGCGCGGCTGGGGGTGATGCAGCCGGACCGGCTGGCAGCGCTCTTCGAGGCGTATCCGGAGGGCACCACACGTGAGACGTTGTGTCGGCAGTACTTCCTCGTGGTGTTGGATGCCTTTGGCGGGATGGTGTCCGCTCAGGAGATCAAGGACCCGCTGCTCTCCGAGTGCAACCACCCGCACCCGTTCGGCGTGGCGTCGGATGCGTCGGGGGATTTGTATCTGGCCTTCGGGCAGACGTTGAACGTGGGGGCGCCGCTGTTTCCGGGGGCGCCCACGTTGTTGATGGCGTTCTCCCAGGACGGGGTGCCGCGCTGGCGCAAGACGGAGGCGTTCAGCGCGGGAGAGCTGGCCATCGTGAACGGGCTGCTGCTCAACGAGCGCTCCACGCAGGCCTTGCGCACGCAGGACGGACAGGCGGTGGGTTCGCAGACGTTCCCCAAGGGGCTGGGCCGCGCGGTGGCCACGTCCGAGCGCCTCATCCCGGCGGCGTCCCAGGACGACAGCACGCAGGAGTGGACGCTGAAGGGGTACGGGTTGCCGGGGCTGGAGGCGGCGTGGACGTACACGTTCCAGGGTTGGCCGGGGCCGGTGGCCCCCGAGACGCGGCTGGCGAGCTGGGCGACGCGCACGGGGCTGCCGCCGGAGACGGTGGTGGTGGGCACGGGGATGAATGGGTTCGGGCTGCCCACGATGTTCGCGGTGAGCGCGCGCGACGGCAGCGAGGTGTTCCAGTGCCCGATGGTCAACGCGGCGACGCCCGCGCAGTTCCTGGAGCTGGGGCCGGACAGCGTGGTGATGATGGATGGGGCGCAGACGTGCGGGGACTGCGATCCCCCGTTCGCCAACAGTCAGGCGCGGTTCCGGCGCTTCCCCATCCCCGGGCTCCAGCCCGCGGAGGAACCCTGGCCGGGCACCTTCGGCGGACCGGGGCATGACCACCACGAGGATCCGGTGCGCGGACGCTGAAGCGGGAGGAGCGGGTCGTTCAGGAGATCGCGCGGACCTTCCGCTCCGAGTGGGCTAGCAGGAACCAGTCATCTCCCAGTGCCTCGCCCAGCCGACCGCCTTCGTCGCGCACGACCATGTTGCTTCCCGTCACCTCGATGCCGTGGACCCGGTAGTGGCGCAGGCGGCGCAGCAGCAGGTCCAGGGCCGAGCCCGGGGCGGGCACGGTGGTCCGCTGTTGAGGCTGGAGCAGGCCTGGGGTGGTGGTCTGTGTCTCTTCATTGAAGGCCCGTCCGCCCATGCAGATCGACAAGTTGATGGTGATCAACCCGTGCTCCGCCTTGAGGCCCGCGCGGTCCTGCCGCTGACCAATGGGCTGGAGGTTTTCCTCGAGTCCATTCTGGTAGAGCCAGTCGGCAACGCGAGCGCCGGACACCTCATCGGCCTCCATGTGGAGATGGCCTTTGCCGTCGCCATGGGAGCTCACCCGGAGTTTTCCCCGGTGGCCCCAGTCAGCGATCCAGCGCACCATGACCTCCCCGAGCCCGGAGGGAATCTGCCGGGCGAGATCGTCCATCGAGATGATGGTGGTGAAGTAGCTGGAGTTGGGGGAATAGCCTTCGTCCGGATCGAAGGTTTCGAGCCGTGATTCCAGGTTGGCGAGCTGGTCCTTGAAGTCCTGGAGGGCCAATCGCTGTGCATTCAGGCGCTGGATGATCCCCTGGAAGCCAGGCAGATTCTGGCTGGGATTCCTCCAATGTGTCCCCATCAACCCGATCAGATCCGACATCACGGTATCGAGCGCGTTGACCTGCTTCGCCACCTCGGGCTGTTGGTGGATGCCCTTGAGCCTCGCCATCTCATCCGTATGGGTGGACCTCAGACTGGTGAGCAATTGATTGGCCCGGGCAGCACCGAGTGCGGCCACCTCCACCCTTCGTGCCGTGGCGAAGTCCACGAGCCTGCCCAGCGCCGCTTGTTGCTCACGCAGCGAGGCCCGGAACGCTTGCGCGATGCGCCAGGACACGCGGACGCGGCCATCCCCCGCAAGCCATGAGCGATTGAGCAGGTTCTTGCGCTCCTGGTAGCGAATCTCCGGAAGGATGTTGAGGGCGAAGTCGTACCAGCCCTGTTTGTCCGTGAGGTGCAGATCCCAGAACCGGCTGTAGGCGTTTGGGTCCACTGGCGCCGGGAGGGTCGGGAGGGTCGGGGGAGGACCCAGCGCGCGGCGCAGGCTCTGCCCCGTGATGTCGAAGATGGGGAGGGGCGTCATGCTCACGTCAGGCTCTTCCATCAGGGGCGGAAGGTCGTCGGGTTCGGCGTTCCGACCCTGGCCCCCGTTGGGATGACCGGGGATGACGCAGCAGTGGAGATCGCACCAGAGGCAAGGCATGTGGAATTCCTTCGGGTGGCACGAGGGCGAGGACCGATTGCAAGCCATGCGCCTCCGGTCCCGATCGAGCACTGTATGTCATAGGCCCCTTCCGGGCGCGTCGGGACGGTACGCAGCCGCTTGTCCTTGGGACGCGATGCCCGGGGGAGTTACCCCAGGTCCAGGATGCGCCCTTCGCGCAGCGTGCCGTCCGGGTCCTGCGTCAGGGGCAGGCCCACCGCGGTGATGTCCCCGGGCCGCGTGCGTGTGAGCCACCCCAGCCAGGCGCAGACCGTGGCGTCCAACTGGTCGTGCGTGCAGGGCCTTCCGTCCACGAATCTCAGACCTTCGGCTTCGAGCAGGGCCTGACGCCGGGCGCGCCCCTCCGGCGTGGCTTTTCCCCCCAACTTCTCCACAGCCAGCGTGCGCCAGGTCGCGCCGGGAAAGGCCTCGAACAGGCGCGCCCGTGAAGGCTCCGGCGTGTCCAGGTCCAGCAGGGGGACTCCGGCCCGACCCCGCAACGCGGCGAACAGCAACACGCTTCCGCGCACGAAGCCCGCGAAGGGCGCACCGGGCAGGGGCAATACATCCGGGGTCCTTCCCGGTGCTCGCAACCGCCGCTCCGCGTCCCGCACCCGGGTGCCGGGATTCGCCAGCGCCTGCGGCCCGTCCACCACCACCACGTCCCCGGGTTCCACGGGGAAGGCCTCCCGCAGGGCGTCCGGGTCCAATCCGTGACGCGCGTCCGCACAGGGCCAGACGCGCTGGGAGAAGCGCACGTGGCCCTTCGCATCCAGCACGGCCTCGTCCACGGGGCGGGGCGCCCGGGCGAACGGGTCCGTCAAATCCCAGCCGACGAAACGGGTCGTCATCCCGTGCCTTCCTGCGGCGGGTTCGTCCGCCCGGCGTTAAGAGGGGCCGCCTCCCATTCCACCGAAGGTGACTCGCACATGCACTACCGCCCTTTGGGCCGCACCGGCCTGTTTGTCTCTGAACTGTGTTTTGGCGCCATGACGTTTGGCGGCGAGGGCTTCTGGAAGGCCATCGGGCAGCAGGGCCAGGCGGAGGCCGACAAGCTGGTGGGACGCTGCCTGGACGCGGGCATCAACTTCTTCGACACCGCGAACGTGTACTCGAACGGCCTGTCGGAGGAACTGCTGGGCAAGGCACTGGCCCCGAAGCGCTCCCAGGTGGTGCTGGCCACCAAGGTGCGCGGCCGCATGGGCCCGGGCATGAACGAAGTGGGCCTGTCGCGCTACCACATCCTCGACTCCGTGCACGCGAGCCTCAAGCGCCTGGGCACCGACCACATCGACCTGCTCCAGATTCACGGCTACGACGTGGCCACCCCGCTGGATGAGACGCTGCGCGCGCTGGATGACCTCGTGCGCGAGGGCAAGGTGCGCTACCTGGGTGCCTCCAACCTGGCCGCGTGGCAGCTCATGAAGGCGCTGGGTCTGAGCGACAGCCGGAACCAGGCGCGCTTCGAATCGCTCCAGGCCTACTACTCCATCGCCGGCCGTGACCTGGAGCGCGAGGTGGTGCCGCTGCTCAAGGACCAGAACGTGGGCCTGATGGTGTGGAGCCCGCTGGCCGGTGGCTTCCTGTCCGGCAAGTTCCGCCGCGACTCGCAGGGCCCCGAGGGCTCGCGCCGCGCCGCCTTCGACTTCCCGCCCGTGGACCGCGAGCGCGCGTACAACGCCATCGACGTGATGGACGTCATCGCGAAGGAGCAGAACGCCTCCGTGGCCCGCGTGGCGCTCGCGTGGCTCCTGCACCAGCCGCACGTCACCACCGTCATCCTCGGCGCCAAGACGGAGGCCCAACTCGAGGACAACCTGGCCGCCTCCGAGCTGCGCCTCACGCCGGCCCAGTTGGAGAAGCTGGACGCCGTCTCCAAGCTGCCGCCCGAGTACCCGGGCTGGATGGTGGAGCGTCAGAACGCGGACCGCTTCCCTCCGGCCCGCTGACCCGCGTTCCACTCGGAGTCCCATCCGTGCGGACTTTTCCAAAACCGCTGGATGGACCCGACCTGCTGCATGTGTCCGGAAGGTCGTTCCATCGGGGGTGCTGGGACCCCCACTGACAGTCCGGGACGGCGAGCATCCAGGGAGTGCAGGGGCCGGACCTCCAGGTGCGGTGAAAGACACGGAGGGTGTTTGGGATTGGGACGGACTCCCGATATCTTGGGGACTGTGAAGCGCTCGGTGAACCCGGGCGTGGTCCACGGAGCTCACGCGTCTGCCTGGCAACACCCCCGTGTGGTCGGGGTCGCGTGAAAGGAGTGCGGTCGCCCGGATGACCTTGGAGGTCCGGTGCGCGGCGGCTTCGTTGCTTCGTGGGGGGCCTGTCCGGGCCCCGGGAACTCCCCGGGGCCCGGGTAACCTTTGCGCTGCCAGGTCGCCTGCCCGTCGGGGCGGCTTCAGTTCCTGGCGTCGATGCGCGCGCCGCCGCTGACCTCGAGCCTGGAGTTCTGGGGCCGCGCGGACAGGCTGATGACGCTGCCGCCGGAGGCCTCGCCGGAGACGTTGGCGGGTGCGTCGGCCTCCACGACGGCGCCGCCGCTCGCGTCCACGTCCAGATCCTTCACGCCCTGGAGCTGCCGGGCGTGGAGCTGGGCGCCCCCGCTGATCTCGGCGTCCACCTTCACCGCGCGGCCGATGAGCGTCAGCTCGGCGCCGCCGCTGGCCTCCGCGTCCACCTGCTTCGCGTCCACGCCGCGCACGGTGAGCTCGGCGCCGCCGCTGGCCTCGGCCTCGAACTCATCGGACGCGGTGGCTTCGGCCTCCACGTTGCTGCCGCCGCTGGCCTCCACGTGGTCGATGCGGGGCGAGGACACGATGAGGCGCACGCGACCATTGAGGCCGCCCCACCAACTGCCCTTGCGGTCGATGCGCGTGGTGAGGACGCCGTCCTCCACCACCAGCCGGACGCGGGACAGAGAGTCGGCGGGTCCTTCCAGGCGGACGGACTTGGGGCCCACCTTCACCTGGGCGTGCATGCCGTGGCCCACGGAGACGCCGTGGAAATCCTCCACCTGGCGCGTCTCGCCGGCGGATTCACTGGAGGGGGCCTTCGCGTCCTCGGCGTGGGCCGTACAGGCGACGGTGGAGAGGCAGCAGGCGGCGAGCAGGGAAAGAGGGGCGATCCTCATGGTCGGCTCCAAGCGTGGCGCGGGACGTAAGGGCACGTCCCGGCGGATGCGGTGGTTACGCGGGAGCCGCTGGGTTGATTGCGTGCCCGCGACGAAAGCCGCGGGGCCCCTGTCAGGGATTGGCCAGCAGTTCCAGGGGAACCCGGACGGACGTGGTGTCGTCGGGTTTGATTTCCACGAGGAGCTTCAGGGGCCGGCCGGTGCCATCCATGAGTTTCAGGGTGTGCCTGCCCACCGGGAGGGCGACCTTGGTGAGGGGCGTCTCTCCGAGCGAACGGCCGCCCAGGGACACGCGGGCGGAAGGTTCGGTGACGAGCGTCAGGAAGCCCTGGGGTGCGGCGGCTTCGGGGGTTTCGGATGGAGCGTCCTCGACGACTTCGGGAGCGGCGGGGGTCTTGGGCTTGCGGACCGGGGTGGCGGTCGCGTCGCCGTCGCGCTTGGGGCGGCGCAGCGAGTTGGTGGCCGGCTTCTTCTTTTCGGCCTGGGCGTCGTCGGTGAG
>NZ_RAVZ01000002.1 GCF_003611635.1 Corallococcus terminator | reverse complement strand
GGGTACAGCATCGCGGCGAGCATCGTCGCCGAGCCCACGAGGAACAGGCTGCCGAGCGGCCGGACGTGCGGATAGATGCGCTGGAAGAGGGAGGCCCCGAACTCATAGGGCACGAAGACCATCGTGATCCCCACGACGAGTCCGAACGCCGCCGCGAACCATTCAACCCGTGCCCGCTCCAGGATGCCCACGGCGGCAGAGTACACAACCCACCCCGGCTGTCGGTGCCGGAGTGACGCCCAGGTCGCTCGCCCGTCCAGTACCTAGCGTCGGCGCCAGGCCTCCAGCAGATGACCGACCACGGCGTCCACCCCCACGTCCCGGGTGACCTGGGTGAAGACGAAGGGCCCCTCGCCGCGCATCTTCCGGGCGTCGCGGTCCATCACGCCCAGGTCCGCGCCCACGTGCGGTGCCAGGTCCGTCTTGTTGATGACCAGCAGGTCCGACTGCGTGATGCCCGGTCCGCCCTTGCGAGGCACCTTGTCCCCGCCCGCCACGTCGATGACGTACACGGTGTAGTCCGCCAGCTCCCGGCTGTACTGCGCGGCCAGGTTGTCGCCGCCGCTCTCCACGATGAGCAGCTCCGGGTGCAGCTCCTCCATCAACTGCTCCAGCGCCAGCAGGTTGTGGCTGATGTCCTCGCGGATGGCCGCGTGCGGACAGCCGCCCGTCTCCACCGCCTTGATGCGCTCGGGGGACAGGGCCTGGTTGCGCACCAGGAACTCCGCGTCCTCCTTGGTGAAGATGTCATTGGTCACCACGCCCAGCCGGTACTGGTCGCGCAGCTTCTTGCACAGCGCCAGCACCAGCGCCGTCTTGCCGCTGCCCACCGGGCCGCCAATCCCTACCGTGAAGGCCCGCTGCGCGTAGTCGCGCCGGTGCGGCTTGTCGCGCGCGTCGAAGTGGCCCGGGTGGTCCAGCTCCTCGTGCGTGTGCTCGTGCCCGTCCTGCCCATGGCCGCGGTGGTCGTCGTCGTGCATGTCGCTTTCCCTTCGTTCCTTCAGGACAGGAACAGCCTCGAATACAGCCGGTCATGCGAAGCGCCCAGGAGGTCCAGCAGCGGCGCGGGCTGCGCCAGGTCCTCCACGCCCAGGGCGCCGCAATGCGTGAGCACCGTGTCCAACAGCGGCGTGGCCCCGTGCTGGACCTGATGCGATTCGTGCGTGCCGATGACGCCCATGCGCACCCCGGCGGACAGCGCGCCCCGGAGCGTGAGCGACAGGAACAGCCGCTGCGCGTCCTCCAGGTCCACCTCCAGCGCGCACAGCACCGCGCCGAACACGGGCGCATGGTGGAACTTCACGCCCGCCGCGCGCGCCGCCTGGCGCACCGGCCCCACCGCGTCCGGGAAGATGCGCGCGCAGGTGTCCAGGAAGGCCCGGCCCTGCGTGCGGCTGGCCCGGTGCGCGACGTGGTTGGACAGGAACACGTCCGCCCTCGCGTCCCACGCGGGCAGCGACGCGGGCTCGCGCCACCCGGCGTTCACCAGCGGCAGGCCACCCAGCCCCGCCTGCCACAGCAGCGACTCCACGAAGCGGCGCACGTCGCTGACGCCGCGCACCTCGCCCTGCTGCACCGCGGCCTCCAGCCCGCCCGAGTGCGCGAAGCCCCCGGTGGGAAACCCGGAGTCCGCCAACTGCAACACCCTCCAGCCCGTGCCCATGGCGTAGCGCTCAGAACAGCGAGTAGCGCTGCGCCAGGGGCAGCCAGGTGGCGGGTTCGCAGCGCAAGAGCTCTCCATCCGCGCGCACCTCGTACGTCTCCGGATCCACCGTGATGACCGGCAGGGCATCGTTGAGCCGCATGTCCTTCTTGCCCAGCTTCCGGCAGCCCACCACCGCGGACAGCCGCTTGGTGAGGCCCAGGCCCTGCACGGTGCCTTCCGCCAGCGCGCGTCCGGACACGAACGCGATGCTGGTGGCGCCCCGGGCCCGGCCACGCGCGCCGAACATCGGGCGCATGATGTACGGCTGCGGCGTGGGGATGGACGCGTTCGCATCCCCCATCTGCGCCCACGCGATGAAGCCGCCCTTGAGCACCAGCTCCGGCCGAGCGCCGAAGAACGCGGGCCGCCACAGCACCAGGTCCGCCAGCTTCCCCACCTCCACGGAGCCCACCTCGTGGGACAGCCCGTGGGCGATGGCGGGGTTGATGGTGTACTTCGCCACGTAGCGGCGGATGCGCAGGTTGTCGTTGTCACCCTGCTCGCCCGCGAGGCGGCCTCGCTGCTCGCGCATCTTGTGCGCTGTCTGCCACGTGCGGGTGATGACCTCGCCCACGCGGCCCATGGCCTGGCTGTCGGAGGCCATCATGCTGATGGCGCCCAGGTCGTGGAGGATGTCCTCCGCGGCGATGGTCTCTCCCCGGATGCGGCTCTCCGCGAAGGCCACGTCCTCCGGAATCTCGCGGTCCAGGTGGTGACACACCATGAGCATGTCCAGGTGCTCATCCAGCGTGTTCACCGTGTACGGCCGCGTGGGGTTGGTGGAGCTGGGCAGCACATTGGGCGCGCCGCACACGCGGATGATGTCCGGGGCGTGGCCGCCGCCCGCGCCTTCGGAGTGGTACGTGTGGATGGTGCGGCCCTTGAACGCGGCCAGCGAGTCATCCACGTAGCCAGACTCGTTGAGCGTGTCCGTGTGGATGGTGACCTGCACGTCCTCGCTGTCCGCCAGCGTGAGGCACGTGTCGATGGCGGCGGGCGTGGTGCCCCAGTCCTCGTGCAGCTTGAGCCCGATGGCGCCCGCGCGCACCTGATCCAACAGACCGTCCGGCAGGGACGTGTTGCCCTTGCCGGTGAGGCCGATGTTCAGGGGCAGCGTGTCCGTGGCCTCCAACATCCGCTGGAGGTTCCACACGCCCGGCGTGCAGGTGGTGGCGTTGGTGCCCGTCGCGGGGCCCGTGCCGCCGCCCACCCAGGTGGTGATGCCGCTGGCGATGGCTTCGTCCGCCTGCTGCGGGCAGATGAAATGGATGTGCGTGTCCAGGCCGCCCGCGGTGAGGATGAGCCCCTCTCCCGCGATGACCTCCGTGGTGACGCCCACCACCATGCCCGGCGTGACGCCCGCCATGACGTCCGGGTTGCCCGCCTTGCCGATGCCGGCGATGCGCCCGCCCTTGAGGCCTACGTCCGCCTTGAAGATGCCCGTCCAGTCCACGACGAGCGCGTTGGTGATGACGCAGTCGAGCGCGTCCGCGTCCCCCGCGCCCGCGCGCTGGCCCATGCCTTCGCGCAGCACCTTGCCGCCGCCGAACTTGCACTCGTCGCCGTAGACGGTGGCGTCCTTCTCCACCTGGAGCCACAGGCCGGTGTCGCCCAGCCGCACCCGGTCCCCCGTGGTGGGGCCGAACATGTCCGCGTAGTGGCGGCGATCCATTCCTCGGCTCATGAGCGACCCTCCGGCTTCTCGTTCTCGTTTCCGAGCTCAGGCTCGTGACCGAAGCCCTGCGCGCGCACGGCCTGGAGCAGGCGCTCGCGGCCCTCGTCGGACACCTTGCCGCTGCCCAGCGCGTTGCCGCCGCGCACCACCTGCTCACCGGCGATGGGGACCAGGGACACGGTCTTCACCTCGCCCGGCTCGAAGCGCACCGCCGTGCCGGCGGGGATGTCCAGCCGGTGGCCGTACGCGCGGCCCCGGTCGAACACCAGCGCGCGGTTCACTTCCGCGAACGGGTAGTGGCTGCCCACCTGGATGGGCCGGTCGCCCCGGTGCGTGATGCGCAGGGTGATGGCCTCGCGGCCCGCGTTCAACTCCAGCATGCCGCCCTCCGCCTTCACCCGTCCCGGAGGACCTTCGGGAGACGCGGCCGGCACGGTGAAGCGCTCCAGCGAAGGCACCGGCAGGAAGCTGCCGTAGAGCGCCAGCGTCAGGTCTCCGTGCTCCGCCACCACGGGGTTGTGCACGGTCACGAGCTTGGAGCCGTCCGGGAAGGTGCCCTCCACCTGCACCTCCGCGATCATCTCCGGCACGCCGTCCATCACCTGCGCGCGTCCCAGGAACCGGCGCCCCAGGTCCATCAGCTCCGCCACGCTGCGGCCGTCGCGGATGAACTCCAGCAACTGGGTGGCGATGAGCGCCATCGCCTCCGGGTAGTTGAGCCGCAGTCCTCGCGCCAGGCGCTTCTGGGCGACGACGCCCGCCTGATGCAACAGCAGCTTGTCCACGTCTCGGGGGGACAGGTGCATGAGCCCAACGCCCTCATTTCGTCCGGGTGCGATGCGTCAACTGGCCCCGACCCTAGCGCGACGCGTCACCCTGGGCCAGGATGGGCAGACGGCCAGTGTCATCCGGCCGCCCCCTCCCCCGAGGCCCCCCATGAAGAGCTTCAAGTCGAGCAGCTTCAAGCCCCCCAGCCTCCCCAAGACGCCCAAGGCGCCCGCCGCTCCGCCGAAGCTGGACAACACGGTGGCCCCGGGGAAGAACGCCTCCGGCTCCCAGCCCGTGTCGAAGCCGACGGCGCCCGTGAAGCCGGCGGGACCGGACAAGACGCCGCAGGGGGACTCGTTCAAGAAGCCCACGCCGAACGCGGAGGCGTCCTCGTCGTCGTCGCGCCCGAACATCAACGCGCACGACCTCCAGGGGCCGCAGGTGCAGGCGCCGAAGCTCTCCGAGAGCGAAGTGCAGGACCTGGCGATGGGCCGCACCCCGGGCAAGGGCAAGGCCGCGCCGGTGCGCCCTGAAATCCAGAAGGTGGCCGAGGAGATGAAGGCCGAAGTGCCAGGCTCGGAGATCCTGCGCTACACGGACCAGGGCGGCCACCCGATGTTGCAGAAGCCGGGCCTGCCCTCCGGCACGGACGCGGGCGTGTGCAGCGCGATGACGTCCGAGTGGATCCGCACCGGCATCGACGCGGGCGGCGACCCGAAGAAGGGCTCCCAGGCGTTCGGCAAGCTGACCGACAACCATTTCGGCAGCCTCATCGACAAGCAGCACGCGGAGTCGCTCCAGGGCAACTCCCTCACGAAGCTGAACAACGAACACCTGTCCGACATCGCGAAGCTCCAGGGCAGCGTGGAGCAGCTCCAGGGCAAGAGCGCGCAGCGCAAGCAGATCAACGAGTTGCTCACCGACCCGACCCTGTCGCCGGAGCAGCGCCAGGGCCTGAAGGCGCAGCGCGCCGAGCTGACCCAGGACCTCAAGGCGGGGATGGCCCAGTTGAACCAGGACAAGGACGCCATCGCCCACAAGCAGGCCGCGATGCAGAGCCTGACCGACGACTTCCGCACGGGCCGTGGCGGCGGCAACCCGGGCGTGCGCGTGCAGGACTACGAGCCCATCGACGGCGGCTCCTTCGCGCAGAAGCTGTTCGACGGCACGAAGGAGGACGGCCACTACCGGATGGGCCTGCGCAAGGCGGGTGAGTCCGCGGAAGGCCACGTCATCGGCCTGCACAAGACCGACGGCAAGAGCCGCCTGATGGATGCCAACACCGCCGAATGGCAGACGGACAGCCACAAGGACCTGGTCAACCTGACGGCGGAGCACATCGACCGGCTGTACCCCGACTACAAGGCCTTCGACCTCACCCGCTACAACTGACACACCCCGCCCGGGCCCTGCATGGAGGGCCCGGGAGACCTGCCCTGGCGTGGCGGTGCCGTCGGCGGAGGTCAGCCCCGTGGGCGGCTCACACCCTGCGGGCCCACGGATCGTCGCCCAGCAGCCCCGGCAGGAATGACAGCCATTCGCGCGTGGTGGAGAGCAGGGTCTCCAGAGAGACCGCCGCCACGCGAAGGAGCAGCCCGTCCTCGCCCAGCGGGCTCGCGGAGATGACCTCCTCCGCGCGCGACTTCACCGGCAGGCCCGCCACCCGCTCGGCCAATCCCTCTCTCGCGGAGGCCAGCGCGGGCCCCACCAGCAACACCGTGGCGAGCGCGTCGAAGCGGCCCAGGCGCGCCGGCAGCGCACCGTGCGCGGGGTCCAACACCCACTTCTCATCCAGCAGCGCGCGGCCTTCCCGCGCGACGCGCAGGCGCGAGGCGTAGTGCAGGAAGGCCCACCGTTCGCCCCGGGCACTGCGCCCGGCCGTCACCACGTCCGCGAGCACCAGGGAGGCACCGGCCGCGAGTGAGACATCCAATGTCTGGGAATAGCGGGCGTCGGTGAAACAGACGGTGGGGTCCGGCACCCACGCGAAGAGCGCGTCCGCGCCCACGCGCGCGTGCAGGTCGCTGCGACAGCCGTGGGGGGAGCGATACACGCGGTTGGAGCCCTGGGTCGCGAGCAGCGCCGTGGCCCCGGCCGCCACGTCCACGTCCAGCCGCAGGTGGTCGCCGTCCACCAGCCCGCCGCCGAAGGAGCTTGTGTAGGCCCAGGCCGCGTGGCCGTGGTTGCGCGGGGTGAGCAGCCGCAGCGGGCTGTGCGCCAGCGCCGTGCGCACCACGGTGCGCGGACCGGAGCGTTCAAAGGCGAGCCGCGCGACGCCCGCGCGGCCTTCGGAGGCGGCCTCCGCGCTCGGGTCGGGAAGGGCGGAAATCACCCTTCCCTTGTATCACGGTGGACGCGCCTACAGCTTCGACGGCTTGAAGGTCGGGGTCAGCGTTCGCCGGCGCCAGTAGATGATGAACTCCGGGTACGCCTGCGCGGCGTCCTTGATGATGAATTCATTGGTCGGGTTGATCTGCGTGTCCACCCGGTTGTCCGGCCCCACGCCCATCACTGAATCGAAGGCGGAGCCATTCAACGAGTCCAGGTCCTCGCGGCGGATCTCATCCGACAACAGGTCTTCGTAGGGCTTGCGGCGTTTGAGGCTGCCCAGCACCACCCGACACATGAGCGAGTAGCGGTTCGTGGGCAACCCCTGCTTCACGGACACGCAATCACACTCCGCCTCACCGCACTTGTTGCAGCCGGTGTACACCATCAACTTGGAGAACGAATCCGTGAAGTACGCGCCCTTGCCCAGCAGGCCGTAGTCCGGCGTCACCGTTCCCCGGTTCTGACAGCGATTGGGGTCGAAGCCTCCGGCGGCGATGAGCGGGATGACGTCCTTGGAGGTGCCGTGGAACATCAGCACCTCGCCGCGCAGCACATCCAGCACGGGCAGCGAGCGCCAGCCCGGACAGGGGTGCTCCACCGAATAGGTCCACTGCACGGGGGCCAGGGTGTTGTAGCCCGGCTGCGAGCGCGTCGGCTCCGGCTCCACGACCATGGAGCGCAGGCTGGTGCCAGCGCGGGAGCGCAGTTGGTAGCGCTTGTGCTCGTATTTCTCCCAGAGCGCCTCGTTCTGGATGATGAGGATCTTCGACACGTCGACCGGGCCCGACTCCGGCGGCGGCGTGGTGCCCCCCAGGTCCGGCTTCTCCTTCAGCCGGTAGGCGGCGCGCTGCCGCCACAGGGAGCTGTAGCGCCCCGTGGTGTCATTGAGGATGGCCTCCGCCCGCTGCATGCGGGTGCGCTCCGCCTTCTTCGCCCGGAAGGAGCGCGCCTGGATGTTGCCATTGATGTAGCGCTCCAGGGCCTGGAACATCTGCGAGCCCCGGGGCAGCTCCGCCACCTGGAAGGCCGGGTTCTCCGGCCACGGCGCCCAGCCACGGCTGGGCCAGTACGAGGGGACGACGATGTCGCCGTCCTGGATGTGGGGAAGTGGCACCGGGCAATCGCTTTCGTCAGAAGGCCATGACCATCGTGCCACTCGGGGGCGGCGGCGGCGGACCGTCGTTCATGAACGGCGAGGGAGGCTTGCAGGAGTTCGAGGCCCGCAGCCGCTGGATCAAGGAGATGACCCCCGCGAGCGCCTCCATCTGCTCCTGCCGGAAGCGCGCGTCCGCGGCATGCCGCCGGTCCTCCACCTGCCGGTCCACCTCGCTCCAGTCCTTCGCGGCGAGCCGGGGCTTCCACTCCTTCTCATGCCGGTTCGTGAGCTCGCTCATCACGTTCGACCACGCGTGGTCGCGGACGACCTTCGCGCCACCCGACGGCGCGAGCACCTGCAGCGCCATCATGTTCGTCGACTTGTAGAGCGCCCGGTCCAGGTTGCCATTGGGCGCGTTCGTGATGGGGAAGTGCTCATCCCAGACCGAGGTGATGGCCTGTGCCGTGCCGACGTTCGTGACGTGGACCACGGCCCAGGAGCCCGCCTCCTTCCACTTGTCGCCGCCCCAGCCGGGCCGGGCCCAGATGGGCCACACGTCGGAATTGCGCTCCTTGAGCCCGGCGTCTTCGAGGATCTCCCCGAACGTGTCGATGAAGGCGCCAATCGCGAGCTTCAACCCGGCCAGCTTTTCGGGCTGGCCAATCAGCGCCACGCCCAGGGCCTGGATCATCTTCGCCCGGTACTGAAGGGTGCTGAACTTGGCCACGGCGGCGTTGGGGAAGCCGAAGACCGCCGACGACGACGTCGCGGTGGCCGAGGTCTCCAGCAGGTCACAGGCCAGCTCCGTGAAGAACGGGCAGAGCACCCGGTCGCCCACCAGATAGAAATACTTGTCCAGGCTCCCCAGGTTGAGCGCCGCGACCCGGTCCTTGAAGCCCCAGTGCGCATGGTCCCAGCTCACGGAACCGGACGTGATGCCGCGCAGGCCCCAGAGGATGCCTTCGACGTAGTGCGCCTTCGTCCAGCGGGCCTCCTGGGCCCACGTCTTGAACGTGGTGAACAGCGCCTGCGGGATGTGGGGAGGATCGCAGTCGATGCGGGCCAGTCCGTGGTTGAAGAGCTGGGGCATGCCCACGCCAAAGCGCATCTCATGGAGGATGCGCAGCACGTGGTAGTCCTCCATGTTGCAGTCGCCCCCCAGGCCCTGATCCCGGGCCGCGGCCTTGATGTCTCCGCCAATGAAGTCGCTGGCGGTCAGGCTGATGGAATACGAGGGGTAGAGCTTGTCGACGAGCTTCTGGCACTGCTTCAGGGGCGCCAGCAGGCGCAGGCTCTTGAACTCAGCCTTCGCCAGGTCCAGGGCTTCCTTGTGGGTGCCCTGGGACGCGGACCGGTAGAGCACGATGTGCGAGTCCGGGCAGGAGAAGGCCACCAGCCCCACCCACCGCTGCCCCAGGGACACGGTGCGCTCCTTGCGGGTCGCGCCCACCGCCACCTTGCCCACCAGGCTCTCGCTGTCCACCTCCGCCCCGATGTAGACGCTGCCCATGATGTGTTGCAGCTTGCCGGGCTTCGTCCCGCTCCCCATCGCGCCGCCCGCCCCGTACATGTAGACGTTCGCGGCGCTGCGGTCGGACTTGTTGCCGGGCAGTTTGATCTGCCCCAACGCCAGCATGATGGTCTTCAGGTTCAGCCGGATGAGCTCCGGCTGAAGGCCCATCTCCGGCGCGCGCACGATGACCACGGGGTTGCGGTGGTCCACCGCGCTGCTTTTGCAATTGAAGGCGTAGACCGTGTAGGCCATCTGCCCCTTGAAGGCGAGCTTGGTCTTGTTCCCCGAATTCCACAGCGCGGTGACCTGGCCGGCGAAATCCGAATCCTGGGCCGCCTTGGACAGCTTCTTCGCGATGAGGGACGCGAACTCCAGGCCCTTGTCGTCCTTGCCTCGCCGGGCCACCTTGAGTGCCGGCAGCTCCTGCTCCCGGGTCTCCGGCAGCACCGCGACCACCTTGTAGTCCCAGGGCAGCGAATACTGATGCTCGATCATCTGGAAGAGGCTGCTGCCATTCAGGATGTCGTCACGCTCGATGACGTAGATGGGCCGGTCCCGGTTCACCAGGAAGAGCCGGTGCATCACGGACTCGAAGGTCGCCGGAGGTGACTCGTTGAGCTTCAGCAACTGGTTGAGGACGGGCTTGACCTCCTCGTCCATGAACCCGATGTGGACATCGAACATGCATCGCTCCTGGGAGACGCTGACAGGAGTACGATGGAAACATATTTTTCCAGGAAGACCAAGCTGAGCACAACTGTCCGTGAAGCCGGGACCTGCCCGGTAGGGTCCTCGCTGCGGCCCTACCGGCCATGCACTCAGAGCGCCTTCGTCACCACGAGGGTCGCGGGGCCTGCGACATGGGTGACGCCCTCGGGAGTGAAACAGCCCGTGGGGTCGGTGTTCAGCAGGGTCAGGGTGCGCACGAGGGTCGCCCCCTCGAATCGGCCTTCCACGATCTTCGCGGTCAGCACGACCACATTCTGGCCCGTGGGCTTCAGGCTGACCACCGTGCTGCCCTCGGCAAGGCTGGTGGTGTCGTCACTCCATTTGATTTCAATCAAGGAGTCGGCGTTGGCCCCCAGGCAGCTCTGGGTGCCCTGCCCCACGGTTTCGATGGTCGCGGAGACGATGCCCAACGGCAGTCCCGCGCACCCGAAAACGCCCAGACCCTCGAAGGACACCTGTTGCGGTGTGTTCGTCAGCCCCGGGGTGAACTCCGCCGCCTCCGCCCCCACGCAGGTCAACGCCACCGGCGCCGCCTTCGCGACGGGAGCCAGCAGGAAAAAGGAACAAAACAATAAACCAGACACTGCTTCGACAAGGATGTGATTTCGCATTCCCAGATCTAGTTCTGGTTTCACCACCGCGATACGCGACGCCAGTGCCAGTCCTCCGGCCCTCCCGAGCGAGTCGGGTTTTCGTCCGGCGCGTCCTGGGCGAGACTGCCGGTGGCCGGCGCAGTGCGTGGACGCGAGGGGATCCAGGTGGACCGCAAGGACGATGGCAGCGGCGAGGTGGAGATCGGGACGCAATATCCTCTCGGGCAGCTCGCCCGGGCGCTCCAGACGAGCCAGGAGCACCCGGACGCGGATGCGCGGGCCCGCGCACAGGACAAGGTTCGCGCCTGGACGGAGGTCTTCTCCGGCATGCTCCAGGGCACGCTGAGCGTCGGCTCGCGCGTGCCCGTGGCGGACGTCCCCGCCTGGGCGACGCTGGAAGTCGCCAAGGGCGGCTTCGCCACCGGGCGCCTGCTGGCGGAAGGGGCGCTGCAACCGCATGAGCAGGCATTGCTGTCCCGGCTCCAACGGGAGGACACCGGCAGCGCGCGGGCGGCGCTGAACGCGTGGTACCTGGGCGAGGAGGGGCTCGCGGAGCTGCGGCGGATGCTCCAGACGGGCGGCTATCGCATCCAGGTCCCCGAAGAGGGCGCGCTGCTCGTGGTGGCGTGGCTGCTCGACCATGACCAGGCGGAGCGCGCGCGAAACCTGCTCGACCAACTGGCGCCGTTCTTCCCGCGCCTGCGCTTCTACCCGGTGCCGGCCGCGACGCCCCAGGCGGACACCGCGTTCGTCCACGTGCGGGATGTGGAGCAGACGCGAGGAGCGCTCGCGCGGGTCCGTCCGCGTCCGGAGCTCCAGCGACAGTGGGAGTCCGCGCGGGTGTGGACGCCCCTGTATGACCGCCTCGTGGCGCTCTGGGCGGGGGCCTTGCGCGAAGCCCCTCCGGGCTTCCACTTCGACGCGGACTTCGAGCCGCGTGCGCGCGCCCTGCTCTCCAACATCGACCGCGCGCTCGCGGAACACACCCTGTGCGCCTGGCCCCGCAAACCCCAGCTCAACTTCGGCCGGCTCCACACCGTGCTCAAGGATGCGCTCCGGGCGCGCGCGCCCCTCCTCCCAGGGCAGGCGCGGCGCGTGCGCGGCGTCCTCGAAGCCATCTCCCAGGCGCGCGGCCTTCCGGGCTCCGAGCGCCTGGACGCCCTTCGCACGAGACAGCGGGAGCAGCTTGAACGCCCGAGCGGCGTGGACTTCGCCCGGGAGGCCCTGCGCCGGATGGACGGACTGCCCGGGGACGCGGGGCTCGACTCACTCGATGCACTGACCGCGCCCGTGAAGGGCTTCGCCTTCCCCGCCAGCATCGAGCACAAGCTGCGGCTCTCGCTGAACGCCCCCGTGGAGACGCTGGTCGAGCAGCGCCTCATCCGCTCCAGCGAGACGCTCGCCCGCGTCGTTCCGCAACTGTCCGCGCAGGTCCGGGCGCTCGGCATCTCCCAGCCTTCCCTGCGCTCGCTCTACTCAGCCCTGTACACGGCGTTCCGCCGGCGGCGCTCGCTGCTGCTCCTGAACCTGGAGTCCCAGGTGAAGTTGGAGGAGCTGCCCTGGGTGGCCGCCATCGACGCGTACCGGAAGCTGGGGCTCGCGGCGGAGACAGCGTCCAGGCGGACCCTGGAGCAGTTGGTGCGGCTCACGCTGACTTCGTTCCCGGAAGTGCTCCTGCCCAACAAGCTGCTCCAGGAGGTCAGGGCCCTGCTCAAGGGCGCGGACCTCCAGGTGCCGGTGGTGGATGAGCTGGCCGCGGACATCTTCATGGGTGCCTTCACGGAGAAGTATCTGGAGGCCGCGCGTCAGGCGGAGGAGCAGCTCGCGGGGACGCTGTACGCGCGCTACTACGACCTGCCCTCCGCGCTCCAGGTGATGAACGACACGAAGCGCTCCAGCCATGGACCCAGGACCTCGGAAGCCTTCGCGGCCCTGTGCACGGCCCGCGCGAAGGATGGCGAAGGCAGCGCGCAGTGGAGTGTCGCGGCGAACGGCCGCATCATCGAGCAGGCGCAGATCCTCACCACCCACAACCTGGCGACGCTGGTGGAGGCCCTGGACCTGCGGCCCGTGCTCGAACCCCACCTGGAAGCGCTGGCGCTCCGCTGTTTCACGCGCGCGTGCGAGCTGCTGGAGGCGCGTCCACCCGCGTATCGCTCCAGGCTCCGGAACGTGAAGAACGCCGCCTACGCCTGGCGGCACATGCTGTTCTTCCTCTCACTCCGGCCCGAGGCGACCCATCCGGCCTTCCTCCAGGACGTGGAGACCCGGCTCTCGCAGCGGAGAAGTGACCTCGCGCAGCGACTCGCGCCCGCCATGCTCGGACTGCGCCACGCGGTGAGCGGGGGACAGATGAAGGACGCGCCCCCGGGAGCGCGGTGCTTCCTGGGGTGGACCGTGAAGCGCCACTGGGTCCTGGGCGCGGCCCCCGGCTGACGGCCCGGGCCGGAAACGACGACACCCCGGAGACCGGGCACCCCGCAAGGTGACCGGCGTCCAGGGTGTCCACGTCAGCGCGGCCCGACCCGTCCCCGGTCAACCGCCCCGGACCCACGGGCCTCCGCTTGCGACGTCCTACTTGTCGGTGGCGTCCTCGATCTTGTCGCCGGCCTTCTCGGCCGCGTCGCCCGTGGCGTCGGCGGCGTCCTCGGCGGTGTCCTTCACCTTGTCGCCGGCCTCCTCCACGTCGTCCTTGGCCTCGTCACGGGTGTTGCGGTGGCAGCCCGCGCCCACGACCAGCGAACCCAGCGTCACGGCCAGCAGCGTCAGCTTCTTCATGTGGTGCGACTCCTTCGCTTGAGGGGGCCGGGAGTATTCGTCCCAGTGCCCGCTGTGCGCGGCGCAAGGTAGGCACTGTCCGCCATCTGCCAAGTGGGTGTCCCCCCGGGACACTTCCCCCGCGTCCGGGGGCCTGCCTGACGTTGTCGGAGGTCGCTGCTACGGTGCGCCTTCGCGTGGGGCCCTGTTCGCGGCCCCCGGAGGCTCCACCGCCGATGTCTTCCTCGTCATTCTCCCGGCCCTCACGGCCCGTCCTCCTGCTCGTCCTGGGCCTCGTGGCCCTCTGGGGCTGTCACTCCGACTCCCAGGTCCCGGCCGAGCAGCTCTTCTCCGACGTGCAGTTCGACCTGACGGTGCCGCCGGAGACGCCAGCCGACGCCGCCATCTACCTCACCGGCCCCAGCGCCACGTTCGGGGGCCCCGACGGACCGGGCCTGGAGATGGTCTACCAGGGCGGCCGGGTGTTCAGCCTGAAGGCCCGCCTGCCCAAGGGCACCGCCTTCACCTACGCGGTGCGGATGACGGCGCCCGTCGCCCGGGTGGCGCTCGACGCCGCGGGGGCCCCGGAGGCGGACCGCACCGTCACGGCCCAGAAGAACGAGGAGAGTGTCGCACTCGCGGTGGAACGCTTTGGACCGGCGGAGGGGGAGACAGGCGCTCGGACCGTGTTCATCGTGAAGACGCCGGACATCACGCCCCGGGAGGCCCGGGTGTGGTTGTCCGGCAACCAGTCGGAGCTGGGCAACTGGAACGGCGCGGAGGTGGAGCTCTTCAAGGCCGTGGACAACGCCTATGCCGGTGCCGTCACCTTCCCGGTGGCTTCGGCCCTGGAGTTCAAGGTGACGCGCGGTTCGTGGGAGACGGTGGAGAAGAGCGCCACGGGCGCGGAGGTGGCCAACCACACCTTCACGACGGGCACGGGCTACGAGCGCGTGTCCGTGGTGGTGGAGGGCTGGGCGGACCTCTCGACCCCGCCGCCGCTCGACCCCACGCTCACCGGCGACGTGCGCTACCTGCGCGCCGTGACGCCCACGGACACCACGCTGAAGCCGCGCGACGTCATCGTCTGGCTGCCGCCCGGCTATGAGGCGAATGCCCAGCGCCGCTACCCGGTGCTCTACATGCACGACGGCCAGAACCTGATGGACGTCGTCACCGCGTTCGCGGGCGAGTGGAACGTGGATGAGACGGCGCAGACGCTGGTGGAGGGCGGGCAGGTGGAGCCGCTCATCATCGTGGGCGTCTACAACACGTCCGACCGCATCGCGGAGTACACGCCGGTGCCCTTCCCGCCCCAATACCCGGACGCGGGCCGCGCGGACGCCTACGGCCAGTTCCTCATCAACGACCTGAAGCCGCGCATCGACGCGGAGTTCCGGACGAAGACGGGGCCGGAGTCCACCGGGCTCGCGGGCTCGTCGCTGGGCGGGCTGGTGTCGCTGTCGCTGGGCCTGAAGCACCCGGAGGTCTTCGGACGCCTGGGCGTGGTGTCGCCGTCCGTGTGGTGGGCGGACCGGGACATCGTGCGCACGGTGGAGGCGCTGGGCGCGAAGCCCGCGCTGCGCATCTGGGAGGACATCGGCACCAACGAGGGCTCCGGCAGCCAGGCGGAGACGGTGGCGGATGCCCAGGCGCTGCGCGACGCACTGGTGGCCAAGGGCTGGGTGCTGGACAGCGACCTGAAGTACACCGTGGTGCAGGGCGGCCAGCACAACGAGGCGGCCTGGTCCGCGCGCTTCGGTGACGTGCTGCGCTTCCTCTTCCCCGCGGTGCCGTGACGCACGCGCCGCCCCCCACCACCCCGGACGGACGCTACCTGGTGGTGGAGGGACGGCTGTGGCGCCGCTCCAACCCGGCGCTCGGGCCCCGGCAGCGCGAACTGCTGGTGGCCGCGCTGATGCGGGCCCGCGCCGACGTGGGCCGGGCAAAGCGCGCGAAGGACGCGGAGGCCGAACGCCGCGCCCGCGCCCGCGTCCACCGCGCCAAGGTGGGCCTGGGCGAACGGGGCGCGCCGTGGTGGACCGACGGGGCCCGGGACTTCAACCGGCACCTCGTGCGCAACACGCCCTACGCGACGTGGTTCCAAGAGGTCACGTCTCTTTCCGTGAACCGGTTGTGACTTGAACGTCCGACCCCGGGTGTGAAACACGCGCCGGGGTCGCCCCCTGTCTCCCCCAAGCCAAGGAAGTGCCTCATGCGTCACGCGTGGAACCGGATGTCGTCGTGGCTCCTGCCGTCGTTGTTGCTGGTGGCGTGCGGTCCGTCGCAGGAGCCGGTGGAGGACACCGAAGCCTCGGAGGTCGGCACGAGCGAGCAGTCGGTGCTGTATCCGCCGCCCGCGCCGTCCAGCGGCGACATCGTGGACAGCACGGCGTTCCTGGGCCCGCTGGGGCTCAACAGCTTCGTGCAGACGAGCTTCACGACGAACCCGCAGTACCTGTCCTTCAACTTCAAGGTGGCCGCCGGCGCGCAGGTGCGCCTGGAGGTGACGCACGGGGGCAGCAGCATGGGCCTGGACACGGGCCTGTTCATCTACGGCCCGAAGAACGCGAACGGCAGCTACGGCACCACGCTGCGCGCGCAGGACGACGACGCGGGCTACGGCCAGCTCAGCAAGGTGAACAGCCTGACGCTGGCGCAGGGCGGCGAATACCTGGCGGTGGTGAGCACCGGCACGGGCGCGGGCAAGCAGTTCCGCCTGGTGCTGGGCTGCCTCAACAGCGCGTGCGCGGAGCCGTCGCTGTTCACGGCGTGCGACCTGGACGTGGCCACGCGCATCGAGGTGTGTGACGAGAGCGTGGTGGAGGTGCAGCACGTGACGCCCGCGCAGGCGCTCCCGCAGTGCACGGATGCGCAGGACGCGCACGACGCCTTCGTGGAGAACTGTGTCGTGTCCTCCGGCGCGAAGCCCTGGTGCGCGGACGGCGAGGCGGCCTTCACCACGAAGATGTGGCCGGTGTGCAAGGACTTCTACTACCGCTACTACGGCGCGGGGCCCCTGCCCCTCACGCAGCTTCCGCTGAGCAGCACGCTCCAGGCGGCGCAGGCGGCGGGCCACACGCGCTGCAAGACGGGTGAGAACTGGTGTGACGAGTCATTGTGGGCGCTCAACGTGCCCTCCGTGGCCGGCACGACGCCGGTGTCCCTGGACCGCGTGGCGGAAGGGGCGTTCGCGTCCATCCCCGCGCTGAGCGCGAACCAGAACCTCCAGTTCGAGCGCCAGCCGGACCTGACGTACGCGGAGTTTGGCAGCCACGTGCAGCAGTTCTTCCCGGAGCTGGTGGCGGCGCTGCCGGGTGCGCTGGGCAACGGCACGGAGGTGGCGCAGGTGGCGCGCTACTACGCGAGCGAGCCGGTGGCCCCGGGCGCGAAGGACTACCACAGCCTCTACGTCGTCTACTTCCCGGTGTCACACCAGACGGCGGTGTTCTGGCTCATCCGTCACGAAATCTGAGCAAGGGACAGTGACACACGCGTGTGGTGCACCTGACGCACGCCGCTGACCTGAGCTGTCTTGGAGGCCCCGTTCCCGCGCGTCGTGGACCGGGGCCTTTTCGCTCCGAGGTCCCCGCGTGCTTCCGAAGAAGCCCGCCACTCCCATGAGAACGTAATGCACTAAATGCGCTCCACCCTCGGGGCGAGGTGCGCTCTATGGAGTGCTCCAGCTTGTCCGTAAGTTCGTTTCCTGCCGTCGCTAAGAAGCAAGGAACCCAGTGGCGCAAACCATTGCCACGCCACAAGGGTTTTCGGCCAAGGTCGGGAGATGGCGCCTGCAACTCCCACCCTGCGCCAACTCCCACTCTCGACACGGACTCTACGCCATGCGTTTCTCGACACCAATCCTATCCAATTGATATATCTTTTTTTCGTTCAATAAAAGCACCCAACGTCGCAAGGGGCTCTGTCGCCCAGAGAAGCTCAATTGAGGCTGAACTCATCTTCTCGATCAACCACCGACGCGGGTCTTGCCGTGAGCTTTTGAGATTGGATCGCAACAACTCCTCCAAAACTCTGCGCGGGGAGTGTTCGGCACGTTCCCGCTGGAGCGTCGAAGGAGGAGGCAATCCGAGCGATTGAAACCAGTTTGGGGTCTTGAAAAATATGATTTCAAGCGCAGGCACAAACAACACCAGTTCCCACATGTCGCGAGGCGCAGCAGAGCCCAATAGCGACTCAATGTAGGTTCTTCCCTCTTGGATTTTTATTGAATCATGCTCATCAGCATCAATAACAAGTGCCACTGGCGACTTTTTTATCCCCGCAAGCGTCCTTGCGAGCGACTGTGCGGATGACTTGCCATGAGCACTGATGACCTGGACACGACTATTGCCTAATTTATTCGCAATCAACTTTCGCACCAACTCCTCATCGAACAAACCTTCCGTCACGACATAAGTAGTCATAGTGCCTCAACCAGCAGACTATAATCCGTGAATCCATGTTCAACAGCATGGCGAAACTTAGCCTGAAGCCCCTTTCGCATCGCTCGATTCTTCAAACCATACTCAATATCATCGAGTTCCCACAAAAGAACATTGGGGGAGGCTGTAAACTGCGCGAGAACCTTAGCTGGCGCTGTATACCCGCTCGCACTGAATACCGAGCCTATCACCTGCGATGGCCGTCGATTCAACTGTGCTCGCAGCTTGGCAATGGTAGTGTAGTCCACTTTTTCTGCCCAGTGCTTTGCTTCAACCAAGCAAGACAGACCATCGTCCCTCACAGCCCCATCAATCTGCTCAAGCTCCTGCCCATCTCGCCTAACCGAAAACGGCCAAGTGACTTCAGCGCCTTCGATCTCAAAAGCGCGGAGAATGAGATGCTCAAATGCCTTACCATCTGGCCACCCAGACAGAGTTTTGCCGGCCACCAACTGTTGCAGCATTCCGATCAAGTCAGACTTTCGCAGCTTCTTTATTCTAGCAACGTGGTCGGCGGCTCTCATGGTCGAATTGGGAATAACCTTTGCGAGTGAGTGGGTTGCTAGGGAATTTGAGCAACTATTCTATAAACACTCATGATTCTGCGGACACAGTCCATGGCCGCAGCCTCGGTGAGACAGTCGTCCGCCCTTACGTGCCTGACTTGAATACCCTCCACTTCAAGCATTTCAGTGCGATTGTCGGCATCCGCAGGCATTTCAGTGTGAGATGCCCCATCGACTTCTAGCACCAGCACCTTGCCACCCCAGATGATGACGAAATCCGGCTCGATTCGCTGGTATCGACTGCCTCCTCGCAAGAACACGGGAAGAGGGGCAAATGCAACGCCCGTGGACTTGAGCGCTTTATATATATTAACTTCGGTCATCGACCGAAACCGCAATCCATCAACTTCAATCGGAGCTGGGTTGCTTGAGCGGACGCGCCCCTGATTATTCACTCTTTCGGTACCGAGTGCCCGCTGAATGCCGTCACGCCAATCTTGCGTTGATGTTATAGATGGGGATACAGAGGCACTCCAGATTCGCTCACGCCCGTTGATGCCTAGCTCCCTGAGAACAGCGGAGTATGTCTCTTCAGTCCTTTTTATTTGCTCGGGAGAATGTGCGGCGAATTGCGCAGGAGGGACACGGACTTCCAACCTATAGATTTCAACACCACCATCATAGTTGTCGTATTCTTGAAAAGCCAGTTCAACAGAGCTAACAGCGAGAATGTTTGCAGCATCACGTTCGCCTCTGACGCTAAGTATCTGCCCCAGCGTGCTGCATATTGAATCAATATCTATCGTTGCCGCACCCGACATGGCACCGTCCATTAAGGGCCTGTTGCCCTATGAGATCCGCTTCAAGTCAACCGTTGTTCCCTAACAGCGTCTCCTCTCGCAACTGAACAAACGAGCAACTGCCATCCTGTTCAGGCGGAAACTTAGAGACCCTCTTTGAAGAGAGCGTCTGGGAAGAGTCCGCGTCGAGCCATGTATCCCTACAGGGCGGCAGTGGCCTCTTCCTCCGGGCGGTTCGCTGGCGTCACGCAGCAGGCCAGCACGGGTTGCTGTCGAGGTCCGTGCCGAGGTGTTGTTTGTAGCCATTGAAGCGTTTGCTCTTGCGGCCGAGACGCATGTCCGCGTCTTCGATGGAGACTCGTCTGTCTACCGAGGCTCCCTGCCGCCCTCGGCTCGGGGCTTGAGGCCCTGCTTCCGCACCTGCGCGAGGGCCCCCAGGTAGCGCGTCAGAGGCGCGTCGGGAGTGCCCTGCGTTTGCCGCGCGTAGCCCCACGAGCATGAGCATAAGGCGGATAGGAGCTCTGTTGAAGGATGACGGGCTGGAGCAGAGGGGACGAGGAGGGTCGCTGACGGGAGTCGTCCGAGTTGTGTGCCCTGCCGGTGCAGAGGCCGCGCAGCCCCTTGGGGTACACGCCTGTCCAGGCCGCCCTCCCACCAGGGGCGCGGCAGGGGCCTGAGCCTGTTGGCGATGGCTTGAGCCTCAACACCACGCGGCCTGGGGTGGCCCGCGCGCCGGAGCCAGCACTACACTCGCCGTGGGCAGTCACAGGTGCTTCAGAGTTGCTCGCGCCCCTCCCGCTGAATGGCCTCCAAGCCCTGGGAGTTCGGCCCCTTCATCACCAACAACCGACAGAGCGGCGGCGCATAGGATGCGCCGACATGGACTTCCAGGCGCGACTCGCGGCGCTCACGCACCAACTCCGGCCCTGGTCCCCGCTCTGGTCCCGCTCCATCCTCCAGGGATGGCCCGGGTCCGGCGCCGCTTTTCCCGAGGACTGGCTGGCCTATGCCCGGTCGCTCGATGAAGCAGGCGAGCGGCGGCTGGACCAGGGGGCGCTCGTGGGCGTCCCGCCTCCATCCCTGCATGCGCTCCTGGGCGCGCTCCAGGAACTGACGGCGCTGCCCTGGCACGAGGGCCTTCACGCGCTGACGGTCGCGCAGACGCAGGGACTCAGCGCCAAGAAGACCCACGAGCTCGGGCGGGTGCTCTCTCTGCTCGCGCCCAGAACGCGCTTCATCCACCAGGCGGTCGATATCGGCGGCGGCATGGGACATCTCGCCCGCCTCTGTGCGCGGACGTTCGGGTGGACCTTCCACAGCATCGATCGGGACGCCGCGTTGCAGGACAAGGGCCGGCGGTGGCTGACGAAAACCCACTCCCCGAGCGGGGACACCCTGTGTTTCATCCAGGCCTCCGTCGAGGACGGGCCCCAACCGCGGATTGATCCGCTCTTCTCCGGCCGGGACCGGGCCTCCATCGGTCTGCACACCTGCGGGCCGCTCGCCCTCACGCAGCTCCGCAAGAGCCAGGGGGCGGGCTTCGTCCTGAACATCGGCTGCTGCTACGACAAGCTGGAGACCCCACGCGACTACCCCGTCTCCCGCTTCGGGGGCGCGCATCCGCTGCCATTCACCCCGCATGCCCTGGCGCTGACGACGCGGGGACGGCATGACAAGACCGAGGTGGAGTTCGAGCGGATGAAGCGGGTGTACGCGTGGCGCTTCGCGTTCGCTCTCCTGTCGAAACGGCGCTTTCCCGAGCGCGGCTTCGTGAGGGCCGGGGACGCCCCCCGGACGCTCTATGCCGGACGCTTCGCCCTCTACGCGCGCGACCGTCTGGAGCGCCTGGGCCTCGATGTCGGCATGACGGACGCCGAGCTGGATGCCTTCGAGGTGTCCGTTCGCGCCGAGACACGGGACCTCTTGCTCTGCCACCTGTTGAGGGACCGCTTCGCGAGGGCGTTGGAGGTCGTGCTCCTGCTGGATCGCGCGCTTCTCCTGGAGGAGCTGGGCTTCCAGGTCGAGCTCCTCCAGCTCTTCGATCCGCGCCTGTCTCCGCGCAACCTCGCGCTCATCGCGTCGCGGAGCGCTTGAGCCTCAAGGTGAAGACGCCCCAGCAGATGTCGTTCCGCGCCCGCTGGTCTTCGAGGACCTGCTCACGGAGGGTGGCGGGGATCCGTTCCTGCTGCCATCCGAGTTCCTTCAGACGGGCCCCCTCCGCGTCACCCACGGCGACCGACGCGACGGCAGCTCGGATGGCGTACGCCGCCGCACCCAGATAGTGCGCGGCGACGTGGGCGACAGCCACCGCCTGTCCTGCCGCGAGAGCCGCGAACCTGGCCGGGTCAGGCAACCCACGAGCCGCGGCGTTGGCCACGAACGCGGTCCGGTGGGCGTCACGCATCCGCACCTCGCCCCGGATCCACGCCCGTCCCACGGCGATGGCGTCACGGGGGCGCGCGTCCTCGGGGCACGCGGTCTCGAAGAAGGGCAGGACGTGCTCCGCGCAGAGGGCGGCCCACTCCGCGAGCAGGTGGTGGTCCTCGTCGGTCAGGCTCCCGCCACGACGAATCGTGATCAGCCTGGGGTCTCGCTCTTTCGGCAGGATCGGCATGGACGTTCGAATCACGCCTTTGGCAGGCCGTGAAGTCCAGCGACCTCAACGAAGCGCGGGAGAGCCACGGTCGGGGTTCCTCTGCGCTTCGCACGCATTGGCCTGTCGGGAAGTGAACCTGACCCCGTTAGACTCCGGACCCTTTTTGCGGAGCCGTGTCGATCCTCCGGGCCGCCGTTCGTTGGGGAGGACAGGCAGACACGTCGACCCACAAAGGAACTCCGATATGAGAAAGCTCATTGTTGCCGCGTTCATCAGCCTCGACGGCGTCGTGCAGGCGCCCGGCGGCCCGGAGGAGGACCCCAGCGGCGGCTTCGCCCACGGTGGCTGGATCGTCCCCTATGCCGACGGGTCTGGCGAAGCGATGGGCGGGGTGTTCTCGCGCCCGTTCGAGCTGGTGCTCGGTCGCCGCACCTACGACATCTTCGCCGCGTACTGGCCCCACATCCCGAAGGGTTCGTGGAACCAGGGCATCGCCGACCTGTTCAACGGCGTCGCCAAGCACGTCGCCACCCACCATCCGGAAACGCTCGCGTGGCAGAACAGCCGCGCCCTGGGTCCGGACATCGCCGCCACGGTGCGTGAGCTCAAGCGCGGCGACGGCCCCGACCTGCTGACCCAGGGAAGCAGCGACCTGGTGCGCCAACTGCTGGCCACGGATCTGGTCGACGAGCTGCGCCTGCTCGTGTACCCGGTCCTGCTCGGCCGCGGCAAACGCCTGTTCGACGAGCACGCGCAGGCGTCGGCGTTCCGGCTCGAAGAGTCGAAGACCTCGTCCACCGGCGTGCTGATCACCCGCTACGTCCGCGAGGGCGAGGTGCGGACCGGCTCGTTCCAGCGCGCCTGAACGGAGCGGTCGTAGCGGAATCAGGCGCCGGGCTTCGCGAGAGGCATTGCCGCTCGCAATCGCCGCCCTGCCCGCTCCAGTTCATCCGGGGAGCGGGCAAGCGCTCTTCTCAGCCTGGGAAGGCAGTCGTCTGGGACTTCCGGCCAGCGCCACCGCGCGCCACCCGCAGCCACACCAGCGAGACCATCAGCCACGACGCCGTGAGAGCGCTCCACGCCGGGGGCGCGCTGGCCCCTACCAGCCACAGCGTCACCCCCACGCCCATGGCGAGCAAACGTGCGAGTTCCAGCGGTTCGCTCCACCGTTTCGACTCCAGCATCCCGCTCCAGGCGGTCGCCATCGCCCAGAGCAGCAGGCTCAACGCGACCTTCTGCCAGCCCGACAGCGGTGAGGCATGGTGGCTCACCAGGAGCATGAACGGCATCGACGCGAACAATTGGAAGACGAGGTAGCCACGGACGCCGGACAGCTCCTGGGAGTGGTACTTCACCTCCGCGCCCTCCTGCTTCCAGTACCCCAACACGCGCGGAGGAAGGTCCGCGGGCCGCCAGCCCGTGGGCATCACCCAGAGGCGCAGCCGGTCCCACTGGCTCTTCGTGGCGATGGCGTCCGCGACGAGCCGGGCCCACCCCTGGAAGTTGATGGCCGTCGGGTCCCAGGTGTTCGCCGGGGTGGTCAGGCCGTAGGAGCACTCCTCGGTCTCCTCCGCGTAGGTGCCGAACATCCGGTCCCAGATGATGAGGAAGCCCGCGTAGTTCTTGTCGATGTAGGCGTCGTTGCGCGCGTGATGCACGCGGTGGTGCGACGGTGTGTTCAGCCACGACTCCACCCACCGGGGGAGCTTGGGGATGACCCGCGTATGGGGGATGAACTGGAGCACGAGGTGGAAGGCCACCATCGCCAGCACCGCCTCCGGCGGGAAGCCCACCAGCACCAGTGGCCAGTAGAAGAGGAACGAGAAGAGGCGCTGCGTCACGCTCGCGCGCAAGGCCACCGCGTAGTTGAGCTCCTCGGTGGAGTGGTGCGGCGAGTGGGCCGCCCAGCCGATGTTGGTGCGATGCCCGAAGCGGTGGAACCAGTAGAAGAGGAAGTCGACGCCCAGGAAGAGCGCCACCAGCGACAGCGGCGACGAAGCGTCGAGCCGCCACGGTGCGTACTGGCCAAGCTGCGTGAAGAGGGGCAGCACCATCAGGGCCACCGCGACGTTGACGCACTGGTTCATCACCGCCGTGCCCATGCTCGCGATGGAGTCCTGGAAGCTGTAGTAGCCGTTGCGCCGCGCCACGCACCAGGCGAACTCCGCCAGGGCCAGGGCGATGACGAAGGGCGTGGCCACCGCATAGACGTTGAGGGACATGCCCCCGGTATATGTTTCCCACAGCCGCCTCCGCCTTAACCCAGGTCAAGCCCAGGTCCCCGCGACGTGAGATTCCCGAAGCTCTTCGAGCGCCTCGCCACCCTGGTCCCGCTCCCTCCCGAGGAGTGGGCGAAGGCCGAAGCCGTGGCGAAGGAGCAGTCGCTCGCGAAGCGGGAGCTCTTCATGCGTCCGGGGGACGCGGCGGACCGGTTCGCCGTGGTGCTTCAGGGTGTCTTCCGGGGCGTGCGCGTGTCGCCACGCGGGGTCGAGTCCATCAAGGCCTTCCGCGCCGAGGGAGAGCTGATTGGAGCCTATGCGGAGATGTTGCAACGGCTGCCGTCGATGACAGCGATTGAAGCGCTCGAGCCGAGCCACGTGCTGGTGTTCCAGACGCAGGACTTCCAGAAGCTGGAGCGGGGCCACGTGTGCTGGGAGCGGCTGGCGCGCCGGGTGGCGGAGCAGCACTTCGTCCTCAAGGAGCGCCGTGAGCAGGAGTTCCTGGAGCTGTCCGCGGAGGAGCGCCTCGTGAAGTTCTGGGAGGAGCATCCCCACCTGAAGGGAAGGATTCCCCAGCGCGACGTGGCGGCCTACCTCGGCATCACCGAGGTGGCCCTGAGCCGTATCATGTCACGGCGCCGCAAGCGGACGGAGTGAGCGGGCGGGCCCCTGGAGCTGCGGCATCAGCCACCTTGAACACCGTCATGGGGCACCTGGAGTTCGCGGATGCTCTCGTCCGAGCAGTGGTAGCCCACGCGGCCCCGGCACGGGTCCACGACGATGGGCGTGCAGGAGGTCCTTACATTGCCCGCCGCGCAGGCCGCGGAGGAGGCCTGGATCCAGATGGCCGCCTCCAGGTCCCACCGGGCGGTGCCACGCGCCAGGGATTCGCGGCCGATCTTCAGCGCGCAGGCGTGAGCGCGCCGGCTCCGGGGCGTATCCGTGGCTTCATCCTGGAGCCGCGACTTCACCCGGTCCCCGGCCGGAAGACAGTCCATGAGTCGCTCCTCGTAAAGCTTCGGGGCCTGGGATTCGTACTTCTCCCTCGCCCCGGACGCGGCGGACAACACGTCGGAGAAGCAGCTCTCCTCCCGGGTCGATTGTGTGAGGCATTTCGCATCTCCCTTGCAGCAGCGCCGCAGGAGGGCGCGGCCCGCCGGATGAGAGGTCAGGCCCAGCCCCATCCCCGTGGTCACAGGGGCGCCCTCCCCTGCCGTACAACGCATCCCCATGCGCTCGAGCCGCAGGAACGTCACGATGAAGGGACCTGAGCTGGGGGCCGCTGGCGCATCCACGACCGACTCCAGGAAATCTTCGGACTCGGCCAGGGCCTGCTCGCTCCGCGCGAACTTCACGCCCCGCGCCTCCGTGGAGCTACCGTCGTTGGATTCGTCGTGCAGCAGCTCCTGCTTCGCCCAGAGGGGCGTGGAACACGCCAGGGCGCCCGGCCCCTGCAAGGGCACCGGACGCGTCGCGGGCTCCGGCGGGGCCGCGTTGTTGCGAGCGAACGGAACGAACTCCGGCAACGGCACGCGCACGCCCAGCTTCCACAAGGCCGCGTAGGCGCGCTTGCGCGTCTTCTCATCGCCGGTCTTCACCTGCATCAGGGCCGCGTCCACCGCCGCCTGCTGCTTCGGCGTCACGGGCACCTTCGCCTCGGGCGCCGCCGTGAACAGCAGCAGCGACACCCCCAATGCCATTGTCATGGGCGCGAACCCTACGACAGCCAAACAGGGATTTCAGGGCAGGGCACTCAGGTGAGCCTCGTGTAGACTGCCTTGATGCTGGTGGTGGCCCTGGCAATCCTTTTCCTCACGATCCTCCTGGTCTTCTTCGCACTGGTATTCGCTGCCAGCGCGGGTGATGCGGAGAAGTACGCGCGCGTCCGTCGCGAGGGGCAACGCCATACGGCCGTCATCACGGACTGCGGCCTGCCGTGGAACACCCGCAACCAGGCGTGGGTCCTGCTGAAGCTCGAGACGCCATCGGGTTCGGTGGCGAAGCGGCTGTACGTGCCGCTCGAAGGGGCGGTCAGCTACGACTTCCTCGCGACGGCGCGCGTAACCAACCGGCCGGTGTACGTGCTCTGCATCCTGGACGAGCGCGTCGATGAATCCGTGCGCCACCACGGCTACGTCCTCGAGCAATTGCCTGGAGGCCGAGGCTAGGACATCACCGCCGCTCAGGCCTTCACCGCTTCGATGATGCTGACCCCGCTCCGGGTGGGGATGATGCGCTCCACCTTCCAGGAGGTCGCGGCGAGCAGCGCGCGGAACTCGTCCGTGGTGCGCTCGCGCCCGTCGGCGACCACCAACATGTTGAGGTCGATGAGGTGGGTCGGGTCTGGATTCCGGTTGTCCGGAATCACCAGCTCCACCACGAAGAGCCGGGCCCCGGAGGGGGCGGCCTCATGGAGCCGACGCAGGAGGGTGAGCGACGGGTCATCCTCCCAGTCATGGAGGATGTGTTTGAGCAGGTAGGCTTCGGCGGAGGGCATGCCGGGCTCGAAGAAGCTCCCGGCCACCACGTCCACGCGGCTGGCGAGGCCTCGCGACTCCAGCACCGTCTTCGCGCCTTCGGCGACCTGGGGCAGGTCGAAGAGGATGCCCCGGCAGGAGGGATGGGCGCGCAGCACCTGCGCGAGCAGGTCGCCGTGACTTCCTCCAATGTCCGCCACGCGGGCGAAGGGGGCGAAGTCGATGTGGTGCGTCACTTCACTAGCCACCAGGCCGGACAGGTTGCCCATGGCCTGGGCGAAGTGCTCCGCCTCCTCGGGATGCCGGGCGAAGTGTCCCCAGATGTCGGAGCCGAGGGCGGCTTGTACCGGGGACCTTCCGGTGCGAACCGCCTCGGGAAGCAGCCCCCAGGGCAACCAGTGCGCTGGGGCGCTCTGGGTGATGGCCATCTCCCTCAGCGAGCCGGGGACCTTCGAGCGAAGCCCTTCGCCCATCGCTGTCAGGGCGAAGGTCCGCTCGGAGACAGCCTCGAGGATGCCGGCGGAGATGCCGCCCCGCAGCAGCCGGAACAAGGCGCCCGGGTGGACGCCGAGTTCGGCCGCCAGCGAATCACTCTCGCGGGCTCCTGTCGCGAGCAGGTCCGCGATTCCCAGACGGGCCACGGTGCCAATGACCTGGGTGCGCCAGTAGCCAGTGATTGCCGCATGGAGCTGCTGGGTGGGAGACGGCTTCTCGTCCGGGATGAAATTCATGGCAGGAGTCTAATCCCTGAGAAAGCCCCGCACCCGCGCCTCCTACTTCACCGCGATGGCGGCCAGGACGCCGTTCTCCTGCGCGATGAACAGGATGCCGTCCTTGCCCAGCGCGAGGCGGCCGCCGGCAGGGTACTTCCACGTCTGCACCCGGGCGGCGAGGTCCACCGCGTACGTGTTCGAGGCCGTGCTGACGAAGAGCAGGTTGTCCGTCACGACGGTCGTGCCCCGGGGCTCGCCCTCCGGCGGAATCCAGGTCCACAGCAGGGCACCATCCGCCTCTGACCGGGCTTCCACCTGCCGGTTGTTGAACACATACAACACCCCTTCCGCGACGGTGACCGTCCCCGTGAACGTGGCCGTCCGGGTCCATCCCACCTGCTTGTTCCGCAGGTCGAAGGACAGCAACCGCTTGCCCTGGATGGCGAGGACGTTCTGGGCGCTGCCCAACACCGGCGCCGTGTTCATGCTCCAGCCGTTCCACTGGAAGCCGGGGTCGGCGATCTCATAGGTGACGGTGCCCTTGAGGGCATCCACCACCTGCAACTTCGGCTGGTAGCTGCCGGTGTAGGCGAACACCTGGTTGCCCTCCACCGCGGGCGTCCACGCATCGTACTGGTTGGTCTCCAGGAACCATTGGTGCTCCCCGCTGGAGGCGTTGAAGCCATACATGCCTCCATAATAGCCGCCGGCCATGAACACGGTCCCGTCCAGGACGACGGGGGCGTAGTAGCTGGACCATTGATTGCCGTACGCGCTGCGGAACCGGACGTCGCCGGTGGCGGCATCGAACGCGTAGAGGAACGAGTCTCCGTGTCCTCCCGTGGTGAGGTAGACCGACCCGTCGCTGTAGGCGGGCGGATGGACCGAGGCGATGTTGTTGAAGCTGAAGGTCCACAGCGGCGTGCCCGTGCGGGCCTGGAGGGCGAAGAGCTGCTGGCCATTCGTGCTGTAGCCGCTCGGGTTGGAGGCGAAGACGACGCCGTCGCCCTCGGTGACTGGATTCAGCCCACCGCCCCCCAGGACCAGTTGGCGCGACCAGAGCGAACGGAAGGCCGGCGGATCCAACGTCGCCTCCACCGCGCCGGTGTGCCGGCCAGTCCCCTGGAACGTGGCCCAGTCGGCCGTCTGGGTCCATGAGGCCGTGGGCCTGGGGAGCACGCGCAGAGATGCCGTGCCGGAGGTGCCCTCACTGGTGGCGGTCACGGTCACCGCGCCCAAGCCCACGCCCAGGACCTTGCCATTCGCGTCAATCACCGCCAGGGAGGCATCCGAGCTCGTCCAGGTCACCACACGACCCGTCACCACGCGACCGCTGGCGTCCTTCAGGACTGCCTGGAGCTGGACTTCCTGGCCGACGTAGAGCCCGGGGGAGTCAGCCAGAACCGCGACCGAGGCGATGTCAGGAGACTCGAGCATCAGGGTCGCGGACGCGCTCTTCGTCTCGCTGGTCGCGGTGATGTGCACCTGGCCCGCCTTCAGCGCCGTCACCAGGCCGGTGGCATCCACCTGAGCCCGGGTCGTGTCACCCGAGCTCCAGGTGACGACGCGGTCAGCGAGCGGAGCGCCCTGGGCATCCCTCGGGATGGCGGAGAGTCGCACCGTCGTGCCGGTTCGCACCGGTCCGGTGGGCACGCCCTCAAGCGTCACGGAAGCGACCTGCGGCACCTTCACCCGCACCGCGACCGTGGCGGTATGGCGCTCGCTCGTGGCGGAGATGGACGCCTCACCCGCACTCACGGCCCGCACCAGGCCCTGGGCGCTCACCTCGGCGATCTCGCTGTTACTGGAGCTCCAGGTCACCGGCCGGTCCAGCGTGGCGCCGGCTGCATCCTTCGCCGTGGCGGTGAGCTGCACGCTTTCTCCGGTGACAATGGGCTCAATGGGCGCACCGCTGATGAGGACAGCCGCCACTGTGTCCGCGGGTTCCGTTGGGTTCGACACCCGGATCATGACGGTGGTGGTGGCGCGTTCGCTCGTGGCGGAGATGGCCGCCTCGCCCACGCTCACAGCGAGGACCCGTCCCTGGGCGCTCACCTCCGCGACGGCCTTGTTGCTGGAAACCCAGGCCACGGGCCTGTCCACCGTGGCACCGGCCGCGTCCTTCGGCGTGGCGGTGAGCTGCACGCCCTCCCCGATGAGGATGGCTTCGGCGGGAGCACCGTTGATGACGATGGACGCCACGGTGTCGGTGGAAGTCGAGCTTCCGCCGCAGGCACTGACCGTGATGGCCAGAAGGAGCGCGCACCACGAGCGCGCCTGTTTGATGAAGTGCAATCGCTGACGCCGGGCTGTCGAGCCCGGTTCCCCGAACCGTTCCATGATGGATTCCCCCTCGGATGCGCGTGGCGGCGCGGCAGTCTGCCTTATGCCCCCTCGCAGGTAGATTCCCGCGGGAGGAGTCACGGTGGAACTGGCCCTACCCTGACAGGCAGTACGACGGATTCGAATTTCGCCGACCCGTGGTGCGGTAGTCTGCCATGCGATTCCGCTCGGAGGACCCCCATGTCCACGCTCGACAAGCCCGTCATCATCGGCCGTTCAAGCTCGCACTTCACGCGCATTGCCCGGCTCTTCGCGGCGGAGCTGCACGTCGACCATTCCTTCCAGGCGGTGCGAGACCTCCTGTCCAAGGACCCGGCGGACTATGGCGGCAACCCCGCGCTCCGGATTCCCGTCCTGAAGACCTCCCGAGGCGTCTGGTTCGGCGCGCTCAATGCCTCCCGTGAGCTATGGCGGCAGTCGAATCCCAGGCCCCGAGTGGTGTGGCCGGAGGCCCTGGACGTGCCCCTGCTGGCGAACATGCAGGAACTCACCCTGCAAGCCATGGCGACGGAGGTGACGCTGGTCATGGAGAAGATGGCCGGCGCCGGTGAGGGCACGCCCCATGCGCTCAAGCTGCGCGAATCCCTGCTCAACATGATGGCGTGGTTGGAGGAGAACGCGAGCGCGGCGCTCGCCACCCTGCCGCCTGAGCGGGACCTGAGCTACCTGGAGGTCACGCTCTTCTGCCTCGTGACCCATCTGGAGTTCCGGGACGTCTTGCCCACGGCCCCCTATCAAACGCTGAACCGCTTCTGTCAGCAGTTCGCGAAGCGGCCTTCCGCCAGTGGCACCGACTTCCGCTTCGACACCTGAGGGTCGAGGGCCAGGACGTCGCCTCCAGTCCCCCGCACTCCAGGGACGTGGCGCGAGCCCCCGGGTGGCCTAGAAGGCGTACCGCACGCGGCAGTACGGCAGGTGCCGGGCGAGCAGCGCCTGGAACTCCGCCACGTGGCGCCCCTTGAAGCCGGTGCGGTAGCGCACGTTGACGCCGCCGCCCTGGGACACCTTGGTCTCCTGCGTCTCCGGGGTCCACAGCACCGCCTCCGCCTTCGGGTGCCAGCGCAGGTTCACCTCATGCAGGCCGGCGTTGTGCGTGAGGAAGATGATTTCACACGCGAGCTGCGCCTTCGCCGCCTTCCCGATGCCGGCATCCACCTGCTGGAACAACTCCACATAGGCGTCCTGCCAGCCCTCCTGGAGGACCACGGGTGAGAAGTTGAGGTGCACCTCGTAGCCGGCGGCCAGGAAGTCGTCGATGGCGGCGATGCGCTCCGCGATGGGGCTGGTGCGCACGTCCAGCAGCTTCGCCTGCGCGTGGGGCATCAGGCTGAAGCGCACGCGCGTCCTGCCCTTGGGCGCGTAGGTGAGCAGCTCGCGGTTGACCCACTTGGTGGCGAAGCTGCCCTTGGCGTTGGGCAACGTGGTGAACAGCCGCACCAGCTCCTTCACGTTGTCGCTGATGGCGGCGTCCACGGAGCAATCGCTGTTGCAGCCGATGTCGTAGACCCAATCGCGCGGATCCACGGTGTTGGGCACCAGCTTGGGCCCCCGCTTGTGCGCGTGTCGACGGATGGCCGCCGCGATGCCGTCGATGTTCACGAACACGGTGACGGGATTCGCATAGCCCTTGTTGCGGGGGACGTAGCAGTACGCGCACGCCATCACGCACCCGTTCGCCGTCGAAGGCGCGATGAAGTCCGAGCTCCGATCGTTGGCGATGAAGGACAGCGTCTTCTTCACGCCCAGCACCAGCGTGCTGCCCTTGATGCGGTTCCACGCCTCCACGTTGCCGGCGTTGCCGAACAGACCGGGGATGCTCTGGTGGGAGGCCACCTCCACGCGCTCCGCGTCCGGGAAGCGCGCCAGGATTTCCCGCCCGCGCGCGTGCTCCTCCACCGCCGGCTCCAGGTAGATGCGCGACACCTTGAGCAGCCGGTCCAGCGGCCCGGGGCCGGAGGGACGTGCGGCGGGAGGCTCCGGAGGGAAGAGGTCCAGGTTCATCGCCAGGGGGATGTAACCGCTCCCGGGCCCCGACGCACCCCTGGCGGCCTGCTCCGGATGATGAGCAGGCCGCCAGGCGACGCAATCACGTCAGCGTTCGGACGCACCGGGCCTGGCCGAGGCCGGCTCGGGGGCATCCAGTTGCCGCCACGTGGCTTCGGGCAGCGGGGCTTGCGGCGCGAGCGCCACGTTGCCAGCCTGACCGGGCGCGTAGACGCGGTGGCTGGTCACTCGGAAGTCGCTGTCCACCACGGTGGAGATGACCGCGGCGCGGCCCAGGTCGTTGATGGCCGGCCCGTCCGAGCGGAAGGCGACGCGGTCCACGAGCAGTATCTCCGCGGCTCCTGGCGGCGTCACCCAGACGGTGTAGCGCCGGGCGTTCAGGTCCACGTTCATGCGGAAGTGGTACGTCTGGCCGTTCACGTATGGCACCCGGCGGATCCACGAGTAGGTCGCGCCGTTGCGCACCTGGAAGATGCCGTCCTCGCTCATCCGCACCGCCATGTTCAGCCGGTTGAAGGCCGTGACCTCCGTGGAGCTGTCCGTCCAGCCCACGACGCCGCCGTTGAGGTTGGCGGCCAGGGGTGTGAGGTCGAACTCCACGTTGCGGATGCCCGTGTTGGTGGTGCCCAGCAGGTGCTGGCTGCGGGGGAGCATCAGCTTCGAGTACCAGGGATAGTTCGGGCGCGGGTTGAAGCGCAGGATCGCCTCCAGGAAGTAGTAGTCGCCGTAGATGAGGCTGACGTTGATTTCCTGGTTCGCGGGCAGATTGCCCACGCCGTGCAGCAGCAGGCCCGGGCTGTTGGTGCCCTGCGCGAGGTAGGCGGGCGACGCCAGCGAGTCCAGCATCGCCAGCGCGGCGGTGCGGTAGCGCGTGCGCCGGGTGGCGTCCGTCTCCAGGCCGCTCAGCTCCAGCAGGGCTGACGCGACCGCCGCCGCGGCGGAGGAGTCCTTGTACTGGCTGGGCGCGTTGAAATCCCAGTTGGGCACGCCGTCCGCGGGCAGGTTCGCCAGGTAGTAGTCCGTCACCCGGCGCGCGGCCGTGAGGAAGCGCGCGTCCTGCGTGTAGCGGTACACCATGGTGTAGCCGTAGATGAGCCACGCCTGACCGCGCGCCCAGGTGGACGTGCTGGAGTAGCCCTGGAACGTGCCGCGCGAACGGATGGTGCCGTTGGTGGCGTAGTCCACGTAGTGGTACGAGCTGCCGTCCGGGCGCACCGCGTCCGCGAGCGTCTTGAGCGCGTGGTTCACGGCCATGGTGCGCCACACGGCCGGGCCGCCGTTCTGCGCGCCCCAGAGCAGCAGTTCGATGTCCATCATCGTGTCGGTGACGAGCGGGACCTGCCAGGCCGAGTTCCAATCACAACAGTCGATGATGCCAATGGTGCTGTTGTAGCGCGTGGCCAGGGACCCGGCGGAGGTGAGCAGCACGTCGCGGTAGTACGTGTTGCCCGTAAGCCGCCAGGCATTGCCGTAGCTCAGGTACATCTTGAAGCCCAGGTCGTGGGTCTCCGTGTTCGTCTTCTGGACCTCCAGGGGCCGCGTCCACATGTCCGCGCGGTCCCTCCAGTAGGGCTCGCTCCCGACCTGGTACATGAACCACATGCTCCCGGGGAAGAAGCCCTGGGTCCACGCGATGCGGTCGGTGTTGGCCACCGTCGTCCACGTCCCGTTGGACAGCGAGGACTTGGGGGAGCGGTTCACGCTCGGCATCTCCGCCGTGGTGTCGCTCAACTGCGCGCGGGCGAAGGTCAACACCCGCACCGCGTCCGCGTCATTGAAGGCATGGGCACCGGGCGCCACCAGCAGCGCCAGCATCCACCACAACTTCACTCCCGACCGTGTCAAAGACATACCACCCCCCGGACCATGACTGGCGCGGAAGGTGGCGGTGCGCGGAACCGAAACACAGTGGCCCCGCGGACGCCGTCCGGCAGTCCCCCCCGCCCTGCCGGAGGGGACGGACGTGCGCTAGGCGACCGTGGCGGGTGGGCCCGCGAAGACCGGGGACGTGTAGCCCGCGGGCTTGTCCCCCACCGCGGCCCGGCCTTGCAGGTCGAACTGGTGGGGGATGGCGAACATGGAGTGGGGGAACGGGACGGACGACGGCGTGCTGACCGCATCCAGTTGCCGCCGCAGTTCGGGAGGCAGGGTGAAGTCGAGCGCGGCGAGGTTGCCGTCGAGCTGCTTCACGGAGCTGGCGCCAATGATGACCGAGCCCACCGCGGGCTGCGTCGCGACCCAGTTGAGCGCCACCTGGGACATCTCCCGGCCCAGCTCCTTCGCCACCTTCTCCAGCGTGGCGACCACGGCCCAGTTGCGCTCGGTGAACAGGCCCATCTTGTCGCCACCCACCGCCGACGTGAGCCGGCCTTCGCCCTGGAGGCGGCCTTCACTGGGTTTGTACTTGCCCGACAGCAAGCCCATGCCCAGGGGACTCCAGGCGGTGATGCCCATGCCCAGCGTCTGCGCCAGCGGCGTGAACTCCGGCTCCAGGGTCCGCTCAATGAGCGAGTACTGGAGTTGGAGGTTGATGAGCGGCGTCAGCGCGTGGGCCTCCGCCCAGGTCTGCGCGCGCGCCGCGTACCAGGCCGGCACGTCGGACAGGCCCGCGTAGCGGATCTTCCCGGCCCGCACGAGGTCGTCGAACGTGCGGACGACCTCCTCGGCCGGGGTGATGCGGTCCCAGGTGTGCAGCAGGTACAGGTCGATGTAGTCGGTGCGCAGCCGGCGCAGCGACGCGTCCACCGCGCGCACCATGTTCTTGCGGCCGTTGCCCCCAGCGTTGGGGTCCCCCGGGGTGGTGCTGTTGTAGCTGTACTTGCTCGTCAGCACGATGCGGTCCCGCCCGCCCCGCTCCGCGATGAACTTCCCAAGCAGCGTCTCCGCGGTGCCGTAGGTGTAGAGGTCGGCGGTGTCGATGAAGTTGCCGCCCGCGTCCAGGTACCGGTCGAACAGCGCCCGGGAGACTTCATCCGTCGAGCCCCAGACGCCGCCATAGGGCCCGTCCTTTCCAAACGTCATCGTGCCCAGCGAGAGGGGGCTGACCCGCAGTCCCGAACGGCCCAACAGGTAGTAGTTCTGCATCGACATGGCGTGGACTCCCTTTGCGGCTATTTTTGACTGAATAATCCAGATACAGGCATGCGAAGACGGCACCCGGGTCTTCGACGAACACAGGCGGGGGCTACCGGGCCTTGAGGCCCGCGATGGTGAAGTCCACGATGTCGCGGAGGGCCGCGGGGGGAAGCCCCGCCTTGGCGCTCACGCGCAGGCCCGCGGTGGTGGCGAGCAGGAAGTTCGCGGTGATGCGCGCATCCAGGTGGGGGTTGAGCTCCCCCTTCTGCTGGGCCTCGCGCACGGCGCGCGTCATCACCTCCGGACCGACGTTTGCCTTGAGCATCGCGGCGACCTCCGGATCCGAGTGCGCCATCTCCGTGGTCGCGTTCACGGAGAAGCAACCCCGAGCGCGGTCCTTGGGGCTGCCATTGGGGATGGTGAGGAGGAACTCCCGGATGGAGCCCAGGGGCGAAGCCTTGGAGTGCAGGCACTCCATCAGGTTGGCGCCGTACTCCGCCTGATAGAGCCGCACGGCCTCCAGGTAGAGGCCGTGCTTGTCCCCGAAGGTGTCGTACATGCTCTGTCGCCCGATGCCCATGGCGCGCAGCAGGTCCTCCGTGGAGGAGGCCTCGTAGCCCTGCTCCCAGAACACGGCCATGGCCCGCCGGACGGCCTCATCGCGGTCGAACTCTTTCGTGCGCGCCATGGGTGTTACCTAAGGATTCTGGACTGACCTGTCAAATGAATCGGCGTGGGCCTAGAAACCGGACGGGCGCTCCTTCGCGACGCCGGACGCTCGCTCCAGGACGATGCCCACGCGACCCAGGGTGCCTTCCTCGAAGAGCTGGCCGATGAGCGTCACGCCGTGGGGGACCCGGCGCGGGGTGGCGAAGGTGGGCACGGGGCGCTTCGGGTCCGGGGCCCAGTCGCTGCGGGCCTTGGACACCTCCACGAAGCCGGTGCGCAGCGTGAGGGACGGGTGGCCCGTGTGGTTGGAGATGGTGAGAGCTTCATCGCGCAGGGAGGGCACGAGCAGCACGTCCACTTGCGACATCACTCGGGCCATCTCCTGGGCCACCTTGCGGCGCAGCCGGTCCGCCTGCACGAAGTCCACCGCGGACAGGAAGCGCGACTGGCGGAAGAGGTTGGGCCACGCGTCGGGCACCTGCATCTTCAGCGCGTCCACGCCGTGGCTGAGCGTGAGCTCTTCAAAGGCGGCGGCGGCCTCCGCGAAGAGGATGACGTTGAGGGCGGAGTACGGCCAGTCGGGGAAGCCCACCTCCACCGGGGTCATCCCCAGACCCTTCAGTGCCTCCAGCGCCGCGCGGTCCACGTCGGTGGCGGGGCTCTCCTTCATCCACGCGGGCACGTAGCCCACGCGCAGGCCCTTCACGCCCGCGTTCGCGTCGAAGTCGAGCTTCGCGTGCACGGTCGCCACGTCGCCCGCGTCCGGACCGTTGAGCGCCGCGAGCACCAGGAGCGAATCCTCCACCCCGCGCGTCATGGGCCCCAGCTTGTCCAGCGACCAGCACAGCGTCATCGCGCCGGTGCGCGGCACTCGGCCGAAGGTGGGCCTCAAGCCCGTGATGCCACAGCGCATGGAGGGCGACACGATGCTGCCGCCCGTCTCACTGCCCAGGGAGAAGCCCACGAGCCCCGCCGCCGTCGCCGCGCCCGGTCCCGCGCTGCTGCCCGAGGAGCCCTCTTCCGGCAGCCACGGGTTCTTCGTCTCGCCACCGAACCAGATGTCATTGAGCGCCAGCGCGCCCAGGCTGAGCTTCGCCACCAGCACGGCGCCCGCCTTGTGCAGCCGGTCCACCGCCGTGGCGTCCGTCGTGGGGACGCGGTCGCGGAAGGGTTCGGCGCCGTAGGTGGTGCGGATGCCCGCGGTGTCCACCAGGTCCTTGGCCCCCCAGGGGATGCCGTGCAGCGGGCCCTTGTACCGGCCCGCCGCGATGTCCTTGTCCGCCTGACGGGCCTGGGCGAGCGCCAGCTCCGGCGTCAGGGTGATGACGCACTGGAGCTTCGGGTCGTAGCGCTTCAGGCGCTCCAGGTAGAGCTGGGTGAGGCGCTCGGACGTGATGGCGCGCGACTCCACCCAGCGGGACAACTGCGTGAGCGGCGCGAAGGCGATGTCCTCGTCCTTCGTGGGCAGGGGCGTCTTCGCGTCGCGACTCCGGACGAAGCGGGCCGGCGCGGGGCGTACCTCCCTTTGCCCCGGCAGCGTGGGGTTCCACTGCGAGGCGGGCGCCAGCGAGGGCTCCAGCGCGAGCTTGCGGGGTCCGGTGCGACGCTCATGCAGCGGGGCCATGGACACGCGCCAGTTGCCGGCGGCCTGGGTGCGCTCGGCGGGCGTGAGCTGGACCTGCATCAGCTTCTCCGCTTCCGCGAAGGTGGTGGGGCTGACCTCCGGCCCCACGGTGGGACCGGCGCCGAAGGTGGGCGGTGCGCCGGCCGGCGCGGACGTGCCCGCGTCCGGGGCGGCGGAGACGGTGGTGCTCGCGAGTCCAATCACGGTGTGGGTCAGGAACTGCCGACGCGAGCTGGCCATGGCGCAACCTCACGAATGAAGCGGGGGGCGCCAGTGTGCCACCGCTCAGGAGCGGTGCACGTCCTGGAAGACGAGCATGTCCCCCAGCCGCTGCTCGCGGGCGTCATCGAAGCCGCAGGTGGCGTCCCAGGTGGCGGGGTTCGAGTAGGTGCCGAACAGCATGTCCCACAGCGGCAGGTCGCCGTAGTTGTCGCGGTGCTTGCCGTGCTCGTGATGCACCCGGTGCATCTCCGGTCGCTGGAAGAACCAGCCCACCCACCTCGGGGTGCGGATATTGGTGTGGTAGAAGTATTCGCCCAGCGCGCAGCAGGCCGTGTAGATGGCGCCCGCCGCCGGGCTCAAGCCCAGCACCGTGTAGACGAGCAGTCCGCCGATGATGCTGTTGGCCATCATCTCCAGCGGGTGCTTGTAGAAGCTGGTGATGACCTCCAGCCGCTGGGGGCTGTGATGGATTTGATGGAACAGCCGCCAGAGCACGTCGCTCTCATGCCGGGCGCGATGCCACCAGTAGAAGACGAACGTGGCCACCAGGTACGCCAGCACCCCACCCGCCACCGGCCCCACATGCCGGGACAGATGGAAGAGCGAGAAGGCGGAGAGCCACTTCTCCCAGGTGTAGCCGGCCAGCACCACCACGCCTACCTGCGCCAGGTTGATGATCACCACGCGCAGGTGCCAGCCGCGCACGCGGGGCAGCTTCCAGCCGCGGAAGCACTGTTCGATGAGAAAGCAGCCGACGGCGATGGCGAAGAGCCAGGGCAGCATGAAGGTCCTCCGGGACCGTGAGTTCATTCCTCAAACGCAGGGGCCTGGGATTCATGGCTTCCACGCGAGCAGACACTGTCACCTGCGAGGATGACGACGGCGGCGACGGGTGCTGGCATCCTGCGGGGCATGGCTCGGAACAGCACGCTGACGGCGCGGTTGGGCTACATCGATACGCAGGCGACCTTTGTGCAGGCGGCGCTGCTCGCGGCGCATGGGGCCGGAGCACGGGCGGGCGGGTTTCGCGTGTCGGACGTGCGCTTCTTCTTCCTGCTGTTCACCAACTGGGTGGAGCACGACGTCACCCGGCCCTCGCAGGACATCGACCTCACGCAGGTGCGGCGCACGCTGGAGCGACTGGTGCGCGGCGGCCACGCGGAGGCCAGCACGGGCGCGGCGGTGAAGGGGCTGCCCCGGGGGCGCCGGTACGTGCTCACTGGAGAGGGATTGGGTTCGCTGTCGGAGGGATTGGCCGCGCGCGAACGGGCGCCGTTGGAGGAAGCGCTGTTCGTGGTCTGCTTCGCGGCGAGCTACCGCGACGCGGTGCTGTCCCGGGTGGAGGGGCGCGCGCGGGCTCCGTCTCCGGCGGTGCGGCGCCGGGTGGAGCGGGCGTTGGATCCGCTGCGGCTCTTGAGGGAGGCCCAGCGCACCTCGGCCGCAGTGCTCGCGGACCTGGAGGAGCGGGTGGAATCAGGGCTTCGATACGAGGCGAAGGCCCGCGAGGCCCTGGCCCGCGCGGAACCCGAGGCCGACGTGGTGCGGGCCCTGGAGGCCGCGGGCTCCTACCAGTTGCACCGGGTGCGTCCGTTGGGCGAGGTGCTGCTCGCGCTGCCGGAGGACCTGCGCAAATTCGAGCTGACCGAAGGCATGGGCCTGCGCTCGCGGCTGCTCTTCGCGCCCCTGGCGGAGCGGGCACGGGCGGAGCACGCGGTGCTGGAGCGGCTGGAGGCGCGGCTCACCGCTGGCAAGGCGGCGCCAGGGTGAGCCGGGCCGGGTGCTACCGCAGCCCGCCGGAGAGTCGCGAGCCCAGGGCCAGCGCGAGGCCGTCCTCGAGGAGGCCCGCGAGCAGGTTGGGCACCTTCAGCTTGTCCGACGCGAGCGTGCGGAAGCCGTAGAAGAAGTAGCTGGAGGCGATGGCCGCCGCCGCGCCCACGAGGGCCAGTCCGACCTTGGCGCCCTTGCGCTCGCGCGACACCGCGGCGCCGGTGATGGCCCCCGCGATGATGCGGCCCACGATGACCTTGGGGTTGATGCGCGGCAGCGCCCTGGGCGACTTGTCCGCCACCATCTCGCCGAACGCCATCAGGCCCAGCCTGTGGGCTGTCTTGCGCGACGTGAGACCGGGCAGGGCCCGCTTGAGGACGCGGCTCGGCTTGTTCGACAGCGAGGCCGCGAGGAACGCGGGCGCCGTCAGGGTGCGCATGCCCGCCAGCACGCCAAAGCCCGCCGCCTTCCAGACATCATTGTTCGAGCGCATCTGTCCCAACCCCCATCCGGGCCCGTGGCCTTGAGCAGCGGGGCCCCTGCTGGTGAAAAGAAGAGGGTGGGGGCGCTCCGTCCGTCTGGCCACCGGCGGGCAGGCGGGCACTCAGGCGATCCGTCGGTCGATGGGCTTCGGCAGGTTGTGCGCCGCGAGCAAGGCCCCGATGGCGGAGGCGACGGCCCCCAGGGGCTGGGTGTCACGCAGGGGCAACAGGAAACCCGCCGCCATCCCCAGGAGCCCCAGCACCACGAACCCGCGCCGGGCCAGGAGCCGCTCCCGGGCCGTGTCTGCGATGGCGACCGCGAAGAGGTAGCCCAGGGCACTCGCGATGAATTGGATCCACGGCACCGCGGGCTTCACGACCCGCCAGAAGGGCCCGAGGCCCTCCGTAAAGCGTGCCCAGAGGGTGGGGGGCGGCAGGGACGCGGGATCCATTCCCGCGAGGACATCCGCGCTGAGCCCTTCGAAGTAGGGGCTGCCATGCGAGATGGCGAAGAAGAACCCCTGGATCAGGGCCGCCACCGTCAGCACGAAGAACAGCTTCCCGCTCGGGGCCGGGGGCACGATGAAGTCATCGAACTGGCGCAGGGTCTCCAACCGCTCCGGAGAGACCTCCAACGGGTGCGGATAGGACAGGGCCAGCAACGCCCGGGTGGCGGCGATGCCCACGGGCACGCCCTCTTCGTCCACCAGTCGGTTCACGCCGTCCTTCGCGAGGAGCGCATGCAGGACAGGCGCGAGCCTCTCCGGGTCCTCCGTCCGCGTCATCCGGTCGATGCAGGCATTGAGGGCCCCGACCTGGCGACTGCTCGACTCGCTGGTGGCATCCGCCAGGGCCCTGTCGAACAGGGGCACGAGCTCATCGACGGACGGCGGGGACGCGACATCGGCGTCGAAAGCGGAGTCAGGCTGCGGAGGTCGAGGCCGCGACTGCGTGCGCATGGCGGGATTCTACGCCAGGCCAGGACCTCACCCTTCGGTGTTGCGCAGGAAGTTCGCCGTGTGGGCGAAGCGGTCGTCCAGGAAGCGGCGCAGGCCGCCCGTGACACCCTGGCGGTCCATCGCCGTGTGCATGCAGCGCAGCCAGGCATCCCGCATGGACAGGTCCACCGGCACGTGTCCGTGGCGCATGCGCAACCGGGGATGCCCGTGCGTCGCGCTGTAGTGCTGCGGCCCGCCCAGCCAGCCCACCAGGAACATGCCGAAGCGCTCGCGCGTGCCCCGGTTCACCTTGCCCTGCGCATCCAGTTCGTGGACGTGCGCGAGCGCCGGCTCCTCGGCGTCCATCACGTCGTAGAAGGCCTCCGCCAGGGCGTGGACCGCCGCCTCGCCTCCCAGGCGCATGAAGGGCGTGTCCTCCAGCGTTGGGACCCAGTCATCCGACGACGGCGGCTTCAATTCGATGCTCATGGCTTCCTCGTCAGACCGCCCAGCGCTTCGGCCGGCGCTGGAGGGTCTTGAATCCCAATCCTTCACAGAACGCCTTGAAGCGCGCTTCCGGAACGCCCTTCCACTCCAGGTCCGCCAGCGACTTCGTGCCCGGCAGCGGGGCGTCCTCCACCACGGTGGCCAGCGTCCGGTACAGCCGCGCGTCCTCGCGGTGCGCCTTCAGCGTCGCCGCCAGCTTGTCCGCCCCCCGGGGCTTCGCGGTCCACTCCGCCGCGCTGTCCGGAATGGCCTCCAGGTGTCCATAGGCCTGGAGCACCGTCGCCGCGCCCTTCGCGCCGAAGCCCGGCAGGCCGGGGATGCCGTCCGCGTCGTCGCCCATCAGCGCCAGCAGGTCCGGGATGCTTTCGGGCGCCACCCCCATCTTCGCCTTCACCGCTTCAGCGTCCATCACCTTCTGCTGCCGCCGGTCCACCTGCACCACGTGCTGGCCCCGCACGCACTGGCCCAGGTCCTTGTCCGGCGTGAGCAGCCGCACCTGCTCCACCTCGCCCGCGAAGCGCGCCGCCGCCGTGGCGAGCGCGTCATCGGCCTCATGGTCTTTCATGGACCACACGCGTACGCCCAGCGACTCCACCGCGTGCTCCACCAGGTCGAACTGCGCGCGCAATTCCGGCGGCACGCCCTCGTCGCCCTTGTAGCCGGCGAACAGCGCGTTGCGGAACGAGCGGATGGGGTTGTCGAACGCCACCGCGATGTGTGTCACGGCCTCGGTCTCGTCGTGCAACAGCGCGAGCAGGGAATCCATCACCCCCGCCGTGGCCTTCACGTCGCGCCCGTCCGGGGTGGTGGTGCCCGGCCGGGGCGAATAGTGGGCCCGATACAGCTCATACGTGCCGTCCACGAGGTGCAGGCGCATGTTCCCCCTCTAGCGTCCCTTCCGCCGCGCGGCCAGCAGCCCGTTCGGCCGGGCAGCCTGAAAGGGAGGTGCGGGGCGTCTCCTGCCTGTGCGCCTCGTTCCCTACACGACGCCTGTCAACCCCCTTGGCCAGCAAGCCTGTCGGGAATGCGGCGCCGATGCCGAGTGGACGAACGGCCCCCATTTTCTGACCGACTCCCCCTGGGCCGCCGGTGCGTCCCAGCATTCCACCCGGCTTGAGGTGACCCATGCGCCCGAAGCTGTTCGCCGCTGCCTTGCTCTGCTTCGCCACCGTTGGCTGTGCAGGCAAGCAGGTGATTACGACCGCCACCCATCAGCAACGCGTCCAGGCCGAAGCGGCGCTGCGCTCGGCTGAGAACTCGCAGGCCCCGAACATTCCAGAGGCCGCGCGACATCTGGAGTTCGCCCGGCAGCAGATCTCCGACGGAGAGCGGTTGATCCAGGAAGGTGAGCAGGAGGCGGCGGAGCTGCGCTTCCGTCAGGCCGCGGCGGACGCGGACCTCGCGTCGGCGCTGGCCCGCGCGGTGCCCATGCAGAACGAGGCGCGGCGGACCTCCGAACAGCTCGATTCGATGCGTCGTGGTCAGCCTTGAGGTCCATCCCCTTTTGTCTGTGAGGAGAGCGTCATGCAGCGTTGGAAATTTGGATGGTTGGCTTTCGCGGGAGCCTCCGCGCTCACGGTGGGGTGTGCTCACAGTTCGCCCCCCAGTGAGCTGACCGCGGCTCGGACGGCGTACCAAGAGGTGTCCCGCAGTCCCGAGGGCCGCGAGCGGCCCGCGGACGTGGCGGCGGCCCGCGCGGCGCTCCAGGAGGCGGAGAACGAGTACGCGGAGAGCGACGGTTCGGTGAAGACCCGGTCGCTGGCGTACGTGGCCCTGCGCAAGGCGGAGATCGCGGAGGCCCGCGGACAGGCGGACCTGGCCGCGCAGCAGCGGGCCCAGGCGGAGCAGGCCCTGCGTCAGCAGCAGGAGGCGCGCGCGCAGACGCTCACGAAGCAGCAGGAAGAGGAGCGCGCGAGGTACGAGCAGCAGCGCCAGCAATACGACCAGGAGCGGCAGCAGTACGACGCCCAGCGCCAGCAGGAAGCCGAACGCATGCGCACGGCGGAGGCGCAGACGCGCCAGCAGCAGGAGGCGGAAGCGCAGCGGATGGCCCAGCTCAACCAGGAGTTGCAGCAGCGCACGCAGCAACTGGAGCAGGAGCGCCAGGCGCGGCTCCAGGCCGAACAGCGCGCGTCCACGGCGCTGACGCAATTGCAGGACAAGGACGTGAAGGTGCGTGAAGAGGCGCGCGGCACGGTGGTGACGCTGTCGGGGAGCGTGCTCTTCGCGACGAACGCGACGGACCTGCTGCCCGCGGCGAGAGACCGGCTGAGTGATGTGGCCACGGCGCTCAAGGAGTCGAAGAACCCGTTGCTCATCGAGGGCTACACGGACTCGCGCGGCACGGACACCTACAACGAGCAACTGTCGGAGCGGCGTGCGGAGAGCGTGCGCGACTTCCTCGTCAACCAGGGCGTGCCCTCGGACCGCATCAACATCCGGGGCATGGGTGAGAACCGGCCGGTGGCGAGCAACGCCACGGCGGAGGGCCGCGCCAACAACCGCCGCGTGGAGATCGTGGTGGAGCGCAACGTGGCGGGCGCGCAGCCTTCGCGCTCGGGGGGCGTCGGCGGCAGCGGCGCGCAGCAGCCGGGCCAGGGCGACAAGGAAAGCGGCCAGAACGCGCAGCCGGGCGGCAGTGGGACGCAGCAGCCGAAGCCGCACGGCGCGGGCATCGACCATCAGGACCCGGCCCCGGATCAGGGCACCGGCGGCAGCGGCGCACAGAAGCAGGTGCCCGAGCAGCCGCAGGACCATGGGGAGTGACGCCGCTTCGCAGCCCTTGAGCTAGAACCCCAGGTCCCCATCCCACGAGGGTGGGGACCTTTTTCGTCCGCGCTTCGCACGCGCGGGCCCCAAGGGAGCGCGTTACCCTTGAAGTCCGGCCCCGCCATGTCGACCGACAAGTCGCCCCTCCTGCTCACCACCGAGCGCCTGCACCTGATGCTGCTGCCCCCCGACGCGGCGGAGCGCGTGCTCACGTACCACCTGGCCAACAAGCAGCACCTGGGGCCGGTGTCACCGGACCGCCCGGCGACCTTCTTCTCCACCGCCTACTGGCGCACGCGCCTCGCGCAGGACCGCGAGGACTTCCGCCATGACATCTCCCTGCGCGTGTTCCTGCTGCCCCGGGGCCAGCCCATCTCGCTCGCCCCCGTGCTGGGCAGCGTCGCGCTCACGCACATCCGCCGGGGTCCCCTCCAGGCCGCGGACATCGGCTACGGGCTGGACCACCAGCACGAAGGCCAGGGGCTGATGACCGAGGCCCTCCAGGCCGTCTGTGATTACGCCTTCGGCGCCATGGGCCTGCACCGCGTCCAGGCCAGCCACCTGCCGGAGAACCTGCGCAGCGCCGCCGTGCTGCGCCGCCTGGGCTTCGTCGTGGAGGGCTACGCTCGCGACTTCCTGCTGCTCGACGGCAGGTGGCGCGACCACGTCCTCACCTCGCTCGTGGCCGCCCCCGAGCCCGGGGTGCGCGGCGGTCCCTGAGCCGGGGACACCGGGGCCCACCCTTGCCGGCCTGACCTCGCATCAACGACGCTTCGAGGCATGCGTCTCCAGCCCGTGCTGTTCGCCCTGATGCTGTCCGCGTGTGCGTCCCGGGGGCCATCGTTCCTCGCGTCCAACGCGGGCGGGGTGGATCCCTCCAGACCTTCCGCGGACTACGGCACCGCGCATCCGTTCCTGCTCAATGCCTCCGCACAGGACGGGCGGTGGCTTCTCGCCTGCCAGGCGAGAACGGACACGGACGGCGATGGGCGGATCCAGATCTTCTTCGGCAACCACGGTGAGATCTTTGGAGACGCGGTGCGTACGTACCTCTTCCTGGAGCCAGGCGCGGGCATCCCCATTGACGCGTTGCTCGCCACGGACCCCACGGGGAGATTCCTCGCCCTGGTGCGGGACGGAACGCTGTTGCTCCTCGACCTGGAGACCCGCGAAGAGAAGGAGCTGGCCTCGAAGGTGACGACCGACCCTGCGAGTCCCGAGCCTCCCGTCCGCGCCAGCTTCTCCCGGGACGGCCGTCAACTCCTCTTCCTCCGTCCCGAGGGAAGCAGGTCCGTCGCCGTCGTGCGCGACCTGCGCGAAGGTACCGAGCGCGTGCTCGACGCGGGAAGAGGACGCATCGAACAGGCTGTGCTGACGCCCTCCGGCCACTGGGCGGTGCTCGACATGGTGGAGGACGACGACCCGGAGCAGCCCTGGACCCAGCAGAACCCCATGTTCGCGAACAACGCGGGGTGCATGGGGCCGGTCCTGTCCAGTTCGTCCTTCAACGGGCAGGGCGGCGGCACGTCCATCCGCCGCTTCCGCCGGGTGGACGGAGGCCCCTTCGTCCAGGGCAACGACGTCCTCCACCCCCTGGGGAGAGGCATGCTGCGCCGCGCTCCGGACAGCTCCATCGTCTTCGAAGACGTGCAAGGACGGCGGGAGACCTGGGTGCCCGCGAGCTGCAACGCGAAGCTGTTGCACGTGGACGAAGCGCGCCAGCAAGTCCTGGTGGCCTGCAACACGCGGCAGATCATGGTGCCCCTGGAGCTGCACGGCGCCGGGGTCCATCAGTCACTCGGCTGGCAGACGACCCTCGCGGTCCTGATGAGTCATGGCATCGACTCCGGACGCGATGGCCGGCTGGTCTCCACGGAGGTCGAATCCAAGACCCAGCCCAACACGTGGCTGACGCTCGTCATCGACATGGAGCGGCGCACCGCGCATCCCCTGTCCAACTGGGGGCCGGTGACGTCCCTGGGCGCGCTCGCGCTGCTGAAGGAGGGCCGCTCCAGTCCCGATGACACGTGGACGCAGCGACTGTGGCTGTGGAACGCGGAGACGGAGGACAAGAGCGTCTTGAGCGAGGCGGAAGGCTACGGCCTGTACAAGGCAGGCGACACGGTGCTCATCATGGACAAGTGGATCGACCTGCGCACGGGGCGGGTGCTGGGCGAAGTCGAGCACGCGCCCATGGCCATCGACACCTGGGGACGGGTCCTGCGCCCGAGTCCCACCGCGGTGGTCGAACGGGGCGAGCCCCTCATCGGCCCCGTGCGGTGGGAGCCCGCGTTGAAGGCCCCCATCCCCACGCCACCAGCACCCTAACGCGAGGGCGCCCGCACCTTCGGCGCCGGGGCAGGAACCACCGGCGCCAGGTTCGCGTCGAACCAGTCCAGCGTGCGCAGGAACCGGTCCTTCTGATGTTCAGGTTTGCGAAAGGCGTGGCCCTCGTCCGCGTAGATGACGAGCTGGGTCTTCACGCCCAGCGCCTTGAGCGCCTTGTGGAATTCGTAGCTCTGCGACGCGGGCACCTCCACGTCCCGCTCGCCGTGCAGCAGCAGCGTGGGCGTGCGCACCTGCTTCACCCCATTGATGGGTGACGAGCGCGTGTACACCTCCGGCTCATCGTACACCGACGCGCCGAAGTACGGCAGCATCCACGTGTCGATGTGGTTCGTGCCGTAGTAGCTCTGCCAGTTCGCGACGCCAGCGCCCGCCACCGCCGCCTGGAAGCGCTGCGTCTGCGTCACCGCCCACATCGCCAGGAAGCCGCCGTAGCTCCACCCCGTGATGCCCTGCCTCGCCGGGTCCACCGGCGCCGACCCAAGCACCGTGTCCACGCCGGCCAGCACGTCGCGGAAGTCGCCATGGCCGAAGTCGCGGCGGTTGGCCTGCACGAACGCCTCCCCCTGGCCATAGCTGCCACGCGGGTTGGGCAGGAACACCGCGTAGCCCCGCGCCGCCAGCAACACCGTCTGCGGGTTGAACGCGGGCGTGACACCCGCCGCCGGCCCGCCGTGCACCACCGTCACCATGGGCACCTTGCGGCCCTTCACCTCAGAGCCCGAAGGCAGCACCAGCCAGCCCTGCACCTGGAGCCCGTCGCTCGTCCACGTCACGCTGCGCACCTCCCCCACCGACACCCGCACGGACGCGTTGAGCCGCGTCGCCTGCGTCCACGCCCCCACCGGCCCCGTCCACACCTCCGGCGGCTGCGTGAACGTGTCGCGCACCACCGCGCTCGTCACGCCGTCGCGCGCCAGCGACACCGTCACGTGCTCCGGGCCCTTCCACAACACCGTGAGCTCCGCTGACTTCGGCGACAGCGCCACCAGCGCGGACTCCCCCTGCACCTGCGCCGCGAACACCAGCCGCTCCGCCGTCGGCCAGAACAGGTCCGTGGCGGACGCCTTCACCCCGTCCGTCAGGTTGCGCGCGGGCGGCACCTTGCCCCCGAACACCGCCTTCTCCCCGGGCCGCACCTTCGCCGCCAACCGCTCCGGCACCGACACCACCCACACGTCTCCGCCCGTGTTGCCCTCGTCGCTCATCAGCCCTTCGATGAACGCCAACTGCCTGCCATCCGGGCTCCACGCGGGCTCCGCCACCTGCCACCTGGGCGCGTGCAACAGCGACGTCTCCCCGGTCGCCGCCTCCACCGCGTACACGCGGGCGACCCACCAGTTCGCATCCCCCGGCGGCGGCGCGGCCGTGAGCGCCACGCGGGCCCCGTCCGGGCTCCATGCGTATTCGTAGACGAACAGGCCCGCGGGCGACACGAAGCGCAACTTCGCGTCCTCCACCGACACCACCGCGAAGCGCTTCACCGGCGAGGACTCCCGCACCACGCCCGTCTCACGCGCCGCCGGCCCCAGCGGCCCCTGCGCGTCCTCCGCGCCTTCGATGACCAGCACCCCGACGGACTTCCCATCCGGCGACCACTTCGGCGTGGCCAGCACGCCCTTCACCGTCGTGAGCCGGCGCGCGGGCACGCCCGTGCCCGTCGCGTCCGCCACATAGAGCTGCCGCGCCGTGCCCTCCCCCGCCGTGGACAGGAACGCGAGCCGCCTGCCATCCGGACTCCACGCCAGCGACCCTTCCGCGCACGGCACGCCGTCCGGCGACGCGGTGACGCGCAAGGGGGGCCGCTCCGGATGCGCCCGCTCCAACACCTGGAGCCGCGTGGCCTCCGCGCGAGCGCCCTCCGTCACCGGCACCGACTCCACCCAGGCCACCCGCGCGCCGTCCGGCGACAGCGCCACCTGCTTGATGCGCACCGTGCGCTGGAGCGCGTCGTAGACCGCGCCCGACTCCGGACGCGCGGGCACGGCCACGGGCGGCGCCGCACCGGCCGAAAGCGCGCTCCACAACAGGCACCCCACCACCAGGCCCAGGCTTCCCGCTCGCATCGTCCGCCTCCGCGAAGAACCGCGGCGGCGGAGTGTAGCGGAAAGCCTCCGGGCCCCACTGCCTGGCTCAGTGAAGCAGCTCTGGCAGCATGGGCAGCCCGTGGAAGAAGCGCCGCCCGCTCTCGAAGCGGTGGTGGAAGGTGACGCGCTGATCCAGGTACAGCCGCGCCATCTCCTCCTCGCCGTAGGCGCGGAAGAACGCGGCGCGCGCTTCGTCACACGCCCGCTCGTACTCCACGCACAGCGCCTCCCAGTCCTCCGGCGGAATGTCCCCCTCCGGCCAGCCCTCCCCCGTGAGGCCGTACTCGCGCTCCATCGCGTCCAGCTCCCCGGCCCGCATCCGCACGCGCGGATCCTCCGCGATGGCCTCGTCCGCCATCGCCGTCAGGATGTGCGCCACCAGGAAAAATCCCGCGTCCGGCGGCACCGTCCCCGCGTCCCGCGCGCCCCGGAACGTCACCAGCAACTGCGCGTCCATCGCTTCGCCGCCCAGCTCCGTCAGCCTCGCCGCCAGCGACCGCCACCGGGCTTCCGTCTCGCGAGCCTCCCGCCGCATCCCGTCCAGCTCCTGCTCACCCATCTTCTTCATGGTGTCCTCTCCCATCCCGCGAAGGTCCCCTCACCACGAAGGTTCCCATCCCGGTCTGACGCGTGGGCCCCGCAAAGCGTGCTGTCCCTGTTTCCCGGGACGTCCCGGCCCGTCCGCTGTCGGACGCGAGGCGGCACGGCCGTCGCCTGGAGGACGCGCACCCCCGCTTCCGGGGACGGACGACCGGCGGTTTCCGCGCTGTGCGGAGGACGAACCGGGCACGCGGCGATTGCCTGCCGCGAACAGGTCCGGCGCAGCGCCGGATGTCACCCGCCGGACACCTGGCCCGGATGCGACCCCGGCGCACACACTTGGGCGACGAGGACGGTTGCCGTCAGGCCAGGGATGTCGCATCCGCAGAAGACGGGCCCGAGCACGGTGGCCCCTGTTGGGGAGTCGAACCGGTGGCTGAACCCGAAGTCAGGCTGGAGCTGCGTTCCCAGGTCACGCTGCGCACGGTGCTCACCGTGTGCTTCACGGTGCTGGGGGTGATGATCCTGGCGACGCTCGTCGTCAAGACGCGCGTGGCGCTCACGCTCACGGGCATCGCGGTGCTGGTCGCCCTGTCGCTGGAGCACGGCGTGTCGCGGCTGGAGAAGCGCGGCCTCAAGCGGTGGCTGGCCATCGCCCTGGTGCTGCTGGCGCTGTTCGTGGCGGTGTCCGCGCTGGGCCTGCTGGTGATTCCGGACCTGGTGGAGCAGGTGGACGCGCTCGTCACGCAGTGGCCCCAACTGTGGCGGCAGGTGCGTGGCACCGGCATCCTGCGCGCGCTCAACCAGCGGCTGCACAGCCTGGGCTGGAATGAGCGCCTGGAGGAGGCCACCCCGGCGCTCGCTGGCCCGCTGCCCGCGCTCCTGATGAGCGCCATTGGCGGCGTGGTGGGCCTGCTGGGCGGCATGCTCACCGTGTTCTTCCTGGTGGTGTTCATGCTGGTGTTCGGCGGCGGCGTGCTCAAGCGCCTGCTGGAGCTGGCCCGGCCGGACCACCGCATGCGGTACGTGCGCGTGCTGCACAACATCTACACCGCGACGGGCGGCTACCTGTCCGGCATCACCCTCATCTGCGCCGTCAACGCCACGCTGACCACCACGATGCTGGCCGTGCTGGGCCTGCCCTTCTACCTGCCGCTGGGGGTCGCGAGCGGCTTCTCCAGCCTCGTGCCCTACGCGGGCCCCATCATCGCGGGCGGCTTCATCACGCTGCTCACGCTCGTCACGGGCGGCGCGTGGAAGGCGCTGGCGGTGTTCGTCTACTTCCTGCTGTACGGCCAACTGGAGGGCAACGTGATGGCGCCGCTCATCTTCAAGCGCACCGTGCACGTCAATCCCCTGCTCACGCTGCTGGCCGTCCTCTTCTGTGTGGAACTGGCCGGTATCGTCGGCGCGGTGGTCGCGGTGCCCGTGGCCGCCACGGTGCAGATCATCATCCGGGAAGTCCTCCTCTTCCGTCAGGAGCGCCGCGAGGCGGCGGTGCTTCCCGTGGAGTCCTGATGGCCTCGCCGCTTGAACTCCTGCTCACCCACGGCTCGGGACCGCTCATCTTCCTCGTGCTGGTGGCGGGAGGCCTGGGGCTTCCCTTCCCGGAGGACATCGTGCAGTTGGCCGCGGGCGTGCTCGCGCACCGGGGCCTGATGCCGCTGCCCGCGGCCATCGCCCTGTGCTTCCTGGGCGTGCTGTGCGGTGACACCGTGCTCTTCCTCACGTCCCGGCGCCTGGGGCAGGCCCTGTACACGCACCCGCGCACCCGCCGCCTGTTCCCCCCCGAACGCCGCGCGCGCATCCAGGGCCTGTACGCGAAGCATGGCTCGCGCGTCGTCTTCGTCGGCCGCTTCATGTCCGTGCTGCGCGTGCCGGTGTTCGCCATGGCCGCGGCCGAGGGCATGCCCCTGCGCCGCTTCCTCTTGTGGGACGGCCTGGCGCTGTGTCTGAGCTCTCCCCTGGTGGTGCTGCTGGGCTACGTGGGCTCCGCCAGCGTGGACCGCGTGGCGAAGGGCGTGGGTCAGGTGGAGCACTTCATCGCGCTGGGAGGCGTGGCCGCCCTGCTGATCATCCTGGGCGTGCGCCACGTGCGCGAGCGCCAACGCGACCAGGCCCCCGCCTGACGGAGCGGTCCGGCTCACCCCACCCTGAGAGGAAGCAAGCAAGCGCACACTCCAAACATGGAGGCGCGGCGGCGTCCCAACGGTTCCGGTATCTACTGGACGTGCTCCCCGACGTGACACACCGGGGACACCGCCTCGCATCGCCTTTGTGGGCGAAGGCCGGGCTCGCGCCCCCGAGGAGACATGGAACAGGACAGCACCACGCAGGGCGGATCTGGAGGGGCGGTGTCCCGTGGAGCCCGGATGGACTGGCTTTCCGGAGGCGGTGAGATGGGCGGGCTCATCCGCTCCATGGACTGGTCGAAGACGCCGCTCGGCCCGGTGGAGACCTGGCCGCAGAGCCTGCGCACGACGGTCAGCCTGTGCCTGTCCTCCACGTTCCCCATCCTCATCGCGTGGGGGCCGGAGCGCGTTCAAATCTACAACGACAGCTACCGGCCCATTTGCGGCGCCAAGCATCCGGAGTCCATGGGGCAGCCCTTCCGCGACTGCTGGGCCACGGCGCTGCCGGTGGTGGGCGGAGCCTTCGACAAGGCGGGCGCCGGCACGGGTTCCTACATCGAGAACCAGCGCATGCTCCTGGACCGGTACGGCTACCTGGAGGAGGCCTTCATGACCTTCTCCTTCAGCCCCATCCGCGACGAGTCCGGCAACGTGGGCGGCCTCTTCCACCCCATCACCGAAGTCACCGAGAAGATGCTCAGCGCGCGGCGCACGCAGACGCTGCGCGAGCTGTCCGCCCTGCTGGGCAAGGTGAAGACGGTGGAGGACATTGGCGCCGCGCTGCCGCAGCTCCCGCCGGACGCGGCGCTCGACGTGCCCTTCCTGCTGTTCTACCGCCGCGACGAGGCGCGCGCCGGGGTCCGACTCGTGGGCGCCATGGGCCTGCCCCGGGGCAGCGCGTGGAGTCCGGAGGAGGCTGGGCTGGACGGGCCGTGGCCCTTCGCGGCCGGCACCGGGCCGGAGCCCCGCACGGTGGACGTCCCGGGCGCGACGCTTCAGGGCGTGACGTGTGGCCCGTACGAGGATGCGCCCGTGCACGCGCGCGTGCTGCCGCTCATCCCCGCCGGCATGACGGAGCCCTTCGGCTACCTGGTGGCGGGCGTGAGTCCCCGACGCGCGATGGACGACGCCTACCGGGGTTTCTACGAGCAATTGCAGAGCACCCTCACCACCGCGGTGGTGAACGTGCGCGCCCATGAAGCGGAGGCGCAGCGCCTGGAGGCCCTGGCCGCCATCGACCGGGCGAAGACGGCGTTCTTCTCCAACGTGTCGCACGAGTTCCGCACACCGCTCACGCTCATCCTGGGCCCGCTGGAGGAGTCGCTCGCGGACACCGTCAACCCGCTGCCGCCCGCCCAGCGCGCGCGCCAGGAGCTCACCCACCGCAACGCGCTGCGCCTGCTCAAGCTGGTCAACTCGCTGCTGGACTTCTCCCGCATCGAGGCCGGGCGGGTGAAGGCGAACTTCCACCCCACGGACCTGGGACGGCTCACCGAGGACCTGGCCAGCGTCTTCCGCTCCGCGATGGAGAAGGCGGGCCTCATGTACACCGTGGAGGTGGCGGACGTGGGCGAGCCCGTCTACGTGGACCGGGACATGTGGGAGAAGGTTGTCCTCAACCTGCTCTCCAACGCCTTCAAGTTCACGCTCCAGGGCAGCGTCACGGTGGGGCTTGGGCGTGACGGGGACCGGGTGCGGTTCACCGTGCGCGACACCGGCACCGGCATCCCGGAGGCGGAGCTGCCGCGCGTGTTCGAGCGCTTCCACCGCGTGGAGACCTCCCGGGGACGCACGCACGAGGGCACCGGCATCGGGCTGGCGCTCATCCAGGAGCTGGTGAAGCTGCACGGCGGCACGCTGGGCGTTTCGAGCGTGGAGGATGCAGGCAGCACCTTCTTCGTGGAGCTGCCGCTGGGAAGCGCGCACCTTCCGGCGGAGCACGTCCATCAGGCGCGGGGCGACGCGCACGCGGGCAAGCTGTGTTCGGCCTTCAGCGAGGAGGCCCTGCGGTGGCTTCCGGACGCGCTGGACGTCCCCCCGCTGTCGGTGCCGGAGCAGGCCACGCGCGTGGGCTCCAGCACGGCGCTGGGGAGTCTGGGCGCGGGGCTCGCGCCGTCGCCGGGACGCGGGCGCATCCTCGTCGCGGACGACAATTCGGACATGCGCGCGTACGTGAGCAGCCTGCTGGCCCCCCAGTGGGACGTGCGCGCGGTGGCGGATGGCGAGGCGGCCTTCGAGGCGGCGCTCGCGTCCCCGCCGGACCTCATCCTGAGCGACGTGATGATGCCGCGGCTGGACGGCTTCGGCCTCTTGAAGAAGCTGCGCTCGGACGCGCGCACGCGCGGCATTCCCTTCGTCCTCTTGTCGGCGCGCGCGGGCGAAGAGGCGCGCATCGAGGGTCTCCAGGCCGGCGCGGACGACTACCTGGTGAAGCCCTTCTCCGCGAGAGAATTGCAGGCGCGGGTGGACAGCCAGCTCCAGTTGGGACGCGCGCGCCAGCAGCTCTCCGACTTCTTCATGCAGGCCCCCGCGGCCATGTGCGTGCTGACGGGCCCGGAGTTGGTCTTCACGGTCATCAACCCGCTGTTCGCGAACCTGATGGGGCGGGACATGCTGGGCAGGCCGGTCCGCGAGGCCCAACCGGCGGGAGGTCACGGCCACCTGCTCAAGCACATGGAGCGCGTCTACCAGACGGGAGAGCCCTTCGTGGGCCGCGAGGTGCCGGTGCGGCAGCCGGACGGCCAGGGCGGTCTGAAGGAGCTGCTGGCGGACGTGGACATCCACCCGCAGCGCGATGGGGAGGGCCACATCCAGGGCCTGCTGGTCGCCGTGCAGGAGGTCAGCGAACAGGTCCGCGCGCGAAAGCAGTTGGAGGCCCTCACGCAGGACCTCCAGAGCGCCCTCACCTCGCGGGACACCTTCCTGGGCGTGGCGTCACACGAATTGAAGACGCCCGTCACCGCGCTGATGCTGCACCTGGAGGTGACGCGCCGCCGCCTGTCCCCCAAGCGCGGCGAGCCCCTGTCGCCCGCGAGGATGACGACGGCGATGGACACGGCGCTGCGGCAGGTGGAGCGGCTGGCGCGGCTGGTGGACGAACTGCTGGACGTCTCCCGCATCCAGGCCGGCAAGCTGGACTTCCACCTGGAGGAGAGCGACCCGGCGGAGCTGGTGCGCGAGGTCGTCGAGTCCTTCCAGGAGCAGTTGGATCAGGCCCACTGCAGGGTGGAGCTGCGGGTGACGTCCGGGGCGCGCGTGTGGTGGGACCGCTCGCGCATGGAGCAGGTGCTGGTGAACCTGCTGTCCAACGCCATCAAGTACGCGCCCGGTCAGCCCATCCGCATCGAGGTCGCGCCGCACGACGGACAGTTGGCCATCCGCGTCGCGGACTCTGGCCCCGGCATCCCCCGCGAGCACCAGGACCGCGTCTTCGAGCGCTTCGAGCGCGGCGGGCCGCCCCGCTCCGTGCACGGGCTGGGGCTGGGGCTCTTCATCGCCAGCCAGATCGTCCAGGGCCACCACGGCCAACTGCGCCTGGACAGCGACGCGGGCCAGGGCGCCACCTTCACCATCGAGCTGCCGCTGCGACCCCAGGCCCGGGCCTGAGGCGGCAGCGGCCAGCCTCACTCAATGCGCGACGCTCGGGGGCTTCTCCACGCCGGGCCGGATGTTCTGGTTCCAGTGGAAGAAGTTGGTGGGGTCGTAGATGTTCTTCACCGCCACCAGCCCGGGGTAGTTGTCGCGGTAGGTCGCCTGCACGCGCTCCTGGCCCTCCTCCATCATGAAGTTCACGTAGGCGCCGCCCGACGAGTAGGGGTGCAGCGCGTCGTAGTAGGACTTCGCCCAGTCGGAGACCTCCGCCGCCCGCTCCGGCGAGGGATCCACGCCGACGATGACCTCCGACCAGCGGACGTCGCGGAAGCTGAAGGCCGTGTCCTTCGCCCCCACCCGGTGCACCGCCCCGTCCACGGGGTAGAGGTGCATGGTGGACTGCATCGACGGGAGGCGTTCAGCGAACTGCACGTGGCGCGTGATGGCTGCGTCGCTCAGCTCGCGCACGAAGTCCGCGCGCCAGTACCATTGAAGCCCCGGTGGGTAGAGCGCGTCGAAGGCGGTCTGCAACAGGGGGTAGGGCATGGATTGCACCCCATGCAGCGCGGGATTGAGCGCTCGCACGGGCGCGAACAGCGCGTCCGCCTTCGCGGGGTCCCCGGTGTAGCACCACACCACGCCGCACATCTTCTTGAGGTGCAGCTCCTCCGGGAAGGGAGGCGCGGGCGGCACGGTCATCATGGCGAAGAAGCCGTTGAGATCCTCGGGCGCGGCCGGCAGGAATTCGCGGTACCAGCGCATCACCTCCGCCGCGCGGTCCAGGGGCCAGAGCGTGGGGCCGGCGATGACCGTGTCCACCGGACAGGCCCGGAAGAGGAACGACGTCACCACGCCGAAGTTGCCGCCCCCGCCGCGCACCGCCCAGAACAGGTCCGGGTACTTCTCCGCGCTGGCGGTGACGAGCCGCCCGTCGGCGAGCACCATGTCCACGGCGAGCAGGTTGTCGATGGTGAGCCCGAAGCGGCGCGAGAGGTGGCCCATGCCGCCCCCCAGCGTGAGTCCGGCCACCCCCGTGGTGGAGATGATGCCGGAGGGCACGGCGAGCCCGAAGGCATGGGTGGCGTGGTCCACGTCCCCCCAGACAGCCCCGCCCGCGACCCGCACCGTGCGGGCCTCGGGATCCACCCGCACGCCGCGCATGTTCGTCAGGTCGATGGCCAGCCCGTTGTCGCACAGCCCCAGGCCACCGCCGTTGTGTCCGCCTCCGCGCACGGACACCTCGAGCTTCCGCTCGCGAGCGAAGTTCACGGAGGCGATGACGTCCGCCGCGTCCGCGCACCGGACCACCATGGCCGGGTGCTTGTGGATCATCCCGTTGTAGAGCTGGCAGGCCTCCTCGTAGCCAGCGTCCCCCGGCTGGAGGAGCGTTCCCCGCAGCCGCGCCCGGAAGGGTTCCACGCTGTCGGGCGTCAGCCCGGAGGGCGGCCCCGTGCCGCTCGTCGGAGTCGGACGTTGGGTTTCGACAGTCATGGGAATTCCCTCCTGGATGGGCTGGAGACGACACGGCGCCTGAATCAACGAATGCGCACGCCGCCAGTCCCTCGACATAAGGGGGCGGCAGGGGGCTTCCAGGCACGTGCCGACCGACGGGAGCGGACGCAGCGCTCCGCTCCTCCGTCTCTCCCAGCGGACCTCCGCGGGCATCAGCCCGAGGCCACCTCCCGCAGGCTGTCCTCCACGCCGGCGAGCAGCACGTCCAGGTCCGCGTCCGGGATGTTGAGCGCGGGCGCGATGTAGACGGTGTCGCCCAGCGGGCGCAGGTAGAGCCCCCGGCGGCGCGCGGCCTCGTACACACGCCAGCCGCTGTTGGCGAAGTAGCCCCCGCCGCCCAGGTCCAGCGCCCCCACCATGCCCACGGCGCGCGGGCGCACCAGGCCGGGGATGGTGGCGGCCATGCGTTCAAAGGCGGCCTTCACGCGGGGCGCCTTGCGCTGGACCTGTCCCAGCACGTCCTCGTCGCGGTACACGGCCAGCACCTCGCGAGCCACGGCCGCGCCCAGCGGGTTGCCGCAGTACGAGTGCCCGTAATACAGCGCCCGGTCCTTCGCCCCCAGGAAGCCCGCGAAGATGCGCTCCGACGCGAGCGTGGCGCCAAAGGGCAACAGGCCCCCGCTCAGCGCCTTGGCCAGGCACAGCAGGTCCGGCACCACCTCCGCCAGGTCCACCGCGAAGCGGGCGCCGGTGCGGCCCAGGCCGGTGAAGACCTCGTCGGCGATGAGGAAGGTGTCCACGTCGCGGGTGGCCTTGCGCACCTCGCGCACGAAGTCCGGTGACGACATCCACATGCCCACCGCGCCCTGGATGACGGGCTCCAGGATGACACCGGCGATGCCGTCCGGATCCGCCTGGAGCGCCGCGCGCAACTGCGCCAGGGCGCGCGCGTGTCCGCCCTCCTCCGCGGGGGACGGCACGTGCACCACGTCGAAGAGGAGCGGGCCGAACACGTCGCGGAACTCGGACACGCCGCCCACGCTGGTGGCGCCCAGCGTCTCGCCGTGGAAGGCCCCGGACAGGGTGATGAAGCGGGTGCGGCGGGGCCGCCCGTTCTGGGCCCAGTACTGCGCGGCCATCTTGATGGCCACCTCCACCGCGGTGCTGCCGTTGTCCGAATAGAAGACGCGCGACAGCTTCTGTTCCGCGGGCACGTCCGCGCGGTCCGCGCCGGGGGCCAGCGCGGTCAGCTCAGAGGCCAGGAGGGCCGCGGGGCCGTGGGTGATGCCCGCGAGCGAGGCGTGGGCCAGGCAGCCGAGCTGGTCGGTGAGGGCCCGCACCAGCCGGGGGTGGCGGTGTCCCAGGGTGGACACCCACCAGGAGCCGTTGGCGTCCAGGTAGCGCTGGCCGTCAGCGTCATGGAGGTAGACGCCCTCCGCGCGGACGATGACCAGCGGGTCGGTGTCCGCGATGTACTGGGCCATGGCGGTGTAGGGGTGCCAGACGTGCTGCTTGTCCAGGCCGACGATGGCTGCCCGCTCCACGGTGTGTGCTCCTGACTGGGGGATGATCCATGCCCCGGGTGACGCGCCGCGTGCCGTTCTGCCCTCCTTGGGGGCAGGCCGCAACGTCCTTGCCGCACCGCGCCCTATCCGTCAGCGGACACGGAGGAAGGCGGGACGCTCAGTGTCGGTCGTCCGGGAGGGTTCGGGAGGGCCGGGCGCTGCCGACGTCATGAAGAGCGCTGACATTGCCGTGACAGCCGGAGTGTTACCCCTGGTCTGAAAGCACGGGAGAGTCATGGCCATCGCTATCTTCTTCATCAGTCACTGGCTGCTCTGCGTCTTCTTCCAGAGCTTCTTCCAGCACCGCTACGCGGCGCACCGCATGTACAGCATGGGGCCGCGCACGGAGAAGGCGATGCACCTGCTCACCTACCTGGTGCAGGGCTCGTCGTACCTGTCGCCCAAGGCGTACGCCATCCTGCACCGCGAGCACCACGCCTTCTCCGACACGGAGAAGGACCCGCACTCTCCGCACTTCTTCAAGGACGCGCTGCGGATGATGCTGCACACGAAGAAGCGCTACGACGGCTTCGTGAAGGGCACCGTGACGCCGGAGCCGCGCTTCGAGGGTGGGTACCCGGAGTGGCCGCTCGTGGACAAGACGCTGGGCCAGTCCTGGTGGGCGCCGCTGGTGTGGGTGGGCCTGTACACGGCGTTCTACGTGGCGTTCGCGACGTCGCCCTGGATGTTCCTGCTGTTGCCGGTGCACTTCGTGATGGGGCCGGTGCACGGCGCCATCGTGAACTGGTGCGGGCACAAGTACGGCTACCGCAACTTCAAGGGCAGCGACCAGTCGCGCAACACGCTGCCGGTGGACGTGCTGTGCATGGGCGAGCTGTTCCAGAACAACCATCACAAGTTCGGCGCGAGCCCGAACTTCGCGGCGCGCGCCTTTGAAATCGACCCCACGTGGCAGGTGATGCGCGTGCTGTCGAAGCTGGGCGTCATCCGCATCACCACGCCCCAGCGCGCGGTGTACCCGGAGCCGCGCGAAGTGGCGCGCGCGAGCAGTGGCGGGGCGCAGACGGCCTGAGGTCCTGGCATTGAAGTCACGCGGGGGAGCCGTCCGTCAGGGACTGCTCCCCCGTTTTCGTTTCCGGGCTCAGTGCGGCGCTGCTGGTGGCGGTTGGCGCTGGCGCCCCTGGGAGATGCACTGCCACACTCCCAGGGAATGACGCTCCGGACCTGTGGCCTGTTCCTGGTGCTGCTCTGCGCCTGCTCGACGACGGAACAGAAGCCGCTCCATCAGGTGGCCATGCCCTGGGTGGCGCCCCTCGCGGGACCGAAACCCGTGGTGATGCCGGCCCCCATGGGTTTGACGCCTCCGGTGACCATCATGGTGGATCCCCGGGTGCATCCGGATCCCGAAGCGCAGGGGGTCGGCTCGACCAGGAGACCGCCCATCCCTGTCACGCCGAACGGCGACCCGAAGTGCATCCCGGAGAGGGTGCCGCACCTGGGAGGCGATGACCTGCACAACCAGTGCGCCGACAGGGTGCCCCAGAACGGCATGAGCGGCTTCGACGTGCTGGTCAACGGCAAGCGCTTCGACGCCGTGCAATCCGTGGCCCGGATCCTCTGGGAGATCAAGACCGACAACTTCGAGGCGTACACCCCTGCCCTTCGAAGAATCGTAATCGAAAAGCAGGTGATAGAGCTGCGGCGCGAACGCGACCTGGCAAAGGCGTGCGGATACGGCTTCCTTGTCGGAGTGCGAAGCAGCACGCATCTGACCGCACTACGCGAAGCTGCCGACGACCTGACTGTCGTCCTCATGGACTGGTGCTGAAGATGGTTGCCCTGGATGACACACTCCATTTGAAGGTCTACGCACCCTGGCTCGTGGACGGAGACACGCGTCCCCTGGCGGTGGTCCACGGCATGGAACGCGCGCTGCCCGGCCTGCGTCTCGCGTGGACCATTTCAGACGAAGGGCAATTCATCTTGCTGCCACAGCGCGACGCCTGGGTCATGGAGACACAGCCAGACGAGGTGCTTCCGCTTCTTTGCAACGGAGACGAGAGCCACTTCGTGACGATCTCCGGATTCAAGCTCTGGGCCAGTGCGGCACCGGGTGGCCAAACACAGCTCGACGTGAACGCGGAGTTGCCCCTGGATGCCACGACCCTTGCCGCGGCAGAAGCCGTGCTGGAAGCCGTGGCGGAGGGTGCGCACGCCCACTGGGGACGGGTCACACCCGGCAACGCGTCCATGGACATCGCGCTTCAGAGAGCCCGCACGGTCAGCGCTGTTGGCACCGTAGGGCCGCCATCCCCCTCGCGCGGGTTGCCGGCACTCAAGTTGCCCGAGGACATCCGCTCGCCGGAGATCCCCTATTATCTCGGGTGGCTCAACTACTGGTCCGCCGCATCCGCCCAGGCCATCGGTTTCCCGGACCCGGCGCGCGACGCGGAATTGCTGTCCCGTTCACGGCGCACCGCGACGGGCGGGTGGATCGTCCGCCTCACCGAGGCACCGCTCGACCTCGACAATCCCACCCACCTGGAAGCGCTCCTGCTTGCTTACGAGCGCTTCCCGGAAATCGGCGGACGCTCCGACCTCAGCGCGCCTTGAGCGCCGCGCCCACCGCATCCGCGAGCTTCGTCGTGGACCGCCCGATGAGCCGGCTCAGCGTGTGGCTGTCGTTGTACAACTCACCCTTCGCGAGCCCCGCGTCCGCGTCCGCCAGGATGTCCGCGTACACCTGCGGCAGCCCCACCTTCACCAGCGCCGCCGAGTACTCCGGCACCGGCAGGTCCACGTACGCCACCTTCTTGCCCGACTGGCGCGACACCTCCGCCGCGTACTCCGTCAGCGTGAAGGCCGTGTCCCCCGCCAGCTCATACACCTGGTTCTCGTGGCCCGTGCCCGTGAGCACCTCCACCGCCGCGTCCGCGTAGTCCTTGCGGCTGGCCGCTGACACCCGGCCGTCCTTCGCGCTGCCCTGCACCACGCCGTACTCCAGCGCCGGTGCCAGGTTGTCCGTGTAGTTCTCGAAGTACCAGCCGTTGCGCAGGAACGCGTACGGCAGCCCCGACGCCTTGATGGCCTCCTCCGTGGCCTTGTGCTCCCCCACCAGCTTGATGCCCGACGTGTCCGCGTACGGAGCGCTCGTGTACGCCAGCAGCTTCACGCCCGCCTTCTTCGCCGCCTCAATCACCGCCGAGTGCTGCGGGAAGCGCTTGCCCACCTCGTTCGCGGAGATGAGCAACACCCCGTCCCCCTTCCCGAACGCCCCCGCCAGCGTCTCCGGCTGGCTGTAGTCCACCTTGCGCACCTGCACCCCGCGCGCCGCCCAATCCTTCGCCTTCTCCGGGTCGCGCACCGCCACCGCGACCTGATTCGCGGGCACCTTCTTCAACAGCCCCTCGACGACGAACCGCCCCAGCTTCCCCGTGGCTCCAGTGACGACGATCATGGCCCGTGCCTCTTTCTTCCCGCGCCGTGCGCGTGGATTCGAACTGGCACTAACCCTAACGGGGGTACTCACTTTCCGTAAGTACGTACCTTATGGTAAGTGTCAATCATGAAGGCAAGCAAGGGCAGTGCACTGCTGGCGAAGGTGAAGCAGCGCGGGGACCTCTACGCGGCCGTGTGTCCGTCGCGCGGGGTGCTGGAACACGTCACCAGCCGCTGGGGCGTGCTGGTGCTCATCGCGCTGCGGGAAGAGGGCACCCACCGCTTCAGCGAGCTGCGCCGCAAGGTGGGCGGGGTGAGCGAAAAGATGCTCGCCCAGACGCTCCAGGCCCTGGAGCAGGACGGCTTCGTGCTGCGCGAGGCCCACCCGGTGATTCCCCCCCACGTGGACTACAGCCTCACCCCCATGGGCCAGGAGGTCGCCGAGCACGTGAAGTCCCTGACCACGTGGATTGAAAACAACGTGCAGCGGGTGCTCTCCGCGCGGACCCAGGAAGTCAGCCGCAAGAAGGCCTCCTGACCCGGAGGCTCCCAGGCCAGGCGCCCCGCGCTCCCTCCCCCGGACGCCAGCCAGCGAAACGGACGAAAGCGCAGGGCGCGGGCTCGCGTTAAGACTGCCCCCGTGCCCGTCGACACCCCGCTCCAGGTCCGCATCCTCGATGCCATCCACGACGTCCCGGCCGCCCAATGGGACGCGCTCATCGCCCCCGGCGCGCCCCCCTTCGTGCGCCACGCGTGGCTGTCCGCCATGGAGGACAGCGGCAGCGCCACCGAGGAGACCGGCTGGGCCCCGCACCACCTGACGCTGTGGAGGGGAAAGAAGCTGGTCGCCGCCGCGCCCGCCTACCTCAAGTTCCACAGCATGGGCGAATACATCTACGACTTCGGCTGGGCCAACGCCGCCGCCCAACTGGGCGTGGAGTACTACCCCAAGCTCCTCGTGGGCGGCCCCCTGTCCCCCGCCACCGTGCCGCGCTTCCTCACCGCCCCGGGCGAGGACGCCTCCGTCCTGCGCCGCGCCCTGCTGGAGGCCGCGGTGCAAAGCGCCGAGGACGCGGGCTGCTCCGGGGTGCACGTGCTCTACCCCACCGACGAGGAGGCCGACTTCCTGGAGGAGGCCGGGCTCGCGCGCCGCATCACCCTCCAGTTCCACTGGAAGAACCCGGGCTATCAAAGCTACGACGACTACCTGGCCCGCTTCGACTCCAAGCGCCGCCACCAGCTCAAGCGCGAGCGCGCCGCCGCGGGCCCCCAGGGAATCCAACTGCGCACCGTGCGGGGCGCGGACCTGGGCCCCGAGCACGCCAAGCGCGCGTACACCTTCTACACCTCCACCTGCGAACGCCACGCCTGGGGCCAGGTGCAGCTCACCCCGGGCTTCTTCGACCGCGTCTTCCAGCACCTGCCCCAGTCCGTGGAGATGGTGGAGGCGGTGAAGGACGGGCAGGTCATCGCGGGCGCCTTCAACCTGGTCACCCCGGAGCGGCTCTACGGCCGCTACTGGGGTTGCACGGAAGAGCACCCCTTCCTGCACTTCAACGTCTGCCTGTACCAGTCCGTGGACGACTGCATCCAGATGGGCCGCAAGGTGTTCGAACCCGGCGCGGGCGGCGAACACAAGGTGTCGCGCGGCTTCGAGCCCACCGCCGTGCACAGCGCCCACCTGATTTTCGACAAGCGCCTGGACAAGGCCGTCCGGGGCTTCCTGCGCATGGAGCGGATGCGACTGACACCCGCGGTGGAAGAGGCCGAACGCATCTGCGGCCTCAAGCCCTGGAACCCCGCGCCCCCCGTCGCCCCCGGGTCCACCGGAACCTGAATCCTGAACGTCTGTCCGCCAGCCCACCGGCCGGATGACGACGGCGCTCGGATGAAGTTGTGAAATCGGGGTGAACCTCTAGAGTCCGCCCCATGAAAGTCCCGGAGACCGACGAAGACTTCATCCAGTGGTACGAAGACTGCTGGGCCGACCGTGACGAGGTGGAGTACCCGAAGCTGTTCGGTGCCATCCGCGAGGAAGTCGACCTCCTGGAAGGCACCGGCGTGCTGGAGGGGTGGTTGGAGAGCGAGCTGGCGCAGGGTCAGGCGTTGGATCCGAACTGGCTCCCCATGGGCGTGCGCGTGGCGCCGCCCAGCCCCGAGCACCCGTACTGGACCTACGTCACGAGCGGCCTGTCCAACCCCTTCACGGTATCGCCCGGCGAGGAGCTGGCGGACGACGCGCGCAGTGGCCTGGGCTACGAGATGGTCATCCACACCCCTGAGGAGGAGCGCTGGCCCATCCTGCGCCTCATGGACATGATGGCCTACAACCTCGTGTGCGCCCGGCTGTTCGCCATGGGGCACCGCTACCCGGTGGACGGCACCCTCACCGGCGGCGAGACGAAGCTCGCGGGCTTCGTGTTCGTGAAGGACGCCACGCGCCCCAGCCACTTCACCCTGCCCAGCGGCCAGGTGGAATTGCTCACGCTCGTGGGCGTGACGAAGAACGAGATGGCCTTCTCGCGCTCCAACGGCATGGACAAGCTGCTGCTGAAGCTGGCGGACCCGGCGAACCCGAGCGCCGCGTACACCACCCGGCCGGAGCGGGAGGAGCTGAAGCTGTAGCCGTCCCCGCGGTCACGCACCTTCGCGCGCGGGGAGCCGGACGACGGCCCCCGGGCGCGGGGGTGAGGCGTCCACCAGCGCCAGCAGGAGCCCCGGCTCGAAGGGCTTTTCGATGCGCGGCAGGGGCACGGCCTGAAGGAACGTCCGGGCGCGCTCGGTGAAGCTGCCGCCCGTCATGAACACGAAGCGCGAGAGCACCTCCGAGCGGCGCCGCGACAGCTCCGCGTGCACGTCCATCCCGGTCAGGTCCGCCATCATCAGGTCGCAGAAGACGCGGTCGAAGGCGTCGTCCTGCTCCAGCAGCGCCAGCGCCTCGCGGCCGCTGTGCGCCACCACCACGTCGTGCTGCCGGCCCAGCATGCGCTTGAGCACCGAGGTGAGCTGCGGTTCGTCGTCCACCACCAGCACGCGCTTGCGCTGGGGCCCTTCGGCCACCCGCACCGCGGGGACGCCGGGGTGCGTGGCGGCCTCCGAGACGGGCAGCCGCACCTGGAAGGTGCTGCCCATGCCGGGGATGCTGGTGGCGGTGAGCTCCCCGTGCATGCTGCGCACGAGACCCAGGCAGATGGACAGACCCAGGCCGGTGCCTTCTCCCACGGGGCGCGTGGTGAAGAACGGCTCGAAGGCGCGTTGGAGCACCTCCGGCGTCATGCCCAGGCCGGTGTCGGACACCTCCACCAGCACCCAGGCGCCCTCGCGGCGGGTGGTGAGCGTCACCCGGTGGCGCTCGAAGTCGCCCACGGGGATGGCGTGCGCGGCGTTGATGAGCAGGTGCAGGAACACCTGGCCCAGGCGCGCCTCGTGGGCCAGCGCGTGGGGCACCTGTCCGAAGGAGCGCTCCACCCGGGCGCGGCTTCGCAGGTGCGTCATCGCCATGGAGATGCCGAACTCCACCGCCGAGTGCACATCCACCGGCGACAGGCGCAGCTCGTCCGCGCGGGCGAAGGTCTGAAGGTCGCGCACGATGACGCGGATGCGCTCGGCGCCCTCGCGCGCTTCGCGCAGGGCCTCCAGCGCTTCGCCCAGCGCCGCCTGCACCGCGGCCCCGGCGTTGGCGCGGCGGGCCAGCGGCGTGAGCTGCTCCACGGCGAACTGGAGGTTGCCGGCGACGTAGGACAGCGGGTTGTTGATTTCGTGGCCCACGCCCGCGGCGAGCTGGCCCGCCATGGCCAGCTTCTCCGACTGCACCAGCCGCTCGCGTGCGGCCATCAGCTCATGCGTGCGGCGCTGGGCCAGGGCCTCCGCCTCCAGGCGGCCGGAGTGCTCGCGAGCGAGCAGCGCGTCGCGCTCCGCCTGGACGCGCTTCTTGTCCGTGACGTCGCGCGCATAGGTGGAGATGTTGCGACCGCTCGACCAGGTGTGCACCTCGTGCCAGCGGTCCTTGCCGGTGCGCAGCTCGAAGAGGCGGTAGCCCTCCTCGGTGGCCACCTCGCGCAGCGCGCGCTCCATGGGCGTGCCGCACATCTCCGGGCAGGCCTCCCACAGCACGCGGCGGAAGAGGGTCTCCTGGGTGTGGCCGGTGAGCGCGGCGGCGTTGCGGTTGACGTAGGTGATGCGCCAGTCGGTATCCACGGTGAAGAAGGCGTCCGGCATGCTCTCCAGCACGTCGCGCACCCAGTCCAGCGTGTCGCGCAGCCCCTCCTCCATCCGCTGGGCGCTGGTGACGTCGCGCAGGCGCACCAGCACCCCGTCGCGCAGGCGCACGGCGGTGCTCTGCAGCCAGGCCTCCCCTTCGGCGAAGTTGTCCGCGCGCGACCGGCCGGACTCCACCACCTGCCGCAGGACCTCCATGCGGCCCGCCAGCCCCTCCGGCGCGGACACCTCGCCCAGGCGCCGGCCCCGCAGGAACTCCGGACCGTGGCCCAGCGCGCGCGCGGCGGCGGGGTTCGCCCACAGCCATTCGAAGTCGATGATGGCCCCGCTGTCGGAGCGCACGGCGCGCAGCAGCATGCACGCCTCCGGGTGCTCCCGCTCGGCCTCCTCGAGCGCGACCAGGAGCGCATCCGCGAGCGGAAGGGGCACGAACGTGTCGATCGCGGACATCCGCCTCCTCCGGTGCATCCAGTGGGGTTGGGAAGCCGCCCCCCGACAGGATTCCCCTGAGCGGCCCCGGCCCTACCCATCTCCCGGGGACCCGCATGTCGCCACGAATCGCACGGCGGCTCAAGTCAGGGTCCCCCCGTACGCGTCTTTCACATCACCCTGGAATTTCAGGTAATCGGAGAGCAAACGGGCGGAATTGGGGAGGAAGGACAAAGCAGTAAGACGCCCTTTAACTGACAATGTCGTAAGCCGACGTGTGGGTTGACCCCTGGAGGCGATGGGCCGCGGGACGATGCGTCCTCACCATGGCCATGGGCCTATTGCCCACCCCCTTTCCTCCGCGAGGTCCCCCATGCCCCGGTTCGCGTCGTGTTCCATTGTCCTCTTCGCCCTGCTGCTCCTCCATGCGGCACCCGCCCAGGCCCTGGTGGATGTGCAGTGCGATGGCGACATCGAGCAGACCTGGGCGCCCGGCCTCAAGGTCCTTCCTCGCGTGGTCACCTACACGAACGCGTCCGACTACAACCACTGCACCACGAGCGTTTCCGCCATCACGTCCGGCACCCTCGATGTGACCGCCAGCTCCCACAATAGCTGTGCCGCGAACATCGGGCCTTCGCAGGCCACCATCGCGTGGAGTGATGGTTCCTCGTCGACGTTCACCTTCCAGGGCGTGAGCGCGAACGTGGTGGGCAACATCCAGGTCTTCACCTCCGTGGGAAAGGTGACCCACGGTCGCTTCCAGGGGGACCAGGTGCTGCTCGTCAACCGGTCCCTCAACACGGACCTGCTGGCGTGCCTGTGGCCCCAGGGGCTGACGCGGCTGGCGGGGTCCACGTCCCTCACGTTCACCCGACTGTAAGCAGGCACGGCGCGCAAGGAAGTGCTCCCCATGGGCCGGGGACGTCGGCCACACTCGGCCCCGCCCATGCGCCCCACCCACGTCATGCAGGTTTCCTTCGAAGCGCTGCACCTGCCCCTCACAGAGCCCTTCGCCATCGCGACGGGCGCGCAGCACGCGGCGGAGAACGCGCTCGTGCGCATCACGCTCGCGGACGGCACCGTGGGCCTGGGCGAGGCAGCGCCCTTCACCGCCGTGAGTGGGGAGACGCAGGCCAGCACCCTGACCGCGCTGGAGTCGGTGCGGGGGCTGCTCCTGGGCCGCGACGCCCAGGCCTGGCGGCCCACGTCGGAGGCGCTGGCGGATGCGCTCGCGCTCGCCCCGTCCGCGCGGTGTGGCGTGGAGATGGCGCTCCTGGACGCGCTGGCGCGGCACCACCGCCTCCCGCTGCACGCCTTCTTTGGCGGAGCGGGCACCGCGCTGGACATCGACATGACCGTGACGGCCGGGGACGTGGCGCACGCGGTGGCCTCCACGCGGGCCATCCTCGGGCGGGGCATCGACACATTGAAGGTGAAGGTCGGGGCGTTGGACCCGGATGCGGACGCGGCGCGGCTCGTGGCCATCCACCAGGAGGCCCCGAAGGCGCGGCTCTTCGCGGACGCGAACGGGGGCTACGACGTGTCGGAGGCGCTGGCCTTTCTCAAGGAGTTGGAGCGGGCGGATGTGCCGCTGTCGCTGTTCGAACAGCCCGTGCCCGCCGCCGACTTCGCGGGGCTCGCGGAGGTGACGCGCCGCTCGAAGGTGCCGGTGTGCGCGGATGAATCCGCGCGGTCCGCGAAGGACGTGCTCCGGCTCATCCGCGAGGGCGCCTGTCACGCCATCAACATCAAGACGATGAAGTGCGGGATGGTGGAAGCGCTGACGATGTGGAGCCTCGCGCGCGCGGCGGGGCTGGAGTTGATGGTGGGCGGCATGGTGGAGAGCGTGCTCGCGATGAGCGCCTCCGCGCACCTGGCGGCGGGCCTGGGCGGCTTCACCTACGCGGACCTGGACACGCCGCTGTTCATCGCGAGCCACCCGTTCCAGGGCGGTGCGCACTACGCGGGCTCGCGACTGACGCTGGACCCGGACGCACCGGGCCACGGCGTCACGCTGCGCTGAAGCGTCAGCCCTTCACCAACGACGCGGCCACGTCGAGCGCCCGCGCCTTCTGCGGATCCACGCCCGTGGCGTACGGCAGCGCGTCCGGGACCTCCACGTCCACCGGCACGCCTACCCCTTCCAGGCGCTCGCCGTCCACCGTCCCGTCCATCACCGCGAGGTAGAGCAGGTCGCCGTTGGACAGCTTCTGCGGTCCGCCCGCCATCACCGCGCCCGCGGTGCGCTGCCCCACGAGCGTCGCCAGCCGGTGGCGCTTCATCGCGAAGGCCACCAGCTCCTTGCCGCTGCGCGAGTTGCCGTTGACGAGCAGCACCACCGGTTTGTGCCAGGCCATCGCCAGGGTCTGCGTCTTGCCGTCGCGGCCGGTGCTCACCATCGTGGGCACGTGGGGATTGAAGAGGTTGACGAAGGCCGGGCTGCATCCGCCCCAGCCGTCGCGGAAGTCGATGACCAGCGCCTCCGCGTCCGCGAAGGTGTCCTGGAGCGTCTCTTCCAGCAACTGCTGGTGGTCCTCGCCCGCGCACGAGTAGAGGTGCTGGTACGCGACCCGGCGCCCCTGGTGTTCGACGACGCGCGAGCTGGCCTTCTGGTAGGCGAGCCACTCCTTGCGCGGGTCCATGCTCCGAGGCGTGACGGTGAGCGACAGGGGCTCCGCGCCCTTCGTACGCTCCACGGTGAGCCGTGTGGCCTTGCCGGTGCGGTTCGCGAAGGCGCGCCAGGGATGGAAGGGCTGGCCCTCCACGGTGAGCAGTCGGTCACCGCGCAAGAGGCCCGCCTTCGCGCCGGGACCTTCCACGAAGACGTGGCGGACGAAGAAGCCGTCCGGGGTCTCCATCACGTCCACGCCGATGCCGGTGGCCGCCACCTTCTTCGGCTTCAGGAAGCCCTGGAAGATGGAGGACACCGCCGCGTGGCCAGGGGACTGCTTCGGGTAGTAGGTCGTGTGGGAGACCTTCAGCTCCGCGAGCGCCGCGTTCGTGCGCCGGGCGAAGTCCTCCGCGTCCTTCACGTCGGCGGCATAGCCCTGGTGTGCGTCCGCCCACGCGGCGCCCTTCGTCGGGTCATGGAAGCGCGTGCGCACGAGGCCGACGATTTCATCCCCCAGCTTCAAGTAGGGCCCTGGAGCCGCGTGGACGCTGGCCGACATCAACAGCCCCGCCACCGCCAGCCAACGCGCCGTCTGGACCGCCATCTGCCACCTCCCGTGGGGACTTCACGATTCTTCACAGGCCCGGCGCCCAGAGGGAAGCAAAGGGCTTCCGGCGCCGTGCGGTGTGGCGAACGCGGCGGGGGCGGTTAGGGATGAGGGGCCCATGTTGGATGCGCCCCCTTCATCGCAGCGGCTCGCCCTCGTCTCGGAGGACCCCCTGGCCCGGGGTGCGCTCGCACGGGCCTTGAGCGACCAGGGGGAGGGTTGGACGGTGGTGGCCTCCGGCACGCAGGTGGAGCTGGAGACGGCGCGGAGCGGACCACCCGACGTGGTGCTCTGGGACACGGGCCTGCGGCTGACGGAGGGCGCGGCGCCGGACCTGGGCGCGCCGGTGCTGGCGCTGGTGGCGGACGAAGCGGCGGGAGAACTGGCGCTGGGCGCGGGGGCGCGCGGGCTGCTGTTCCGCGACGTGGCGCCGGAGATGCTCGTGGCCGCGCTGCACGCCGTGGCGCGCGGGCTCACCGTGTTCGAGCCCGGGCTGTCGCAAGTCCGCGCCGCACCGCGAAACACGGCCCCGTCCGGAGCACCGGCACCACAGGACACGCTGACGCCGCGCGAGCGCGAGGTGCTGGGCCTGCTGGCGGAGGGCCTGTCGAACAAGGCCATCGCGGACCGGCTCGCCATCAGCGAGCACACGGCCAAGTTCCACGTCAACGCGGTGCTGGCCAAGCTGGGCGTGCAGCGGCGAACGGAGGCCGTGGTGCGCGCCGCGCGGCTGGGGCTCGTGACGCTCTGAAGCGAAGCCCCGCGTCCTGGAGGGTGTGCGTCTCCGGTTGTCTCGGGGCCACCGTGTCCAATCGCGCCTCGGAGCGCGCCTCCGAGTCGAACGGCGACCACGGCAGGGACGCGCAGGACAGCAGCACCGCGAGGGTCGCCAGGGCCAGGACACACCAGAGGGCCTTCATCGCCCCAGCCTACTGGAGGACCGGGCAGCCTCCATCCTCTCCCCCACCCCCTCGCGCACGGGCTAGAGTCCGCCTCCTCCATGGCCAACCAGGATTGGGTTTCGCGCCTGCTCACCGGACGCGCATCGGCGGACAAGGGCCTCAGCGTCCACCTCTCCGAGCGCGACGGCGGCAGCCTCCACGACAAGATGCGGCAGGCGTATTGGTGGATCACCAACAACGCCGTCATCTGCCCCTACTACGACATCGAATTCGGCGGCACCGCCGCGCTGAAGAACGCCGCCGGGGATGAGCTGCACCTGCCGGAGGACATGAGCTACAGCTCCTTCGTCCTCATCCCGCTGCTCACCCTCTTCACCTGCCGCCGCGCCCTGCTCGTCGGCGGCCCGGGCCGGGGCAAGACGACCAGCGCCATCCTCATGGCGCTCTTGTCCGGCATGGGCCGCGAGGACGTGCACCGGGGCATCCAGCGCGGACATCCGCAGTTGTCCATCGCGGACCTGCTGGGCGCGCCGCTGCCGTCGGACATGCTCAAGGCGGAGGACCTGTCCGCCGTCAAGGTGAGCTGGCGCAAGTGGATCAGCCAGCGCGTGAAGATCATCGACGAGTACAACCGCATCCCCACGAAGACCCAGTCCGCCCTGCTGTCGCTGCTGGGCGAGGGCTACGCGGAGATGATGGACCAGTACGTCTACACCGGTCGCTCGTCCTGGTTCCTCACCGCCAACGACGACCAGGGCGGCGGCACCTTCCAGGTCATCGAAGCGCTCAAGGACCGCATCGACGTCGTGGTGCGCGCGGTTCCCTTCAACTCCGGCTTCGTGGACACGCTGCTCCAGCGCATCGAGTCCGACAAGTCCCCGGAGGAGATGCTCCCCAAGGACATCGTCTTCACGCCGGGCGAACTGGAGAAGGCCTACAACGCCATCCTCGCCGTGGAGGTGCCCAAGGGCGCGCTGGAGCGCGTGGCCTTCTTCCTGGGTCAGCTCGACTTCTGCCGCATGGCGTCCCCGCGCTTCGAGTTCAAGCACAAGGACACGCTGAAGCTCGCCGGCCAGACAGTGTCCGCGGTGTGCAACGAGCAGTGCCCCTTGGACAAGAAGGTGCACCTCTGCACGCAGACGGAGAACGGCACCAGCGTGCGCGCGTACCAGACCATCCTGCACTTCGCGAAGGCGCTCGCGTTCTTCCGGGGCCACCGCGCGGTGGAGCTGGAGGACTTCCGGCAGATCATCCCCTGGGTGCTGCACGAGAAGCTCACCCCCAACGCGCGCAGCCCCTTCTTCGAAGGCAAGGGCAACAAGCTGCTGCTCCAGGACCGCGTGGCGTGGATCCGCAACATGTTCGACATGGCCATGGCCCGCTACGGCACGCACGCGCCGCTGCGCCAGAAGGTCGTCCAGCTTCGCACCGAACTGGACCTGGGCCTGTCTGGCGTGGACCTGCGCACCACCGAGAAGCGCCTGTCCGCCGTCACCGTGCTGATGAACGAGCTGATGTCCCGCCACGAGCTTTCCGGCCCCGTGTACGAAGACATCATCCACTTGAAATCCCTCTACAGCCGCTATCGCAACTACGCGACGTGGCTGAAGGAAAACCCGGGCGGTCAGCCATGAGCGAGTTCGTCGACACCGTGGAGAAGGAGGCGCGCTCGCGCTTCGTGCGCTGGGACCGCGCGCTGTGGACGGGCTTTCTCAGCGGCCCGGTGGCGCGCATGGGCCAGGCGATGGCGGCCTCCGGTCAGGACGCGGCCCAGGGCGAGCAGATCCTCCGCAACTACCTGCGCCTGGGCGCCGAGGGCATCGGCCTGGGCTACCTGTACCCGACCTCCGCCGGGCGGCAGAACTTCTTCACGCTCGCGTGGTCGGAGCTGGTGCCGCGCCTGTTGCCCCGGCTGCCCTCGGAGCAGCAGGCCGCGGCGCTCGCGCGGATGTGGAACCTGAGCGAGAACCTGGAGTCCGCGCCCCCCTGGGTGCAGCGCCTGTTCTGCCGCGTGGGCACGAACATGCCCTCGCTGAACGACATCGAGGGCCACCTGCACGCCATCGCCAACGCCGCGATGGAGCCGCCTTCCGACACGCTGGGCGACACGTCCACCGCGCTGTGGGTGGACCTGTCGCAGGAGGACAGCCGCTTCATGCCGGGGGAGGTGCACTTCCTGGCGCCCTCCGTGGTGTGCGTGCACGACCGGCACCGCGCCACCGCCGCCGGAGGACGCGACGCGGCCACGCAGGGCGTGTGGCTCACGAAGAAGCCCATGCTCCTGGGGCCCATGGGCTGCAACGAACGGCTGGAGCCCACGCGCATGACCGTCAAGGCCATCACCTCCCTGTCACAGCGCGACCCGCGCGCGGGCGACTGGTACAGCACGCTGAGCAACGAATGGCGCGCGGTGGCCACGATGCACACGTCCCAGTGGCTGGCGGTCATCCTGCCGACATGACCCGGCGCGCGACCTTCACGCCCGAGGAGGTGGAGCGGTGCTGGCACGACGCGCTGGCGCTGTGGGACGTGCGCGTGCAGTTGAGCCCGCCAGAGCCCCACCAGCCGTTCCGTCCCGGCGAGGACGTGAAGGACGAACCGCTCGCGTACATCGACATGGTGCGCCGGCAGGTGTTCGTCCACTTCGAGCTGCTGGACCGCATGGGCGCGCGCGACAGCCTCACCGCCGTGCTGGCGCACGAAATCGGGCACCACGTGCGCTTCCCGCACACGCTCGGGTGGGACGCGGAGCTGCGCGTGCTGGAGCAGCGGCTGTTGCCCGGACTGGGCCAGTCGCTCACCAACCTGTTCTTCGACCTCCAGGTGAACGAGTTCGTGGGGCGCACCCACGCCGAAGCCCTGTGCGAGGTGTACCGGGGCTTCCTCCGCGCGCCAGACAAGGGGCAGGACCCGGCCGGAGGCACGAGCCCGCTGTTCTGCTTCTACCTGGCCCTCTACGAGGAGCTGTGGCGCAAGCCGCACGGCGACCTCGTGCCCAAGGGGCGCCTGGAGACGCTGGAGCGGGACTACCCGGGCTTCCGCATCCAGGCCCGCCTGTTCGTGCAGACGTTCTACGCGCTGCCCGACCCGCGCCTCCAGTTCCTCTACTTCTGCGCCGCGTTCATCCGCTACATCGACGCGCCCGGCAAGCTGCGCTTCCGCATCCCGCTCGCCGGAGACGTGCCCGGTCCGGACGAGGGCGACGTGGACGCGGCGGTGCAGGCCGGCGGACGGTGGGAGGACGCACTGGCGGAGGCGCGCGAGCAGGGCTGGCTGGACGCGACGCACGACACGAAGGACGCGGATCCGCTCACCACCATCGCCCGCGTGACGGAGCACCTGCCCGGCAAGGGCGGCGGGAAGCTGCGGCGGGCCCTGGTCGCCCGGCACTACCGGCGGCTGGTGGACCGGTACATCCTCAAGCTTCCATCCTCACCGGCGAAGCCGGAGCCGTACCTGCGCACGACGCCGGAGGCGTGGGAGTACGGCGACGACCCGTCCACCATCGACTGGACGCTCACGGTGGTGTCGCAGGGGCACCTGGCCGCCATCGCGCCCCTGCGTCGCGAATTGGAGGCGGACCTGCCGCCGCCGTCGGACCTGGGCGTGCCGGCGGTGGAGCTGTACCTGGACACCAGCGGCTCCATGCCCAACCCCGAGCACCAGCTCAATTCGATGACGCTGGCGGCGCAGGTGTTGGCGGCGTCCGCGCTGCGCAAGGGCGCCACGGTGCGCGGCATCGTGTACTCGGACCGGCAGCCCTTCATCTCCCCGTGGATGTACGACGAGGAGACGGCGCGCGACTTCCTCCTGCACTACATCGGCGGGGGGACGTGGTTCCCGGTGGAGGAGATGGAGAAGCTGTCCCAGGAGCGGCCGGACGTGCTGCGGGTCATCATCTCCGACAGCGACTTCCTGTCGAACATGCAGGACCCGGATGCGCTGGCGCGCCTGTCCCGCGCGATGAAGAAGTCACGCCGGGTGGTGGCCTTCCTCGCGGTGCCGGATGAGCAACGCGCCCGGCTGGTGCTGGCGCCGGTGCTCGCGGACAAGCGCTTCCGGCTGGCGACAGTGCAATGGATGTCTGACTTCGGTCCCGCCGCCGCGGCGCTGGCCGATGCCTTGTTGGAGAACTGATGGCGATCTCGCTCGCACACCTTCGTGATCAACTGGCGGCCTCGCCCATCGTGTCGCCGTATCCGCACGACCTGGCGGTGGCCATCATCTGCGACACCTTCCGCCAGGGCAGCCAGAAGCCTCCCTCCGAGGCCGAGTGGGAGAAGCTGGAGAAGTGGGTGAAGAACCCGCTGTTCCGCGAACAGGTGGGCATGCTCGCGCACGTGCTGGTGGCGTCGGAGCTGCGCAAGAAGACGGTGCTCTACCTCACCGCGGACCGCACCCCGATGGCGCGCCTCCAGCAGTTCTTCGAGGAGGTGAACCCGCTGACGGCGGAGATGATCCGCTCCAACGCCTTCCGCCAGGAGGAGTTCCTGCGCAAGTGGTGTTCCGCGCTGGGCGCGGACATCGAAGGTGAGACGGAGCAGCAGTCGAAGGAGCGCCTGAAGGCCCTGGACTACCGGCAGGCCGTCACGGACCTGCGCAAGGTGGAGGAGGCGCGCAAGCAGGAGGCGGACCGGCGCACGAAGATGTTGCAGGAGGCCCAGCAGAAGGACGCCGAGGCCCGGGGCTGGCGCGAGTGACGTTGGCAGTGGCCCCCAGGGCCCGCATCCGCCGCGATGCCCAGACCCAGCGGCCCCACCTGCCGTGGGCGCTGGACGTGGCCGCGGGGCTTTCGCGCGGCGCCTCCACGGTGGACGAGGCCGTGGCCCGCGCGGCGCTGGAGTCGCGCCTGGGCTGGCTGCGGCAGGCGCTCCAGGGTTCGCCCTACTACGTGCGGGTGTTGCGGGAGGCGGGGCTGCACCCGGGAGACCTCCAGCGGCTGGAGGACCTGCGGCACTTCCCGGCGCTGGACCGCGCGACGCTCGCGCGCCATTGGGAGGACGTGCCCACGCTGCCGGATGCGTCCGACGAGTGCGTGGTGGTGAAGAGCTCCGGCACCACGGGCGATCCGGTGAACGTGCTGAGAGACAGGCGCGACTGCCTCTTGATGTGGGCCGTGCTGCGCTTCTTCACCGAACACACCGGCACGGTGCCGCCGCCGCGCCCGCGCGTGGTGTTGCTGGACGTGCTGCCGGGAGGGCTGGAGTATTCGGTGCGGCTGCCCCTCTTCCATGACGGCGCCCTGCACCGCGTCTCCGTGCTGCGCGATGACGCGGTGGCGCGTTTGCAGCGGGTGCGCGCGGCCGTCGTCTTCTCCGACCCGGAAGGGCTGCGCTGGTTGCTGGCCCATCCGGAGGTGCCCGCCCCCCGGCTGGTGCTCACCTCCGCGCAGCACCTGCCGCGAGCGCTGCGCGACGCGTGGGAGCGCGAGCGGGGCGTGCCGGTCCTCAACTACTACGCCGCCACGGAGACGGGGCCACTCGCATGGGAGTGCCGCGAGGACGCGAACCCGGGCCGCTTCCACGTGCTCACGCCGGATGTCTGGTTGGAGCCGGACGGGGAGGAAGTGGTGGTGACGCGGCTGCGGCCCAGCGTGCTGCCGCTGTTGCGCTACCGGCCGGGCGACACCGGCACCGTCCGCAGGGACGCCTGCACCTGCGGCTTTCACGGCTGGACGCTGACGGGCTTCGGCGGACGGGGGGCCTGCACGTTCCACACGCCGGCGGGACGCGCGGTGGATGCGTGGGCCCTGGCGTGGGTGTTCAAACATCACCCGCTGCGCGCGTTCCGGCTCACGCAGGTGTCGCGGGAGCGCTTCACGTTGGAGCTGGCGGGGGCCCCCGAGGACAGCGTGGTCGCGCTGTGCGAGCGATTGACCGCGGCGCTGCGCAACCTGGGTTGGCCCGCGCCCGAGGTGGCGGCGAGCGAAGCGGAGGCATTCCCACCGTCCGCCAAGCCGCTCCCCTTCCGTAGCGAGCTTGCGACTCCGGGGTAAGCCGTCCTGACGAACGATCGTTTGTCCTGGACTCCCGCGCGCCGCATGACGACCCTCAGAAGAGGGAACTTTCAGGGGAGGACGCAAGCCATGGAGACTCGGAAGCTGGGCAGGCAGGGCCTCACCGTTTCGGCGCTGGGCCTGGGCTGCATGGGCATGTCGGAATTCTACGCGGGCCGCGACGACGCGGAGTCGGAGGCCACGCTGCTCCACGCGCTGGACAGGGGCATCACCTTCTTCGACACCGCCGACGCCTATGGCCCGGGACGCAACGAGGAGCTGGTGGGCCGCGTGCTCAACCCCCACCGCGCGAAGCTCGTCCTGGCCACCAAGTTCGGCCTCGTCCGCGACCCCAACAACCCCCAGGCGCGCGGCGTCAACGGCCGGCCCGAGTACGTGAAGCAGGCGTGCGAAGCGAGCCTCCAGCGGCTGGGAATGGACGTCATCGACCTGTACTACCTGCACCGCGTGGATCCGAAGACGCCCATCGAGGACACGGTGGGCGCGATGGCGGAGCTGGTGAAGGCCGGCAAGGTGCGCTTCCTGGGCCTGTCGGAGGTCAACGCGGACACATTGCGCCGCGCGTGCGCCGTGCATCCCATCACCGCGCTCCAGTCGGAATACTCGCTGTGGAGTCGGGATCCGGAGGACGGCGTGCTCCAGGCGTGCCGCGAGCTGGGCGTGGGCTTCGTGCCCTACAGCCCCCTGGGACGCGGGTTCCTTACCGGGCAGATCAAACGCTTCGAGGACCTGGCCGAGGACGACTACCGCCGCCACTCGCCCCGCTTCCAGGGGGAGAACTTCCAGCGCAACCTGAAGCTGGTGGAGCACATCGACCGGCTCGCCCGGCAGAAGCAGTGCTCGCCCGCGCAGTTGGCGCTCGCCTGGGTGCTGTCGCGCGGGCAGGACGTGGTGCCCATCCCCGGCACCAAGCGCCGCAAGTACCTGGACGACAACCTGGGGGCCCTGGAGGTGAAGCTCACACCGCAAGACCTGAAGGACATCGAAGCCATCGCGCCGCCGGGCATCGCCGCCGGAGAGCGCTACCCTGCCTCCATGCAGGGCCTCACCCAGTCCAACACCTCCGCGAGCAAGGAAGCCCGCTGAAGCCACGCCGACAGGTAGTCTGAGCCGCGCCCATGTCCGTCCCCTCGACGTCCGCAGTCCGGGTCCCAGCCCCTGTTCCGGTGGCGCCCCCTACTCCGGCTCCCCCGGGGCCTCCGGCCGTTTCGAAGGAGGAAGGGTCCGCGACGCTGCGCTACGGGCTCGCGGTGGGCAGCGTGGCGCTGGCCTTCGTGGCCCAGGAGCTGCTGTCGTCGATTACGGTGGGGATGCCCTTCCTCGCCTTCTTCGCCGCCGTGATGTTCTCCGGCTGGCGAGGAGGGTGGGGCCCGGGGCTGCTGGCCACGGGGATGTCGCTGGTCATCGTGGACTACTTCTTCCTGACGCCCATCCACACCTGGAAGGTGCGGACCGGCAGCCTCATCACGCTGGGCCTCTTCCTCGCGCTGTCCCTGTTCGTGACGCTGCTCAACGCGCGCCTGCGCCGGGCCAACGTGGAGCGCGCCAGCCTGCTGGAGAGCGAGCGCGCGGCCCGCGCCGCCGCCGAGTACGAACGCGCGCGCCTGCGTGAGCTCTTCATGCAAGCGCCCGCGCACCTGGTCATCTTCCGCGGGCCCGACCACCTCTTCGAGCTGTCCAACCCCCTCAACTCCGAGATGCTGGGCAACCCGGACCTGCTGGGCCGGCCCGTGCGGGACGTGGGACCGAAGGAGGAGGCCGCGCGCATCTCCGGGCTGTTGGACCGCATCTACGCGACGGGCGAACCCTTCCAGGGCAAGGAGATGCCGCTCCATCTGAAGCAACCGGATGGCTCCGTGCGCGAGTACTTCTTCGACATCACGTACACGCCCACGCATGACACCGAGGGGAAGGTGGACGGCATCGCCGGCTTCGGCTTCGACGTGACGGGCCACGTGCGGGCGCGGGCGCGCGCGGAGCAGTTGGCGCGCGAGCTGTCGCACAACGAGGAGCACCTGCGCCTGCTGGCGGGCGCCAGCTCCTTCCTCGCCACGTCGCTGGACTACGAGGCCACGCTGCACAACGTGGTGCGCCTCGTCGTCCCCACACTGGCGGACTGGTGCATCGTCGACATGGCGATGGAGGACGGCACCTTCATGAGGATGGAGGTGGCGCACGCGAGGACGGAGTCGGAAGCGCACGCGGAGGGGCTGCGGACGCCCGTTCCCGAGGGGCAATGCTACCCATCGATGGGCGCCGGGACCCTGCTGCTCAAGGGCCAGCCCTTCTTCGTGGAGGACGTCACCGATGTGGACCTCATGCAACTGACCAATGAGCCGCATCGGATGGAGCTGCTCCAGGCCATGAAGCTGCGCTCCCTGGCGATGGTGCCCCTGGTGGCCCGCGAGCGCACGCTGGGCGTCATCATCTTCGCCACCAGCCACGCGTCCGGCCGGAGCTACATGAAGGCGGACCTGCCCATCCTCCAGGAGATGGCCAACCGCGCCGCGCTGTCCATGGAGAACGCGCGGCTGTACCGCGAGGCGCGCGAAGCCGTGCGCCTGCGCGACGAGTTCCTGTCCATCGCGAGCCACGAGCTGAAGACGCCGCTCACGCCGCTCAACCTCAAGCTCCAGTCGCTGCGGCGGGAGATGGACCGCACGCCGGGCCCGGTGTCGCGCGCGACGGTGGAGAACTACCTGGAGGTGGGCTCGCGGCAGTTGAAGAAGCTGGCGGAGCTGGTGAACGACCTGCTGGACGTGTCGCGCATCGCCTCCGGGCGGATGTCCCTGGACCCCGCGTCGGTGGACCTGGCGGAGCTGGTGCGCGACGTGGTGGCCGCCTACGAGGGCCCCGCCGCGCGTTCAGGTTCCGTGCTGCGCGTGGAGGGAGTGGACACCGCGACGACGGGGTGGTGGGACCGGCCGCGCCTGGAGCAGGTGGTGGTGAACCTGGTGGACAACGCCATCAAGTACGGCCAGGGGCGCCCCATCGACATCCGCGTGGAGGCGAAGGACGGGCGTGCGACGTTGACGGTGCGGGACCAGGGCATCGGCATCTCTGCGGAGTCGCTGCCAAGGCTCTTCGGCCGCTTCGAGCGCGCGGTGAGCGAGCGGCACTACGGAGGCCTAGGCCTGGGGCTCTACATCACGCGCACGCTGGTGGAGGCCATGGGCGGCACGGTGCGCGTGGAGAGCCAACTGGGGCAGGGTTCCGTCTTCACCACGGAGCTGCCCCTGCGAGCGAATCCGCCCGCCCTGATTCCCCCGCCGCCCTGATTCAGCCCGACTCAGGTAGCCGCGCGGGGACGAGGAAGCTGCGCGTGGGGTTCCCACGGGCCGCTGGAGCCCAGGCAGTGCTGGCAGGTCGCCAGGGGCGTGTCTCGCTCCAGGTAGGCGAGGAGGCCCGAGAGCAGCTCCGGACTGTCGAGCCAGAGGCCATCCGCCTCCGCGAGCGCGGGCAGGTGTGGGTGCTGCGCTGCGAGCACGGTGGCGACGTGGGGCGGGCGGGTGCAGGTGAAGAAGCGGCCCCGGTAGACGAGGTGGCAGCGGTGCTTGAGCCAGCACTTCGCGAAGACGTCCTGGATGGCCGCATCGGAGTCCAGCGGCGCGTCCGGGGTGATGCGTTGGAACGCGTCGATGTGCTTCACGGAGAGGTGGACGCCGTGGCGTTCGCAGCGCTCGGTGATGCGAGCGATGGAGCGTTCGGGCAGCGGCGCGGAGGTGTAGACGGACAGGGTCATCCGGTCGAGCCGCTCATAGACGGCGTCGGGAGCGCTCTGGGCGAGGAAGCCGTTGGTGGTGATGGACACCTGTTCGGAGATGCCGGAGGCGCGCACCTGGTCGAGCACGGCGGGCAGGTCCGGGTGGAGGAAGGGTTCGCCGCCGGTGAGCTTGAAGACGTTGGGCTTGAGCACGCGCGCGAGCTTGCGCAGGTCCTCGCCCAGCGCTTCTGGGGAGACGGCCCACGCGGGCAGGTGCGGGGACAGCGGGCAACACTGCACGCAGCGCAGGTTGCAGTGCGTGGTGACGTGCGTCTCCAGGGACCAGGTGAGGACGCGGCTGTCGTGAAGCTCATAGCGCACGGAGTGCATCCTAGCGCCTGGGGCGCTCCTCGCAGAAAGCCAGCACCTGGGCGAACGGCCACTCAGTCAGGGTGCCGAAGAGCTTGTTCCCGTTGAGCTTCGCCTTGGACAGCGCGGGGCTGCTCAGGCCGCAGAGGAAGCGCGCGGCCTGCCTCGGGTGGCCCAGTGCGTCCGGGTGCTTCGTGACGAGGGACCGGAACGTGGCCGCGTCGAGCTGTTCACGCAGGTCCGGCCGGGGATGCGGCGGCGGCAGCACGCGGGCCACACCGGTGCGGCAGAACGTGCAGTGTCCGCACGGGGCTTCGCGCTGCTCTCCGAAGTGGGCCACCAGCGCGTTGCTCTGGCATCCGTCGTGCGTGACGAGCTTGAGCACCTCCCGCACCCGTGACACCTCCTGCGCCTCGCGCTTCTGGAAGCGCTCCTGCAACAGGGACACGAGGGCCTGCGCGTCTTCGTGCTCGCGCAGCCGCGTGTAGCGCTGGCGGGGTTCCGCGACCTGCGTCTCGGCGTAGCCCTGCTCCTGGAAGTAGTCGAGCGCCTTCACGATGCGGTCGCGCGGCTGTCCCATCGCCTTTGAAATCTCGGCGGGATCGAACGTGTACCAGGTGCGTCCCTTCTTCGCGTGCGCGAAGAGGTCCTTCACGAAGCGTGCTCGCTCCCCCTGGAACTTCCCGATGAGCGCTTCCAACGTGCCCGTCGGCTGCACCTTGTAGCCTGCGTAGAACGGCGTGCCCTGCTTCAACACACCTTCCAGTTCCAGGTACGTCAGCGCCGTGCGCAGCACCAACGGCCGCAGGTCGTGACGGTTGCCCAGCGCGTACAGGTCCAGGTGCAGTTCGGGCCCGGCGGCCAGCAGGCCCGTCACCAGTCCCTCCAGCGCTTCCGGCAGCGGCGTGTCCCCGAGCGCGAAGTTCTCCAGCGTGGGCACGTCGTCCGGACACACCAGCAATTCCACCACTGATGGCTTGCCGTCCCGGCCCGCGCGGCCGATCTCCTGGCTGTAGCTCTCCAGGCCCTTGGGCAGGTTGTAGTGATACACGGCGCGCACGTCCGCCTTGTCGATGCCCATCCCGAACGCGATGGTCGCCACGACGATGCCCTTCGCGGAGTGGGTCCATGACTCCTGCACCCGCTCGCGGTCCTCCGACTCCAGGCCCGCGTGATAGGCGCTCGCGGGCAGCCCCGCCGCGGACAGGAGCGCCGCGATGCGCTCGGCGGTTTTCTGGAGCGTGACGTAGACGATGGTGGAGCCGGTCGGGCGGGACTTCAGCCGCTCCACGAGCAGCGCGTCGCGCGCCTCGATGCCCGTGGGCGTCGTCTCCAGCGTGAGGTTGCCCCGGTAGAAGCCGGTGACGATCGCGTTCTGCTCCGGGATGCCGAAGCCCTCGCAGATGTCATGCACCACCTGCGGTGTCGCGGTGGCGGTGAGCGCCAGGATGCGCTCGGCGTTCAGCGTCCTCGCCGCCTGCGCGAGCTTGAGGTAGTCCGGACGGAAGTTGTGGCCCCACTCGGAGACACAGTGCGCTTCATCCACCGCGAACAGCGAGATGGGGAGTTCGCTCAAGAGGCCCATGAAGCGCTCGTTGTTGAAGCGCTCTGGTGCCACGTAGAGCAGCTTGAGCGACCCGTCCCGCAGGGACTCCGTCACCTCGCGCGACTCCTCCAGCGACAGGGACGAATCCAGCCGCGCCGCGCGGATGCCCTTGCGGCTCAGCGAATCGATTTGATCCTTCATCAACGCGATGAGCGGCGACACCACCACCGTGAGTCCTTCGAGCAGCAGCGCGGGGAGCTGGTAGCACAGCGACTTGCCGCCCCCCGTGGGGAACACCGCGAGCGCGGAGCCCTGGGGCTTCAAGAGGGCCGTGAGCACCTCGCGCTGTCCGGGCCGGAATGAATCCAGACCGAAGCGCTCCCGCAACACGACGTCCATCGCATCCTCCCGCATGTCCCGCCCTCCCCTGTTCGCGTGAGGATAGCCCACCCGCTCTGGCAGCCCTTTGGATCCGGCATCTTCCCGAAGGCTTCCCATGTCATCGCACAAGCTCACCCACCGCGGGGCTTCACGGCTCGGCTTCGTACTCGCCTCCTCCCTGGCCGGCGCAACGGACCAGGCCTTGTCCAAAGCGCTCGCGCCCTCCGAGACGACGGGAGCGGTCAAGCGCGGACACAGCCTCTATGATGCGGCCCGCATGCCGATCCGGACTCCCAACGCGCCACCCCAGGGAAGAGCGTCCGCGCACGGCCTCTCCGCCCAGGCGGTCGCCGAATTGCTGTGCCACGGACGCGCATCCAACGCGACCCTGGTGCCTGGGGCGGAGTCGCTGGAGGTGACGCTGCCGCGCGTGACCCGGCCAGCGAACACGCGTGAAGACGAGGACACGCTCGCGGATCGGCTTCTGGCTGTCTGGTCCGACACCGTGCGGGCCCACGTGGAGGCTGGCACGCATGAGGTCAGCCTGAGCGGCGGGGTGGACAGCGCGGCCCTGTGCGCGATGGTCGCGCGCCATGCCCACGGCCAGGTGCGCGCGTGGACCATGGATGTGCACTTCGCGGACGCGGTGGAGCGGAGCAACGCGCGGCGGATGGCGCAGGTAACGGGCGCGGAGCTGGTGGATGTGCTCATCCCCGACGCCGTGCTGCCGGACCAGTTCGAGCACGCGGTCCTCGCCAACCAGACCGTCATCCTCAACGCCCGCGCCGTGGCGAGCTTCGTTTTCTACCTGGAGGCCCACCGGCTGGGCGCGGGCCCCGTCCTCTTGAGCGGCGCGGGCGCGGATGAAGTGCTCCAGGGCACCCCGGGCGCGATGGTCTCCGCGAAGGCACGCGTGGATGAGGACCGGGCCCTGGCCGTGGAGGTCTTGAGACATGACGCCCGGGCGGCTGTGGACAACTTGCGGGCGTCGCTCCGGGGCGGCTCGCACGATCATGAGGACGCCCTCCAAACCCCTGGGGGGGCTGTGGACAACTCGGGAACGCCTCTGGACTCAGTGGGGGCCCGCGATCAGGAACCGGGAGCCACCGAGGAGTCGTCCACCGGAGAAACCGGGCCCGCTCCCTCTGGAACCCAGGGTCGCGATCAAACGGCGAGCCCTCGCGGCAATCGCCAGCCTGTGGACAACTTGAGGGGTGTTTCCGAGGGCGTGAACAGCGATCACGCGCCGGCATCCCCCCCTGTGGACAACCTGGGGGCGGCGCTCACCTCGCTGCCTGCTCCGTGGGATCTGCCGCCGGGGGACGCCTCTGCTTCCGGAGAGCTTCGCTACGCCGAATGGGTGCTGCGGGAGCTCATCCTCCCGCCCGAACTGCGAGGCGCACGAGCCCATGGCCTCACGGTCCGCACGCCGTACCTGGACCCGGGCTTCGCTCGGGTGGCGCTCGGGCTGCCGGAGTCCGTACTGATGCGAGACGGGTTCGGCAAATGGCTGTTCCGGCACGCGGTGCGCTCGCTCGTGCCCGACGAGGTGCGCCTCGCGCGCAAGCTGCCCCGGTATGGGCACACGGCGCTCTCCAGTCCGGTGCGGGCGCGCTGGCTGGAGCTGTACCGCGCCTGGCTATCCCCCGAGCGCCTGGAGCCCCTCCAGGTCATCGACCCCGGGGCCGTCTCCCGGCTGCTGGAGCGCTACACGCGCCTGTCGCCCGGGGACGCGCAGGCAGGAGTGATGGATCGGTTGTTGATGCGACTCGTGTCCCTGGCCATGCTCCAGGCCCACACCGAGGCGCATCCACCATGTCCCGAATCCTGATCGCCACCTCGCCCGAGAAGGGCCACGTGAACCCGATGGTCGGGGTGGCCCAATGGCTGCGCCTGCTGGGGCACACCGTCGGTTGGCTGTGCATCCCCGAACCGACGCCGCAACTCGACGGGCTGGGCGTGGAAATCCTCCACCTGCCCCACCGCGAAGCGCAGCCCCCTGGCATCGAGACCGGTGGCGAAGCCCTGGCGAAGTTGGTGCTGGACGACGTGGCGCTGGGCAAGTGGATCCGTGGCTTGCTGCTGGACGCAGCCCCCGCGCTCCTGGAGCCGGTGCGCGAGGTGGTGCGCGCCTTCCGTCCCGACGTGATGGCCCTGGACGGGATGCAATACGCGGCGGTGCTCGCGGCGCACACGGAGGGCATCCCGTGGGCGGGCGTGTCCTCCGCGCTCACGCTGCTGGAACCCCGGCCAGACATTCCCCTGCTGCTCAACGTGGGCGCGCTCAAGGAGGACCGACAGGCCCTGTTCCAGCGGCATGGCTTCGACGCGCGCTTCCGCACCTGCGAATGCCTGTCGCCCCGGCTCAACGTCATCTTCGCCACCGAGGCCTTCCTGGGCCCGGACGCCGGAGTGCCGCCGAACACACTGCTCGTCGGACCGTCGGCTCCACCCGAACCCCGGGGCGACGAGGTGCCCTTCCCCTGGGAGCGCCTGGGCGACAAGCCCGTGCTGTACGTGTCCTTCGGCAGCCAGATCTCCTATCAGCCGGAGCTGTTCCGTCTCATCGCGGAGGCCGCGCAGCCCTTCGGCGTGACGCTGGTGTTGTGCGCGGGCGAGCTGGCCGACACGGATTTCCCGAACACGCTGCCCGGTGACGTGGTGGCGGTGCCGTACACGCCACAGCGACAGGTGCTGGAGCGCGCGACCGCGTTCATCTCCCACGGAGGCGCCAACTCCGTGATGGAGGCGATGACCGCGGGCGTGCCGATGCTGTTGCTGCCGGTGTGCAACGACCAGCCCGTGCAGGCGCACTTCCTGGAGAAATCCGGAGCGGGGCTCGCCAGGGACCCGAGACACCTCACGGTGGAGACCTGCCGGGAGGCCATCGCCCAGCTCCTCGCGCCCGCGTCACCGATGCGCGAGCGGGTGGCGGAGATCTCCCGGTCCTACCGGGCCCACGACGGCGCCAGGACCGCCGCCGAACGCATCGCCGGACTCGTCGCTTGACGTCCGTGCGTTGGAGTCCGAGCAGGCACCATCCCACGGGCATCACCCCGCTGGAGGTGTGGAACCTGCCCGTGTCCGGACGCGAGCTGTGGGAGGTGCTGGGCTCTCCGTGGGTGGAGGACGATCGGCGCGCGGGAGTGGCCGGCACCACGCTCACGGCGCGAATGATGCCGCCCCTGGCCGAAGCGCTCGAACTGCTGGTGGCGCGACACACCCCGGATGCGGCGTATCTGAGCGGAGGACTGGCGGAGCTGGACGGATTCCAGGCTGCGTTGAACGAAGCCACGGCAGCACTGCCCTGCTCGGTGTACATCGCGCCGACGCCACGCTTCGCCCCCGTGCGCGCGGGCCTGCGCATGCTGGAGGCCCAGGGCTTCCACGCACCAATCTGCGTGGACGTGGGCCAGACCAGCATCAAGTGCGCGCGCTCCGGTTCGACGCGCGTCTTCGAACGGGACCTGTCCCACCTGCCACCGCTGTTCATCGGTCAGCCGCGTCCCGAGGACGGCCATCACCTCCGGGACACCGTGGCGTTCTTCGCGGGCGCGCTGAGCACGTTCCTCGCGGAGGACACACGGACCGCGCCGGACGCCCTGTGTCTCGCATTGCCGTGTCCACTGGATGAGGACCTGCTGCCAGGAGGCTGCACCTACGGCTTCGAGGGCGCGGCGTCACTCGTGCCGGACATCCTCGCCCGCGCCGGATTGCCGGACACAGGAGGACCGGTGTTCGTGCTCAACGACGCGGAGCTGGCAGCCGAATCCGCGCGGCGCGACGCCCGGGTCACCGGACAGCGGGTGCTGTGCATGTCCCTGGGCTTCGGCCCGGGTGGGGCCCTGCTCGACCGGAGGTGAGCGCGAGACGCATCTCCTGCCCGAAACACCGGGCACACGCAGGACCCCGGTCGGATGGAGAGGGTGCCTACCCGAATGGGCAGGTCCCCGTCCTGCCCGGTTCGCCGATGTGGCGCGCCTTCGAGCCTTTTAGTTTCAAGCTCGAAAGGAACACCCCATGTCCACCGACGCCCTCCAATCCCTCTCGCAGTCCATCGCCATCGTCGTCGAGCGCATCGCCCCCTCCATCGTCCGCGTCGAGGCCCGCCGTCGCCGGGGCGCCAGCGGCATCGTCTGGGATGCCGACGGTCACATCCTCACCACCAGCCACGCCGTCGAACACGAAGGCTCCATCCAGGTGGGCCTCGCGGACGGTCGCTCGGTCTCCGCTGAACTCATCGGCCGCGACCCGAGCACCGACCTGGCACTCCTCAAGGCCGACACCACCGGCCTCACCGCGCTCGCTCCCACGCCGCTCGATGGCGTGAAGGTCGGCAACGTGGTGCTGGCCATCGGCCGTCCGGGGCGCACCGCCCGGGCGACGCTGGGCATCGTCAGCGCGTTCGGCGGCGACTGGCGCACGCACGCGGGCGGACAGGTGGACCGCTACCTGGAAACGGACGCCGACCTGCCGCCCGGCTTCTCCGGTGGCGCGCTGGTGGATGCGCAGGGCCGCTTCCTCGGCATCCCCACGGCGGCCTTCTCGCGCACCGCGGCGGTCACCATCCCCGGCGACACGCTGACGCGCGTGGCGAACTCGCTGCGCGAGCACGGCGGCATCCGCCGGGGCTACCTGGGCGTGGGCGCCTACCCCGTGCGCCTGCCCCGGGAAATCGACGGCACCAAGGCGGGACTCATCCTGCTGTCGGTGGATCCGGAAGGGCCCGCGCAGAAGGCCGGGCTGCTGCTGGGCGACGTGCTGGTGAGCCTGGGCGGCCAGTCGCTGCACGGCGTGGAGGACCTGCTGGGCTACCTGGGCGACGAGAAGGTGGGCACGTCCATCCAGGCGAAGGTGCTGCGCGCGGGCGAACTGCGCGAGGTGCCCGTCACCGTGGGCAAGCGTTCGTGAAAGGAGCCGGCCATGAAACTGTTGCAGCAGCTCTCCGATGACCTGGAGTCCCTCGTCGCTGGCGCCGCGCCAGCGGTGGTGGGCGTGGAACACGCACGGGGCCATGGCACCGGCCTGTTCCTCACGCCGGACGGCTACGTGCTCACCAACCGGCACGTCGTGATGCGCACGCCCAAGCGACTCGTCGTGCAGCTCAACAACGGCGAGGAGCGCCGGGCCACGCTGGTGGGCGGGGATGCACCCACCGACCTCGCGGTGGTGCGCGCGGAGGGCGACAACTTCCCCACGCTGCCGCTCGCGGATCCGGAGACGGTGAAGGTGGGCCAGCTCGTGATGGCCATTGGCAATCCCTTCCGCCTGGAGCAGTCCGTGTCCCTGGGCGTGGTGAGCGCCATCAACCGCTCCATCAACCTGCCCGACGGCGTCGTCCTGGAAGGGATGCTCCAGACGGACGCAGCCATCAACCCGGGCAACTCCGGTGGGCCACTGCTCGACACGCGCGGACGCGTGGTGGGGCTCAACACGCTGGTGCTGCCGTATGCGCAGGGCATCGGCTTCGCGGTGAGCGCGACCACGGCGGCGTGGGTGGCGAGCCTCCTCATCCAGCGCGGCCGGGTGGACCGGAAGTTCCTGGGCATCGCCGCCACGGCGGTGAACCTTGAGCCCGCGCTCGCTCGCGACACGGGCCAGCCCCGAGCCGTGCGCGTGCTGAGAGTGCAGGAGGGCACGCCCGCCGATGATGCGGGACTCCAGCCCGACGACCTGCTGCTCGGTATCAACAGCCGGCCCGTCAACAGCGTGGACGACCTACAACGACTGATGGCGCTCGCCAACGACGAAGAGGTGCACCTGGACGTGCTGCGCAAGGGCCGCCGCAAAGGCGTCTCCGCCCGGGCTCGCAAGCGCGTTGAACCCGTGGCGGCTTGAACCGCGACGGGGAGCTCACGGCCACGTCAGCATCAGCCCGATTCCATTGGGAGCGGGCACCAGCCGCGCCGTGAGCTCCCCGTTCAGCCGCGCGTTGAGGAACGTCAGCACGCCGTCGAACACGAGCAGGAACCCGCCCTGCACCAGCAGGCTCTTGCCCCACCCGCGCAGTCGCGCCGAGTCCTTGCGCGCGCCGCGCTCCCACAGGAACCCGCCGAACGCGATGTAGCCCACGTCCAGGCCCGCGTTGAAGAGCAGCAGCTTCTCCATGCGCTGGCCTTCGGAGAGGCTGCGCGCCAGGTCCCAGGAGCCCGGGTCCGCGGTCGCCTGCCCGTGGTAGCCGATGGCCGCGATGGTCAGGTTGACCAGGTTCCAGGCGGCGTTCGCCTGGAAGAAGGCCCGCGTCTCTCCCTCGCTCGCGAAGTGCCCCGCCACGCCCGTGCCGATGTTCAGCACGGCCCAGCCGAACAGGATGCCCATGGCCACGCGGTTCACCCGCACCGCTTCCGCGTTGTGCTCCGCGAGCCACGCCCTCCCATCGGCGGGGGGCAGGGCGGCCTCCTGCCCCTGCGCTGCCCACGGCATCGCGAGGAACAGCAGCACCAGGACACAGCAGGAGCGCACGAGGCGGGCGGAAGCCATGACGGCACTCTAGGGAGCCGTCCCCCGGCGTCACGCTCGCGCGGACCGCCCCGTGCACCGGTCAACGCTACCGGTCGCCGTCGTCGCTGAGCGGCGGTGCTTCGCGCGCGGGCTCCGTGCCCTTCTGCGCGCCGTAGCCTCCAATGCCCTTCTGGAGGATGCGGTCCTCGCCCACGTCCTCGTCCGTCACTTCGCCCCGTTCGGTGCCCGGGCGCTGGTGTCTGGCTTCGCGCTCCAATTCTTCAGGGCTCTGCGTGTCCGTGCGCTCGGTGCCCTTCACGGGCGTGCCCTTGTTGCTGGCCATGATCGCGTCTCCTGTCTGGGAGTCGTGCTCCCACAACAAGGTCCGGCGCCATGATGTCCGCGACAAGGCCACCCCGCGCCGTCCACCCGGCGCACCGTCCGGCCCCTCGAAAGCCGCGGGCAGCGGCACGACGGCGCGGACCGGGCTACCATCCCCGCAAGGCCTCCTGCCCTGCCTTCCCGGAGTGACGCCCATGAACGACCCGGCCTCTATCGCCCACTCCCAGGCGGATGCCGTCCCCGCGGGCTGTCCCTTCAAGGCTCACGGCGCACGTCCCGACACCCGCGTCCCCGGGCCCGTCTACCGCAAGCCCTTCTGGAAGCCGCGCCTGACGGAGGTCCGCCGTGAAATCGCCTCCCTGGACGCACGGCGGGACTGCCAGCGCATCGTGCACCTGCTGACCAACTATGAGTTCCCGTTCGACGTGCAGCGGGCCACCGAGGTCGCGCTCTTCCACACCTACGGCAGCCGCTCCGTCTCGACACTGTTGGACCGCACCGGCGAGTTCAGCAAGCGCGGCCAGAAGCGCTACGACGACACGCGGCTGCTCATCGCGCAGTTCATGGAGTGCGGCTGGGACGTGGAGGCCGGGCGCCGCTCCCTGGAGCAGATGAATCACATCCATTCCTTCTTCCGCATCCCGAACGAGGACTTCCTCTTCGTGCTGTGGACCTTCATCGACTTCCCCATCCAGTGGATGGACGACTTCGGCTGGCGAGCCTTCACCGCCCATGAGCGCGAAGCCTGGTTCCATTACTGGTGTGAGATTGGCCGCCGCATGGGTCTGAAGGACATCCCGGAGGACCGGGCCGCCTTCGACGCCTACGTCCGCGACTACGAGGCCCGCGAGTTCGTGCCCAGTGAGGCCAGTCACCGCGTCGCCCAGGCCACCGTGGACATCCTCGCAGGCTGGGTGCCGCGCCCCCTGCGCCCGCTGGTGCCGCCCATCAGCCTCGGACTGGTCCCCCCGCGCCTGCTGCCCGCCATCCAGTTCGAGCCTCCACCCACCTGGGTGACAGGCCTGACGCGCGCGGCCCTCAAGCTGCGCAAGCACGTCAAACGCTACGTGTCGCTGGAGCGCTACCCGACGCCCATCGAGGGCAGCCTCAACCGCACCTACCCGGGCAACACCTACGGCATCGAACACCTGGGCCCGGAGTACGCCCACCGGGACGCGAAATGAAGAAGGCCCGCGTCCCCCACGGGGACACGGGCCTCTTGTCTCGCGCTATTCCGAAGGCAGTGCCGTCCGCGCAAGCCAGGCACAAATGGTGGCAACAGCCTCATCAAGCGTCTGGCGAGGCCCCCAGAACATCGGGGCAATCGCATCAAATGCAGCCTGGATCGCGACGCGTCGCTCTCCGTGAGGGAGGAAGTGGTGCACGTCCGCACCTGGAGGCGGTGCAATCTGCTTCTGTCGGATCATCTCGGATGCCAGTGCACGGATATCGGGGTAGTCAGCGAGCGGTGGCAATCGGTCTTCTGCTGCGATGATCCGCGCTGCATCCTCGTAGTGGCGCACGAAAGTGGCAGGTTCCTGGTTCCTCCGGAGCCTCTTCTGGAGCGCATCCAGCTTCTCCATGAGCGTGACCATGGGGTGAACACAGCGCACAGCCCTGGGCCTGTTATCCTTGAAGTCGGCCAGTTGCTGCTGGGCTTCAAGTTCGTCGTGAACGAACGAGGTCATGTCGCGCGGCACGAACGGCGTTACCCGAGCGCTGCCAACCTCCAGGAGAACAAAGGGGCGCAGGACTCCCTCCAGCGCCCCCAGATTTTGCGCCGGGTACACGATGCGCACGTTCGCGGAGCGCCAGTAGCGTTCCGCGCCATCGGCATCCAACTCCACTCGCGCACCGGGAACATGGATGCGCGAGGCAAGCGCTTCGAAGTAGGCCCGGCGGGCATGGGTCGCTCCCGTCCCGGTACGGAGCCAATCCGTCACCGCGGGAAGGTCCACCGCTCCCGCTTCCAGCTTGAGGTCCAGGTCTTCTGAGAACCGCTGGATGAGCGAGAAGCCCTTTGAGAGCGAGGTACCGCCCGTGAACCAGACTTCGAAGCCGGCTTCATGGAGTGCCCACAGCGTATGGGTGACCCAGTAGTCCTTCTCCGCGAGTCCAAGAGAAAGTCGCCGCCTTTCCGCGACGATTCGCAGCAGGTCATCGAACTCGGGGTCTTCGTGAACAAAGTTCAAACAGTGGCCACCTGGATCGCGTCATGTACCAACACCTGGGTGCTCCGCTTGCCAAACCGGTCGACCATCTCACCCAACCGCTGGATGTCGAACGCGCCTCGGCGAAGGACTCGCACCAATGCATCCGCCAGCATTCTAGGTGAGGCACTGACACTCCCCGCGTTCTCGAAGAGATCGATCACGAACCACTCCGGTGTCGGAGGCTGGGGAAAAGCAACACGTCGCAGGTCGAACTTCCGCCCTCCCAGTTCAAACAAACCCGAACGCTTCGTGTTGTAGACGAGGGACGTGGCGAACACGGCAGTCGACCCCAAGCCCAGCGCATTCCATCGCTCGGGTCCGGTGAAGACGAACGGTGCATCCTCCAAGAATGCCCGCATGATCTCCGAATCAGTCGGCGCCACAGGGCCGAAGCGCCCCTTCTTCGGACAAGCGAAGAGTCCCTGGGCCAGGGGAATCAGCGCTCCCTCGCTCACCAGTCGCTTCACCAGACGAGGCGCATTCTTGCCCCAACGCCCAAGCTCCTTCGTCCGGTAGACGCGACCTTGTTCGAGGGTTGGATGAGCAGCGGGCGGCATGGCTGTACGAAGTCTCCTGAAAAAAACATACAACCGTACTTCTGAATCAACAAGCCTCACCGCCAACCCATTGGAATCCCAATAAAGAAGGCCCGCGTCCCACGAAGGGACACGGGCCTCATTCACGTCACGAGAACGGGACGGCTCAGCTCTTGTACTTCACCGAGCAGCCGTACGGCTCGGAGGTCGCCGTCGGGACCTGCTGGCCGGTGAGGACCGCGTCGACCGCCGTCTTCACGTAGTTGGTCGTCGCGCCCTTGCCGCGCGCGTCGTCGTCGATGGCGCCCGCGTAGCGCACCACGCCCTCACCGTCGATGACGTACATGTGCGGCGTCGTCTTCGCGGCGTAGCTCTTGCCCACCTTGCCATCCGTGTCGATGAGCACCGGCTGCGTGAAGCCTTCCTTCTTCTTCCAGTCCGCCGCGAACTTCGCGTTGTGCGACGCGGTGGAGTCCACCGTCAGCCACACCACCTTCTTCGCATCGAAGCCCTTCTGCGTCGTCTGCATCGTCTTCGCCTCGTAGTGCCGCTTCACGAACGGGCACTCCGAGTTCGTCCACTCCAGCACCACGACCTTGCCCTTGTAGTCCGCCAGCGCGTGCGACTTGCCGGCCTCGTCCTTGAGCGTGAACGCCGGAGCGGGCTTGCCCACCTCCGCGGTGTCAGCAGCCAGAACGGGAGCCCCGACGAAAGCCACGGAGAGCGCGACTGCCTTGAAGAACGGATTCATGACGGAACCTCCAGAGAGTTGAACGCTGCGCATCCACACCACTGCCACCACTTCCATCCCAGACACCCGGACACTCAGGGCCGGGAGCACACCACCGAGCCCGCCTTCAACGGCGACTCACATCCATCCGCGCGCTGCACCGCCTGGATGACGCTGTCGGCGGTGAGCAATTCATTGAGCACCTCGGGCTTGTCCGGCGAGCCCGGGCTCAGCACCAGGTACATGGGCACGCCCGCGCGGCCATGCGCCGCCAGCTTCGTGGTGATGCGCGCATCCCGGCGCGTCCAGTCCGCCACGAAGAAGGCCACGTTGTGCTTCATGAACGCCTGACGCACATCCTCGCGCGACAGCACGGTGCGCTCGTTGAACTTGCACGTCAGGCACCAGTCCGCCGTGAAGTCCACGAACACCGGCTGCCCCGCCGCCAGCGCCGCGGCCACCGCCGCCTCGTCCCACGGCTGCGAGCCGCCATGCGCCGACGCCGTCGCGCCGCGCGTCTCCACCGACGCCTGCGCCTCGTCGAAGCGCAGCGCCACCGTGCCCGCGCCCACCAGCGTCAACACCGCCAGGCCCACCGTCACGCCCCGGCGTCCACCCTCCAGCCCCTGCGACTGGCCATACAGCCACGTGCCCAGGCCCACCGCGATGAGGAACGCGAGCAGCCGCCCCATCCCGTCCACGCCCGCGAGCCCGCCCATCACCCACACCAGCCACACCGTGGTGGCCAGCAGCGCGAAGCCCAGGAACTGCTTGCCGCGCTCCATCCACATGCCCGGCTTCGGAAGCCGCTGCGCGAGCCCCGGCACCAGCACCAGCACGCAGAAGGGCAGCGCCAGGCCCAGGCCCAGCGCCAGGAACACCGCCACCACCGTGGCCGGGCCCGCCGCGAAGGCGAAGCCCACCGCCGTGCCCAACAGCGGCGCCGAACACGGCGTGGCCAGCACCACCGCGAGCACACCCTCGCCCGCGCTGCGCATCAGGCCGTGGCTCTGGTCCACCTTGCCCGCCAGCGCAGTGCCGTCCGCGCCCAGCGTGTACACGCCGAAGAGGTTCAGCGCGAACGCCACCAGGATGGCGCTCACCGCCGCGACGAACAGCGGCTCCTGGAACTGGAAGCCCCAGCCCACGCTCGTGCCGCCCGCGCGCACCGCCAGCACCGCGCCCGCCAGCAGCATCATCGTCGCCAGGATGCCACCCGCGTACGCCGCCGCGTGCGGCGCGACCTTCCCCTTCTCCTCCTGCACCATCCGCGTGAAGCCGTACGCCTTGAGCGCCAGCACCGGGAACACGCACGGCATCAGGTTGAGCAGCGCGCCGCCCAGGAACGCGAACACCAGCGCGAGCCCCAAGCCCATCGGAGACTCCGCCGCCACCGGGGCGCTCGCCACGGCCACGGGCTGCACCTTGCCCGCCGCGTCCTTCACCGACGGCAGCTTCAACGGCGCGGGCCCCGCCGCCACCGCAGCGTCCGCCACCACCGGCGCGAGCGGCGCGTCCACGTCCACCGCCGTGAAGCCCGCGGTCTGCGTGCCCAGACGCAGCGCACCCGTGAGCCGGGGCTCGCCCTTCGGCACCACCGACGACGCCTTGCCCTCCAGCGCGAAGCGGCCCGGCCCCGACGGCTTCAGCGCCACCGTGTCCACGCCCGCGATGCGGCCGGGCACGAAGAAGTCACCCTCCACGTTGCCCGCGAACGGCTTGCCGTCCGCCGTCGTCACGGTGAGCGTGCCAGTGAACGGCTTGCCCGCGGTGAGCGTCGCGCCGTCCAGCGCCAGGGCCACGCGCGGCGCACCCTGCGCGCCGGGAGCCGCCGGAACCTGGGCCTGCGCCGCGTCGAACAGCGGCGCGAACTCCGCGTCCGTCACCGTCTCCGGGCCCACCGGCAGCGTGCGCGACAGCACCAACTGCGCGGGGATGCAGTGCACCTTGCACGCGAGCGCATCCACCGCCGCCGACACCGTCAGCGTGCCGGTGGCGGATTCGGACACATGCGCCGGGGCGAACAGCAGCACCTCGTCGTGGTAGCCGTGCGTGGTGATGAAGCCATCCGGCGTGCGGAAGGTCTGCGGGAACGGCCAGCGCAGGTCGCCCACCTTGACGCCCGGCGCATCCCACGACACCTCCGTGGCCAGCCCCGAGTCCCCCGGGTTCTTCCAGTAGACGTGCCAGTCCGGGTCCAGCTTGAGGCGCACGCCCACGCGCAGCTCGCCGCCCGCCTTCACCTGCGTGGTGTCCAGCAGCAGCGCGCCTTCCAGCCGCGGGTCGCCCTCGTCGGGCGCGGTACTGCCCACGGCGGAGGCCGGCAGGGCGGCGTGCGCCACCGCCGCCAGCAGCACCATCGCCACCGCGCCCAGTCCACCGAGCCGGCTTCCAGACCTCTTGCGCCACGGATGCGTCATGCGACTCCCGTTAATCCACCTGGGAACGCCGTGCTACCTGGGATGCGTCCCCTGCGGGTCCACTCAACCTTCCAGGCAGCCGGCCATTCCTCACGCCCGCACGCCGGGCGTGGCGGGAGCCCACGTCGGGTCCCGTCGCACTCGGATACGGCCCAGAGGACGGGAGGTTACGGCTTCTCGTCCGTCTTCCAGGGAAGGATGGCCGCCACGTTCCCGGCGGGCAGGGCGCCCCCGTTGGCCGCCACCGGCAGCGCGGGCCCGATGCGGCTCATGGTGATGCGGGACACCTCCGACTGGGCCCGGCGCACCCCCAGCGCGGACGGCTGGGCCGCCCGGCGCTCCACCGCCCGGCGCAGGTCCGCCAGCCGGTCCACGTGCCGCTGCGCGGGGACGTCCGACGCGCCCAGCCGGGCCAGCTTGTAGAGCCCCTTGTCCGCGCCCTCGAGCGCCCGCTCGGCTGCTTCCTGCTGCCGCCGGGACAGGGCCTTCCACGCGGCGGCCTCGAAGGAGACCAGCTCCAGCTCCGCGGACACGGCGCGCACGAAGCGCCCCTCTTCACTGTCCGGCAACAGGCGCGTCACCGGCACGGACATCCGCCGGGTGTCGTTGTGCTCCGTGTACGAGGCCGTGACGGTGAGGTTCCACTCGCCCTTCTCCAGCACGCCCGCGAAGAGGACCCGGCGAGCGAACGCGTGCGACACCGCACCCAGCGCCGCGCTCATCGCATCGCCTTCCACACGCGACGGGTAGCGGTGACGGCAGCGCAAATCCGCGAAGCCGGTGGGCAGCACGTACACGCGCGCGTCCGACACCACCTCCCCGAACAGCTCCGCGCCCAGCGCGCCCACCGCCAGCGGCAGCCCTTCCGCGTCGTCCACGTGCGTGAAGCCCGTGCCGGAGGGGCCCGTGAGGGCTTCGAGAATCTCCGGCAGGTAGTGCCGGCCCAGTCCCAGCGCGTGCAGCGCCACGCCGGAGTCCGTCACCCGCGTGCCCAGCACCTTGAACTCGCCCAGCGCGGTGGGGCCCACGGAGGGCTCGCCGTCGGTGAGCATCAAGAGCTGCGGACGGGCGCCCGGCACCAGCACGCGCCGCACCGCCTCCGCGCCCCGCTCCACGGCTTCGTGCAGCGCGGTGCCCTCGCCCGACTCCAGGCGGGACAGCGTCTTCAGGAAGGTCGCCTTGGCGCCGGCGTCCATCGCGCGCACGGGCAGCACCTGCTCCGCGTCCGCGTCGAAGGTGAGCAGGCCCACGTAGTCGCGGGGGCCCGCGCGCTCCACCAGCGCCCGCGCCGCCTCCACCGCCGCCGCCAGCGGCGCGCCCCGCATGGACGCGCTGCGGTCGATGACCAGGTTCACCGCCACCGGGGCCCGAGGCGTCTCCGCTTCAGCCTCCAGCGTCACGAGCAGCAGCACTTCGCGGCCGCCTTCCGCGTCGCGCTCCACTGCCCAGGCCGTCTGCTTCATCCGCACTCCCGCATGGTGGATGGGGCCATCCTGCCGCGAATCCGTCGCGAAGACTCCCCTGGCCCCGGACGCCCCTGCCTGGCCCGCGTCCGTCCCGGAAGTCCTGCCGCTCACGGACAGGATGTCGGGTTTCCGGTCGTGAAAGCAATCGCTCCGGCCGGCCATCCCGCCACCCTCCGCGCGAAGCCCGCCTCCCAGCGGCCCCCTTCATCCGGGCCTCGGGACGAACCCCTCCCAGGTGTGGCGATCAGCGGGGCAGGACCGCGCGTGATGACAAGGACGCCCTGCGTCATCCACGCTTCCGGACCACCGCTCAGTGCTTTACGGATTTACTTCTGGAGCGGTCGGAGAAAGTCGACCCGCGAAATCCTGGCCCGGGAACTCGACCCTTCCAGACGAAGGGGAGCGCCGCGTCCAGCGCACTGCATCACCGCCCGGGAGTGCAAGCTCCCCGACGTCCTGACAAATGCCCCCGCGCAGTCCACGGGCCGCGGGGGCCCCGGCTCACTCCACCACGTCCCAGCCGCCCCAGGCCTCTTCATCCAGGTGGCCCCAGCGCTGGCCGTCCACGGGCTGGAGAGGCACTCCGGCCTGACCATCATCGCCCGTGTAGAGATAGTCCCGCCCCTCATCCAGGTACGTGCTGTCGTCGTGGCTCATGTCCGGCTCCTTGGCGCTCCATTCACGGGGTGTACGGCTCTACCAGCTCGCATCCCCTTGGACGCCCTGCGTCGGTCACCGGGCCCGCCCCATGCGGGACCCTTTACAAGCGGTGCTTGACCGATTTACGAACATGTTGGGAGTTCGCCCCGGTTTTGTAAAGCCCTCGGGCCCCCAAAGTTTCTCTGACGTCCAACGGCCCACGCCCGGCCGCCTGCCGTCCAGCAGGCCAGGCGCGGTTGTGGTACCGGACAACGAGGACGTGCGCCGACCTGGCAGGGCCTGCTGCCGGACACGCTCTGATGTACGAGGCTTGATTCGAGAATCACCCCTGTTAGGGTTGACGAACACTCAAGAATTGCCGCAACGCGGCAACCCGGCGCCCGCGCCGTGCGGCCCCAGAGGTCCAGAGGTTCCATGAGTCCCATCATCACCGGCCTGCTCCTGGCAGGCGCTCTCTCGCTCTTCGTCATCACGATGTCCGGCCGCGCGGGCGTGCTGCTCGCGATGAAGAAGGAGAACCGGCTGGACCGCATCCCCTACCGCGCGGTGCAGCTTCTGCGCTTCGGGTTGGGCCAGCAGCGCATGGTGGATCCGGAGGAGTTCACGCCGGGCCTGTTCCACATCTTCATCTACGCGGCGTTCATGGTGCTGGCGGTGCGCACCATCATGATGTTCGTGATGGGCTTTTCGTCCACCGCGCTGGAAGTGCTCACCGACATGAGCCACCCGGCGTGGGATGCCGCGCCGCCGCTCCTGTTCCTCTACCGCGCCTACCTGCTGGTGAAGGACGTGGTGGCGGGGCTGGCGCTGGCGGGCGTGGCGTACTTCGTGTGGACGCGCTGGAAGGTGAAGCCGGACCGCATGTCCCAGTCGTGGGAGGCGTACCTCATCCTGGGCTTCATCGCGGGCCTGATGCTCACCGAGTTCCTCTTCGGTGGCAGCCACATGGTGGCCGCGCGCGCCGCCGCGGAGCAGGTGCAGATGGGCGCCACGCAGGTGCCCACGACGCCGGCCGCGCTCGTGTGGTGGGAGCCCATCACCAGCGTGGTGGGTCTGGGGATGATGCCGCTGGGAGCGACGGCGGCGCACGTGGTGGGCGTGGTGAGCTTCTTCATCCACCTGGCCATCATCCTGGCGTTCCTGAACTTCCTGCCGCTGGGCAAGCACTTCCACATCATCACGGGCCTGCCCAACGTCTTCTTCCAGCGCACGCACTCCACCGGCAAGCTGCCCACGCCCAACCTGGAGAAGGAGGAGTTCGGCGCCGCGACGGTGAAGGACCTCACCTGGAAGAACGGCCTGGACCTGTACTCCTGTACCGAATGCGGTCGGTGCCAGACGCACTGTCCCACGTACATCACGGGCAAGCCGCTCACGCACAAGGCCGTCAACCAGGACCTGAAGCACTGGCTCTGGGACAACGAGCGCTGGGTGGAAGAGGGCTACGGCCCCAACGGCATCAAGGAGCCCCTGCCGGAAATCATTGGCAGCGCGCTGAAGGCGGAGACGGTGTGGGCGTGCACGAGCTGCGGCTGGTGCGAGCAGGCGTGCCCGGTGTTCATCGAGAACGTCCCGCGCCTTATCGACATGCGTCGCTACCAGGTGCAGGTGAAGGCGGAGTTCCCGCCCGAAATCCAGCGCGTGTTCGAGGGCATGGAGCGCCAGGGCAACCCCTGGGGCATCGGCCAGGACCAGCGCGACGAGTGGGCCTCCGACCTGGCGCTGCCCACCTGGGGTGACGACGGCGGCCCGTACGAGTACCTGTTCTTCGTGGGCTGCGCGGGCAGCTACGACGACAAGCAGAAGAAGGTCAGCCGCGCGCTGGTGAAGATTTTGCGCGAGGCGGGCGTGTCGTTCGCGACACTGTCCAAGCAGGAGATGTGCAACGGCGACTCCGCGCGCCGCATGGGCAACGAGTACCTGTACCAGACGCTGGCGAAGACGAACGTCGAGTCCTGGAACTCCATGGGCGTGAAGGCGGTCATCACCCAGTGCCCGCACTGCTTCAACACCATCAAGAACGAGTACCCGGAGTTCGGCGGCGAGTACCGCGTCATCAACCACACGCAGCTCATCAACGAGTTGCTGAACGAGAAGCGCATCAAGCTCTCGTCGGTGATGAACACCACCACCAAGCTGACCTACCACGACCCCTGCTACCTGGGCCGGCACAACGGCGTGTACGACGCGCCCCGTGAAGTGCTCAAGAGCATCCCGGGCCTGGAAGTGGTGGAGATGCAGCGCAGCAAGCGCGAAGGCTTCTGCTGCGGCGCCGGTGGCGGCCGGATGTGGATGGAAGAGCACATCGGCACGCGCATCAACCACAACCGCATCAACGAAGTGGCCCTCACGCTCAAGCACGCGGAGGACCCGACCACGCCCTTCCCGGACGCCGCGGACCGGAAGAAGCCGGGCATGGTGGGTGACTACAAGGAGCAGGGCGGCGCCGGCATCGTCGCGGTGGCCTGTCCCTTCTGCTCCACGATGCTCAACGACGCGAAGAACGACACCGGCCGCGAGCAGATCCAGGTCAAGGACATCACCGAACTGGTCGCCGACGCGCTGGAGCCCCAGCACAAGGGCGGCACCGTGTCCCCCAGCCCCGTGGTGAGCGCCAAGCCGGAGTAGTCCTCTTCTTCGCCTCCAGATGTGCCAAGGGCCCGGTGGCTCCCCGATGTGGGAGCGGCCGGGCCCTTCTGCTTGTCAGCGCGAACGGTGCCTGGGGCTACTTGCGGCCCTTGTCGGAGCCCTTCTCCGAGCGCAGCACGCGCTCCAGGCGCTTCGTGGCGCCGTCATCGCCCAGCTTGCCGACGACGTAGGCGCTCGCGGAGGCGAGCTTGCGGCGGAAGTCGTCCGGGGCGATTTCGGAGGGACGCGAGGGCAGCTCCGTGAGGCCCTGGTTGGCCAGCAGCGTGCGGGCCAGGTCCTTCTCGTCGTCGGTGGCCTTGGAAGACAGCAGCGCGCACACCTTCACGTGGCCGTACGCGGCGGCGGTGACGAAGGGCGTCTCCCCCAGGTTGTCGGGCAGCGTGGGGTCCGCGCCCGCCTCCAGCAGCAGCCGCACCAGGTCCTCGCGGCCCACGCGCGCGGCGGCCATGAGGGGCGTGCGCCCGTCGGCGTCGAAGGGGTTGGGGTCGGCGCCCGCATCGAGCTGGGCGGCGAGGGCGGCGCGGTCTCCCGCGGTGACGGCATCGAACAGGGACACGGTGTGCACCTCCAGCAGCGGCGGGCAGCATCGCGTTTCAGGGGACGCGATGCCAGGGCATGTCCTGCTCCGGGTCCTTCTGCGGGCACGGCGGTGGAGTTCCCGGGTTGCCTCCTCGTGACACCCCGCACCATGCTGTGGGCACCATGGGGTTCCCCGAAAAGGTCACCATCATCTGCCTGCTGGTGGCGTTGGTCGTGTCAGTGCTGATGGTGCTCTGGAACGTCCACGTCAAGCACGAGCGCCTCCAGAAGAAGGGGCGGCGCGTCCAGGGCGAGGTGCTCCTCGTGGAGCGGGCCCGGGAGGACCGCCCCTCCAGGGTGCACTACTCCTTCTGCCTGCCGGATGGCACCGAGCTCCGCCATGCGTATCAGTCCTACTTGGACTCCTGGGACAGCCTGCATCGCGGCGACACCATCGACCTCGTCTACCTGCCGGAGGACCCCGAGCAGAGCATGCCGGTGCTCCACGGCGTGACCAGCGTCGAGTTCGTCTTCTGGCTCGTGGGCGGACTGCTCGTCCTGGGCCTCGTCGTGTTCATGCTGCGAAGCTGGGACTTCGGCCCCGAGGAATCCACGCACCCGCACAGGAAGCCGGCGGCTCGCGACAGCTCGCATTCGTACCGGTAGGGCACGGGCACGTCGGTGGGTTTCCCGGATTGCCAGCCCGCGGCGTCCTTCACCATGATGGGCACATGGATCCCGTGGGAACGATCGCGCTCATTCTGCTCATGCTGGTGTTCTTCGTCGTGATCGTTTGGGTCCGCAGACAGAAGGCCCGCAGCATCCAGGAGCTCCTTCGCCGGGGACGGCGCACGCAAGGCGAGGTGCTCTTCGTCGAGGAGGGCTACGAGGACACCGCGGACACGTTGCACTACAGCTTCACCCTGACGGATGGCCGGGAGATGCGCCACTCCTACCGGTCCCCCTTCAGGCTCTCCTGGGGCGACGTGAGCGCCGGCTCCCCCATCGACATCATCTATCTGACCGAGGATCCACGTCAGAGCCTTCCTGCGCAGGAGACAGGCAAAGAACAGCCGCAGGGCGTCCATCCCATGATCTGGATCACGGGCGTGGCGCTCTTTCTACTGTGCGTCTACACGCTCGAACAGAGGAAGCAGAAGAACCCGGTCCCTCCTGCTCCGGCGACCCCTTCTTCTCGCGGCAACCTGCAACCGTACAGGCCTCACCCCTAGGACGGAGTTCACCGGAGCGTCACTTTCGGCGCTCCGCTCCCGATACCTAGACACGGTGGCAGGCGCCACGGTGTAGGGCGCAGGGAGGAGCACCCCATGTCCCTCATCGCGGCCCGCGTCCTGGGCGCATCGTTCGCGGCGATTGGCCTCACGATGCTGGTGCTGAGCTGGGGGATGTACCGGCGGGACTCGCGCATCGTGGACGAGGGCGCCTACACGCAAGGCACGGTGCTCAAGAAGGAGTTCCTCGCGTTCACGGACGACAGTGAATACGTGCTGCACTACGCCTTCACATCGCACGACGGCACGCGGGTGAAGAACCGCCGCAACATCTCCTCCGGACTGTGGAAGCGCCTGCGCGTTGGAGACAGCATCCAGGTGCTCTACAGCCGCGAACAACCGCGCTGGAGCTTCCCCGAGGGCCACGGGCTGATGTCCCTGGGGCTCGCCCTGTTCTTCACCGGGGTGCTGGTGCCCTTCAGCCTGATCGGGCTGTTGTTCATGCTGGCCCGGGCCGGGCCGGCGACAGCGGACGTTGATTCGGCGGCCGCCCCTCCGCCATCCTGAGGACACCATGGAATCCTCGATGCTGACCGGCCTCCTGATTCCCTCCCTGGGATTCCCCACCCTCATCCTGGGCCTCCTCGTCTACATCCGCCGCGGGGTCGTGCGGCTGGAGCGGCGCGGGCTGCACGCACAGGGCAAGGTGCTCGGCGTCAGGTACCCCCGGAGCAACAAGAGAACCGTCGATTACACCTTCCGTCCGCCGGAGGGCCCGGAGCTCCAGGGCAGCTTCCAGGAGTGGCCCCCGCCGGCCTCCGAGCAGACCCCAGGCTCTCCCGTCGACGTCCTCTACCTGGCGGACGCGCCGCACCACCACATGGCCGTGGGCAAGGGCCTCAGCCGGAGGTTCTTCCTCATCGCGGCGACCTGCCTCGTGTTGTTCGCGAGCTGCGCCACCCAGAGCGTGCTGGAAGAATACTTCGCCCGACAGGGGCAGGACCCGGCGCGTGCACGCACCACCCCGGAGCCTCCATGAACCTCCAAACCCTGACCGGCCTCCTGGTGGGCTTCCTGGGACTCCCCTCCCTCATCCTGGGACTCCTCCTCTACTCCCGCCGCCGGGTCGTGCGGCTGGAGCAGGACGGGCTGCACGCACGGGGCAAGGTGGTCCGCGTCAGGAACCCCCGGAACAACAAGAGAGCCGTCGATTACTCCTTCCGTCCGCCGGAGGGCCCGGAGCTCCAAGGCAGCTTCCAGGAGTGGCCCCCGCCGGCCTCCGAGCAGACCCCAGGCTCTCCCGTCGACGTCCTCTACCTGGCGGACGCGCCGCACCATCACATGGCCGTGGGCACGGGACTCAGCCGGAGGTTCTTCCTCATCCTGGCGACCCTGCTCGTGTTGTTCGCGGGCGTCGGCACCCTGACCGCGCTGCGCGAATACCTCACCCACCCGGGACAGGAAGAAGCGCGTGCGCACACCACCCCGGCGCCTCCATGAACCTCCTGGCGAAGGTCGTGACCGCGGCGCTCTTCATCGGTGGCCCCGCGCTGATGCTGACGCTCCAGTGGAAGGACTACGCCGTCACCTGGAGGTTCAACCGGCGCGGGCAGCGCGTGCGGGGCAAGGTGCTCCGCGTCGTTCCGGGCAAGGTGGATGAGAACGCGGCGGTGTACTACGCGTTCTGCCTGCCAGACGGCACGGTGCTCCACCACGAATACAGCGAGACGCAGGAGGACTGGTCGGAGATGTCCCCCGGCGAGCCCCTGGAAGTCGTCTACCTGCCAGAGGATCCGCGCCGCAGCCGACCCACGGGGATGGGGGTCGGGCTCGTGAAGACCGGCTTCTGGACGCTGGTGATGCTGGGCTTCATGGCCGGGGGCGTGGTCGTGCTCCTGGGCTGAAGCCTGGTCTCACAAGCGCCCGTCAGGTGGGCCCGTAGAAGGGCTCGTTCGCGGCGGGCACCGCGAGGCTGACGGAGCTGGCCGTCGAGGACACCGGAGCGCGGTAGATGCTCGGGTCGCCGCCGGAGTCGTTGAAGAGAAAGCCCAGCGTCGTGCTGCTCGTCCAACTGGGGAAGCTCTCCTGCACGGTGCTCGCGGTGTAGTCCGTCAGCCGGCGCAGGCTGCCGCTCAGGCCCACCGACGTCACGTTGCCCACGAAGATGCGCGTGCTGCCGGACGACAGCCGCGCGTCGAGCGCCACCTGCCGCCCGTCCGGAGACACCACCGCGCGGTTCGCGATAGCCAGCACCTCGTTGCCCAGCGACGACGTATAGGAAGGGCTGCCACCGCCCACCGGCACGAACGCGAGCTGGTTGTACTGGAAGGTGTTGCTGCCCGCCGGCGCCACCACCGTCGTCCCGTTGGGGAAGAAGGACGGCGAGCCGTGGTTGATGGTCGCGCCGGGCGTCAGCTCCGTGAAGCCGCTGCCGTTCACCGCGATGCGCGCCAGCGAGCTGATGGACCCGGAGCCCCGGTCGAACGCGAACACGATGGTGCGACCGTCCGGGCTGAACGTCGGGCCGCGGAAGTTGGTGCACGCGCCGCACGCCGCGTCGTTGGAGCTCAGGAGCGTCGCCACCGGGCCGCCCGTGGTGGGCACCGTCTGGAGGGACGACGTGCTGCCCACCCGCTGCACGAACACGATGCTGCTGCCATCGCGCGACACCGACGGCGTGTACGCGTTGCCCGCCGTCGTCAGCCGCTGCGGGCTGTTGGGGTCCCCGTCGTCGTCCACCACGTAGATGTTCCGGTCGCTGCGCACGAAGGCGAAGCCCTTGTCGAAGAGGACGTCACCGATGGTGCCGCCGCTCCCTGGCTCCAGGGGCTCGCACGCCCCGAGCAGACCCACCGCCACCACTGCACCGAGCCACCGCTGCATGCCCATCATCGCTGTCTCCCGCTGTGCCGCCGGCCCTGCCACACGTTCGCCCGAAGACTACAGGGCGCGCGGGCTGGGACGTCAACGCACGCGGCGGCATTCACCGCCCCTGTGTCCGGAGTCCGCAGGGGGTGGCGACGGTCAGCGGTTGAGGCGGTTCAGTTCGTTGCGGCAGACGTTGCACGGCCCCAGTTGCTTGCGGTCGATGTCCTGGGGCGCCTGCGGGAAGAACATCACGCAGCGGGAGTCCTCGCAGTAGGACAGGCCGATGAGGTGGCCCACCTGGTGCACGGCCTCCACCTGGACGCGGCGGCGCAGCGTTTCGCCCTCCGCGCCCTGGCGCAGCCGGAACAGGCTCAGCACCGCGACCTTGGACTCCCGGTCCGCCTCACCGAAGACGAAGGGCGACTCCGGCACGAACAGGTCCGCGTCCGTCACCCCCATCACCAGTTGCTGCTTCTGCGGCGACTCCTCCAGGAGCGTGCCCAGCCGCCGCATGATGGCGTTGCAGTGGTACTGGCCGCGGTCCTTGTTGAAGGCGTAGGCAGGGGACGACAGCGCCGTCCGGCTCACGACCGCGCTGACGCCCATGTGGGTCATCAGCGGTTCCTGCAAGGCGTTCACGAGGACAGTCGGTGGACTGCCCACGGGGACCAGCAGGAGCGTCTTCTGCGGCATCAGCCCACCGCCTTCTACCTCCGGACGGACGTTGACCGCGTCCCCCCGGAGCGGAGTGGCTGGGGCGCAAGGATTCGAACCTTGATAATCAGAGTCAAAGTCTGACGTCCTGCCATTAGACGACGCCCCAGCAGGTTCGCACGCGTACTTTCGGGCCGATACTACGGCATCTCGACGGGCTCGGGAACCCACTCTGACGCCGGGGCGCGTTCTGCCTGGGGTATGGGGGGTGGATCACCCCCTTCCGGAGAGCTGCCGGGCGGGCGGGGTGTCGTCCACCCGACAGGCCCCTCCCCCGCCTCAACCCTTGAGCACGGCCAGGGGGGTGAGTCGGACGCGGGGCGTCACGAGGTCGGCCTCGTCCTCCAGCACCTCGGAGAGGTCCCGGTAGGCGGCGGGGGCCTCCTCCACCAGCGAGGGGGCCCGAGCCGGGTCGAACACCACGCGGCGCAGGGCATGGACGAGCGCGTCCGGGCGGATGCGGGCCCGGGCCTCCGTGCGGGTGAGCACGCGGCCCGCCCCGTGCGAGCAGGAGCGGAAGGCCCTTGGCTCGCCCCGGCCTTCCACGACGTAGGAGGCCGTGCCCATGGAGCCGGGGATGAGGCCCCGGGCCCCCGCGTCCAGCCCCACCGCGCCCTTGCGATGGACCTGGAGCGTGCGGCCGAAGTGCACCTCCGGGGCGACGTGGTTGTGGTGCACGTCCACGGTGCTTTCCGCATCCGGGGACACGCCCAGGAGGTCCGCCATCACGGTGAGGGCCCGGGTGGCGAGCGTGTCCCGGTTGGCGCGGGCGAAGCGGCACGCCAGCTCCAGGTCATGGAGGCAGGCCTGGCCCGGTTCGGTGTCGGTGCGCAGGGCGTGCGGCGTGCCCTCCCCGAGTGCCTTCGCC
>NZ_RAVZ01000029.1 GCF_003611635.1 Corallococcus terminator | reverse complement strand
ACCCGGAGCCCCCTCCCGCTCCAGACACTGTCAGCCCCGGGGGCGCGGACGCCCCCTTGGCCAGGGCAGGGGCCCGGATTCCGCCGCTCCAGAAGAATCCGGTGGCATCACGATCCACGAAATCAGGCTCGTGACACTTCATTTCCAGACGCGTCCTGGATGCCGCGTCACCTTCACGAACGCCATCGCCGGAGCATGGTGCGTGCGGCCCGAGGACCTCCTCGACGCGCCATGCGGTCCCCCGGCACCAAGGAAGTGGATCGCCGCGCCGCGTCCGTCGTCGTTTCGGACCCCACAAAGCTCGGCAGTCCCCGCCCCTCCCCTGTGTTCACACGGGGGAGGGGTTGTTCGTTTCAGGGGGCCACGGGCGTGAGCGTCACCAGCGTGTCCGCGACCGTCCTGCCCTGCGCGTCCGTGAAGTTCGCGCGCACCAGCACGGGGCCCGTCAGCCACCCCCCCTGGACCGGCGTGCTGAACGGCAACGCGACGTCCACGCCGGCCGCGACTTCGGAGGCCGAACCCTCGCGCGGAAAGAAGTGCAGCGCCTCCCCCGTCACGGACGTGCCGTCCAGCGACAGGCGAGCGCGCTCCGGCGCGGTGTAGCTGAACTGCACCGCGTGGCCCTCCGCGCACGCCAGCGTCCCACCCGGCCGGGCCTCCGCGACCACCGCCCCCGCAGGCGCGATGCAGAAGGCCCGCACGCCCCAGGCCCCCACGCCCGGCGCCGCCGAGCGCGCTTGCCACTCCGGCGCCGTCTCCCTCGGAGGCTGGAGCGACGGCACCACGACCATCAGCGCCACGGCGGCCGCCGCCGCGCCCAGCGACAGGGGCACGAGAAACGGGGACGTGAACCACCGGCGCGCGGGCTCCACCACCACCGGACGCGGGGCGGGACTGGACTGCTTCGCCATCCGCGCCCACAGCGCCTGCTCCAAGAGCGCGCTCTTCGCCTGGGGAAGGGCGCGCTTCTCCAGCGCGGACTCCACGCGGGACAGCCGGTCGTAGGTCTCCTGGCACGAAGGGCACGTCGCCAGGTGCGCGCGCAGGTGTTGGAAGCCGGCCGCGTCCAGCGCCTCGGAGCCCTTCTCGAAGAGGGCAGCCATCGCCTGCTTCACCCGACGGTCGTCACAGCGGCTCATCGTGCACTCCGTCGCTTGAAGAAGCTCCAGCCCTGCGTCTCCAGGTCCTCCAGGTACCCCTTCGACTGGAGGAACCCGAGCAGCCTGGACTTCAACCCGAACTCCCGCCGCCGCACCTGGATGCGCGTGAGACCCAGCGCCGTGGCGGCGTCTTCCTGGGCCACGCCTTCGCCGAAGCGCAGCTCGAACAGCCGGTGCTCCTCGCGCGACAGTCCATCCTTGAACACCGCGAGCAGCGTCTCCACCTCGCGGTCCTCCAGCACCTCCGCCAACCCGCCGTCCTCGCCCGACGCCTCGGTGAGGCCCTCGAAGGGCACGTCCCGCCCCACCAGCTCCCGCTCGCGCGACTGTTCGAGGAGGACATTGCGCGCGATGCCCATCAGGAAGTGGGAATAGGGACGCGTGCCGTTGTAGGCCGCGCGCGTGCGGGGCTCGAACGCGCGGGCGAAGGTCTCCAGCAGGGTGTTCTCCAACTCCATCGCGTTCCTCAAGCGGGTGAAGGCCCCCCGCCATGCGGCCGCCTTGAGCAGGCGGGCGAGCGGCTCCGCGTGCGCGCGATACACGTCCGCCAACACCTCCGGGGTGCCTTCTCGAAAACGGCGCAGCGTGTCGTCATCCCACTCCATCCCTCAGGGGCTTACCGCGACCATCGCGGTCCCGTCATCCGCATGTTGTCGCGAGCAGGCCCCAGTGGATTGTCGGACGTTTTCCGTGGCATCCTTTCTTTCCGGCGCACCGCGCCATCTCCCCATGCGAACGCCCTCCCACAGGACCCTGGCCCTGGGTGTGCTCCTCCTGGTGGGAACCGCCGCGAGCGCCGCGCCCGAACAGGTGCACTACGCGCTCATCGTCGCCAGCAACACGGGCACGGAGAAGTCCCAGGCCCCCCTGCGCTACGCCGACGACGACGGCGCCCGGTACTACGAGCTGTTCGCGCCCCGCTCGCGCGAGGTCGTCCTGCTCAGTGTGCTGGACGCCGACACGCAGGCCCTGCACCCGGGGCTCGCCGCGAAGACGCGCCCTCCCACGCATGCCTCCCTGGAGGACGCGCTCCGCCGCCTGAATGAGCGCATGGCCCAGGACCGGGCGCGGGGACAGGCGCCGGTGCTGTCCTTCGTCTTCGTGGGCCACGGCAAGCGCGGCGCCGCGGGAGAAGGCACGGTGAGCCTGCTGGACGGGCCCCTGACGCGCACGGAGCTGTTCTCGCGCGTGCTCGCGCCGAGCAAGGCGTCCTTCATCCAGCTCATCGTGGACGCGTGTGATTCGTACTTCTTCGTGCACTCGCGCGGCTCCTTGCCGGTGGGGCCCGCGTACGCGGACGCCGTGAAGGGCCTGCTGGGCGGGCGCGAGTTGGAGCGCTTCCCGCAGGTGGGCGTGGTGCTGTCCACGTCGTCGGAGCAGGAGAGCCACGAGTGGAGCGCCATCCGCTCCGGCGTCTTCAGCCACATGGTGCGCTCGGCGCTGTCGGGCGCGGGCGACGTCAACGGCGACGGACGCGTGGACTACGCGGAGCTGCGGGCCTTCGTGGCCGCCGCCAGCCAGGGTCTGGACGACGTGCGGGGACAGCCGCGAGTGTTCATCCAGCCGCCCGCGCTGGACCGGGCGTTCGCGCTGACGGACATGGGGACCGCCGCGTCGCTGGGCTACCTGCTCGTGCCCACGGGCCTGGAGGGCCGGCTGTGGGTGGAGGACGCACGAGGCATCCGCGTGGTGGAGCTGCACAAGGAGCGCGAACGGCCGCTGGTGGTGTCGTTGCCCGTGGGGCGGGGTTACTACCTGCGCGGCACGGGTCGGGAAGCGACGTTCAACCTCACGCGCGCGGCGGAGGTGGTGGACGCAGGGGGGCTGGCCTGGCGCGAGTCCACCGTGGCGGCCCGGGGCGCCGTGGAGGATGCCTTCCGGGACAAGCTCTTCTCCGTGCCCTTCGGACAGCGCTTCTACCGGGGCTACATGGCGAGCTTCGGCATCACGCCGCCGCCCGACGAAGCCGACGCGTCGCTGGTGCCATGAGCGCGTCCGCCACCTCCCTTCTGCTCTGGCTCGCGCAAGGTGCTGTCGCCTGCGACGCGGACACGCGCGTGGTGCTGATGCCCTTCGAACGCGTGGCGCTGCCTTCCGCCGACGCGCGTGCGCTGGAGGACGCCACGCGGCGCGCGGTGTCCGCCCTGCCGGATGCGTGTCTGGAGTCGCGCGAGGACACGGCTGCGCGGCTGCGCGGGGCGGGCGCGTCGCTGTCATCGTGTGGCAACACGGAGTGCCGGAGCGCGCAGGCCGTGTCGCTGGGTGCGCGCAGGCTCGTGCGCGGCGTGGCGCTGGGCGTGGGCGGCAGGCGCAGCGTGGCGCTCACGGTGACGGATGCGCGGGGCACGGAGACGCGCGCGCAGTTCGAGGCACCGGCCCTGACGCCGGGCGAGGCGGACACGCGGGCCCGGCAGGCGTTGCAGGAGGTCTGGGCGCCCCTGCGCACGGAGACGGTGAAGCAGGCCGCGCCCCGGGGTTCACGCCTGCTGCCCAAGGTGATGATGGGCGCGGGCGGCGTAGCGCTCGCGGTGGGCGTGGGCTTTGGAATCGCGGCGCGGAGCACGGAGTCCCGGGTGTCGAAGAACGGGGGCGAGTGCGCCTCGGCCGGCGAGGACTTCTCGGGCTGCTTCGCTTCGCGGCTGGACGCGGGTCGTCGGCAGGCACGCACGTCGAACGTGCTGATGGGCGTGGGTGCGCTGCTCGGGCTCGGGGGCGCGGTGTCGTTCATCTGGGAGTGGCCATGAGGACGCACCTTCGGAAACTCCAGGCAGCGCTGATCAGCGCCCTCCTCCTCACGTTGCAGTCCTGCACGTTCGCGCCCGACCTCTCACGGTTCGCCGCGTGTGATGCATCGGGGGGCTGTCCGACGGGCACCTACTGCCTCACCGATGTGAACCGGTGCCTGCCGGCCTGTGGCGAAGGCCGCCAGTGCGACCCGCCCATCTCCGAGGAGGACGCGGGCACGGAGCCGGATGGAGGCACGACGCCGGATGCAGGCGAGGCCGACGCGGGCACTGTCGATGCGGGCACTGTCGATGCGGGCACCGCCGATGCGGGCACGCAACCAGATGCAGGCACGACACCGGACGCGGGCCCCGCCGCGCTCTCGCTGACGTCCACCCTCATGCATGGGGCCACCGAAACCGTCTACTTCACGGAACAGCTCCAGGCCCAGGGAGGAACCCCACCCTACACGTTCAGCTTCACGAACCAGCTCCCGGAGGGCTTCTCGCTCGGCACCGGAGGCCTGCTCACCGGCACGCCTTCGCGCGCGGGAGATGTCTTCTTCCCGGTGGAAGTCACCGACGAGAGCACCCCCATGAAGCGCGCCAGCGGCAGCCTGCGACTGAGCGTGCGGCCCGTGCTGCGCCTCGCGGGGCCCGCGCCGCTCGCGGACGCGCCCAGGAACAATCCCTACACGGAGACCGTCTCCGCCACTGGAGGCAAGGCTCCGTACCTCTTCGCCCTCGCCCCGCAGCAGTCGCTGCCGTCGGGGCTGACGTTGAGCGCGAACGGCGGCGTCACGGGCACCACGACCCAGGAGGGTCTGCGGACCTTCACGGTGGTGGTGACGGACAGCGACACGCCGCCCCAGAGCGCCACCCGCACGCTCTCCATCGCCCTCGCGGACGTCACCGCGTTCGTCAAGCTGCTCTCGCGCGGCGTGCCAGACGCGCGCGTCGGCTCCGACTACGCCTACGTCTTCCAGACGATCAGCGGCAGCAACTCGTTCACGTGGAGCATCAAGGACGGGGCGCTGCCCACGGGCATCCTCCTGGACACGAAGAAGGGCATCCTCTCCGGCAAACCCACGGTCGCGGGCGACTTCACCTTCATGCTCCACGTCCAGGACCTGCTGAGCAATACCCAGCAGAGCTACACGCTCCACGTGGACTGAAAGCTCTTAGGCCTCACGGGTACTGGTCCACCACCAGGATGATGCCGGTGTTGTCCTGCACCACGGAGAAGCCCTTCAGGGGACTGGGATACGCGATGAGCCCCTCGCCGTCCCGGTCCCAGCGCGAATCCAGCAGCACGCCGCAGAAGGGCACCGACGTGGCCCCGCTCTCCGGCGTGAAGATGCGGTCATACCGACCGAACACGCGGTGCTTCGTCACGTAGAGCCGCCCACCGATGCGCGCGCCTGGAAGCTTCGCCTCCCCTGCCCCCTGCGGCAGCGCGATGACGAAGCTGTAGTTGTAGCGGGCCGGCCCCGGGTGGTCCTGGATGCTGTCCACGATGACCGGGATGCGGTCCCCCGTCTTCAACCCCAGGCGCTCCATCTGGAGCTGTGCCCCGCGAGGACAGGTCCCCTCCGGCGGCATCCACTTGGGGCGCGGAGGCTTCGCGGAAGCGTCCGGCCCATGCTGGCACGCGAGCGCGAGCAGCCCCAGCAGGGCCCACCCTCCAGCCATCCCACGGCGCGGATGTTCGGGTCGCACGCGAAGGCCTCCGGTCAGAACGTACCGATGCTGAAGTGGAACTGCGTGGGGGCTTCGTTGAGCGCTTCGTCGCGGTCCAGGTTGAAGCCCACATCGAAGGCCAGCGGGCCCACGGGCGTCACGTAGCGCAGACCCACGCCCGCCGCGTAGCGCAGCACCTTCGCGTCGAAGAGGGTGCGGTCCTGCCACAGGTTGCCCACCTCGAAGAACAGGCCCAGGTCCACCGCCGCCACCGCCGGCACGCGCAACTCCGCCTTGCCCAGCGTGTAGAGCTCACCGCCCTGGCTCGCGGGCACCTGGCCGGAGAGCACCGCCTTCAGGTCATCCGGGCAGCCCGCCGGGGTAATCACCGCGCGGCACGCGGCCAGCCGCTGGTGGAGCACCTCGCGCACGTCCTGCGGCAGCACGCCGTCTTCACGGAAGCCGCGCAAGCTGGACGAACCGCCCAGGTAGAACAGCTTGGAGCCGATGTTCTGCGAGCCCTCCGTCAAGGGAACGATGGTGCCCGCACGCACGCTCACCGCCACGCTCGCGCGGCGTCCCAGCGGCGCGTACGCGCTGACGCTGCCCGACAGCTTCACACCGTCGATGGGGAACTCCGGCACGCGGTTGCCCGCGACATCCGTGGGGTGCACGCTGATGCCGCGCATGAACTCCGCGCTGGTGCTGAGCACCATGCCGCGCCGGGGGTTGGCCGGGTCGTCGCGAAAGTCCAGCGTCGCCGACGGCCGGAGCGAGTGCAGCGCGAAGTCGCCGTACGGGTAGCGCAGCCGCTCCTGGTCCGCGCGGTTCACCAGCTCCAGCACGCCCGCGCGCGAGCGCAGCCGGTTGTTCTCCAGTTCGTACTGGAGCGACACGTTCACCCACGACGCCAGCGCCCAGTCCGCGCCCACCACCGCCGCGAACCGGGTGGACAGGTACGAAGGCCGGTGCACGCGCTCGCCAATCAGGTCCAGGCGGGCGCCAATCTCCTGCGGTGCCACGAAGGACAACCGGGGCTGCGACAGCGCCAGGTTGCCGCGTCCGCCCAGGCCGCTGAAGCCATCCAGGTCGGAGTCGCACGCCTCGCCCGACAGCTCGCCGGTGCTGCACCCGGTGGGCAGACGCGAGGACGACAAGGCCTCCGCGCTCGCGCCCGCGTAGTTCACCTTGCCGCGCGCCAGCAGGTTCAGACCCCGGCCATCCAGGTTGCGCCACGCCGTGTCCAACGTGATGCGAGGACCGTCGACCAGGAAGTAGCCGCCGGACACCTCACCGTCGATGCGCGGTCGCTCCTGCACCGTCACCAGCACGTCCTTGGAGGCTTCACGCCGGTTGGGGTCCGCGAGTGAAATCTCCGCCTGACGGAACAGCCCCAGCCGGGACAGCCGCCGCTGCGCATCCGCCAGCGCCTCCACCGACAGGGGCGCCCCGGGCTTCAGGTCCAACTGCGCCAGCACCACGTCCGGATCCGAGCGCTTCAGCCCCTGGAGCAGCACCTGCCCCACGTGCACGCGGGGCCCGGCATCCACACGGAACGCCACCTGCGCGGACGTGCCCTCCCCGTCCACCGACACCGCGTTGCTCACGCGAGCGAAGAGGTAGCCCTCGCGGCCCAGTCCGCGCTCAAGCGCCGCCTGCGCCTGCTCCACCCGCTCGAAGCTCAGCGGCGTGCCCTTGGGCAAGAGCAGCGTCACCCACGAGGGGTTCACCTCCGGAGGCAGGCCCTCGAAGGCGGTGTCGAGCAGGAGCGCGCGGGGCCCCTCCTCCACGTCGAAGTCCGCCTCCGCCGTGTGGTGCACCGTGTCCACCGTGAGGCCGCGAAAGGTCACCAGCGCGGAGGCGAAGCCCTGCTCGCGGTAGGCCGTCGTCATCGCGTCCACGGCCTCCAGCCACATGTCCTCCACATAGACGGTGGACGGGTCCGGCGGAGACACCACGCTCGTCCCGTGGCGGCGTCCGCGCCCCTCGGTCTCCAGCGGATCCTCGCGCATGGGCAGGTCCAGCTCCGGCCACGTCTCCGCCGCCGCCACCTGGTTGGAGAGCTGCGCGCGCAGCGCCTCCGACGACACGGCCACGTTGCCGTGGAAGCGCACCTCCGTCACCCGAAGCGCAGGCCCCTCTTCCACCTGGAAGCCCAGCACTGCCGCGTCGCCATCCGGGCGGATCATCTCCAGCGCCCGCACGCGCGCGTCGTGGAAGCCCCGCCGTCGGTAGAACGCCTCCAGCCGCCGCGCGAGCCTCGCCGCCACGGACTCGTCCAATGCCTCCTCGCCGTCGTAGGCCACCACCCGCGCCAGCAGTGTGGCCGGGAAGTGGCGGTTGCCCGTGAAGCGCAGGTGGAAGGCCGGCCCCGCCGCCAGCGGCACCGCCACGGACGCCTCGCTGTCCTCGACGACGATGGTGGGAGGCCCCACCCACGCCCGCCAGTGCCGTCCCTCGCGCAGTTGCACCCGCAGCCGCTCCAGGCCCAAATCCAACCGCGCCCGGTCGAACACCTCGCCGGGCACCATTCCCAGCGCCTCCACGAGGCGAGGCAGGGGCAGCGCGGGGCTGCCGGAGAACGTCACCTGCCGCACGCGGGTGGGCTTGCCCTCCTCCACCACCAGCGTCACCGCCACGCCGCCCGCGGGCACCGACTGCTCCTCCACCCGGACGGAGACGGCGTCATAGCCCTTGCGCTGGTAGGCCTCGCGCACGGAGGCCGCCGCCGTGTCCAGTTCCTCCGGATCCAGGGGCCCACCCTCCAGCAGGCCGCTCGCATCCAGCAGCTCCGCGGTCGTGAGCACGCGGTTGCCCCGCACCGTCACGTGGGCCAGTTGGGGCAGCGGCGTGAGCTGGAAGACGAGCCGCACCCCACCGGGCACGTCCTCCGTGGTGGCCACCACGTCCGCGAAGCGCCCCGTGGCGAACAACTGCTCCACGGACCGGCGCACCGCGCCCGGCGTCAGCGCCTGGCCCTTGCGCAGGGTGACGAGCGCCGAAAGGCCCTCGGAGGCCACGCCTTCGGGCAGGTGCAGCTCCACCGCCATCACGTTGGGGGCGGCGTCGTCGCTGTCGCCCGAGCCAGTGGGGGACGCCGCGAAGGCGGGCCACGCGCACACGAGGAGCAGCACCGCGGTCAGCGCGGCTACTCGACCTCCCAGCCAAGCTTCAGCTCGAGCCCGAGGTTTCCGAACGACGCCTGGCTGTTCTCGTTGTCCCACTGGGCCTGTGCGGAAAGACGGTCGTCGAAGCGATACTCAGCGCGTGCCCGGGTACCACGCCCACTCACCGGTTGGGTCATCCCGATTTTAAGCTGCTCGGAGAGGAACTTCGACTCCAGTTGTGCGGTGGGTTCGGCCTGCCGGGTGGCGTCGTTGTAGGTGGTGGCGATCTGCAGGGACAAATCCCGGAGAACGGGGTTGCTGGGCAGGAAGCGTCGTACCTGCCGGTCCAGGCCGGAAACGTTGAACAACGCCTCCGCCGCCAGACCGTAGCTTGCCGACGCCGCCGTGTCCTTGTCCGCGCTCGTCACGCCCAGCGTCAAGAGCGACAGGATGTCGCCTTCGGTCAGCACCGGCTCCGACGACAGCACGATGAGGGGGTTGGCCGGCCGGCCGAACGCGTGCAGCTTCACCACGAACTCGCGCACCTGCGTCTGAGCCTGCACCTCGAACACCGGGTCGATGCCGGACGCGTCGCGGAACTCCAACTGCCCCTGCTCGATGGTGAAGAGGTTGTTGCGGAAGAACGCCTGACTGCCTTCCGCCGCCTCCACCCGGCCCAGGAGACCCGGCCGCACGTCGGTGCCGGTGAGCCGCACGTCGCCCAACAGCCGCGCCTTGGCCAGGTTGTTGTCCACGCGCACATCGCCGAAGTGCACGTTGACGTCCCAGGTGAAGAAGGCGTCCCGGGCGCGCTCGCCCCCGCCGCCCACCGCGAGCGAAGGCTTCTTCTGCATCGTCTTGAGCAGCGATTCGATGTCCAGCGGCTTCGAGTAGCGCAGCTTCACGATGTCCAGCCCACCCGTGACGGTGGGTCCGGTGGGCGGCCCCACCACCTGGAGCAGGCCGGACACGGTGAGCGGCAGGTCCTCCGTCATCCGGTACGGCACCGCGTCCAGTTGCAGCGTCAGCGCCAGCCGCTTGGGCACGAAGCGCTCCAGCCGGATGTCGCCGCGCGCGGACACCTGCCCTTCGTTCACCTGCGCCTGCAGGTGCTCCAGCAGCACGCGCTGGCCCGTCATCTCCAGGCGTCCGGACATGGCGCGCACGGTGAGCGGCATGTCGCGCATGGACATCCGCACGTCGGACAGCTCCGCGGTGCCCACCACCGACGGCGCGTCCAGCGTGCCGGTGGCCTCCGCGTCCACGCGAAGCTGGCCGCCCACGCGCTCCATGCCCGGCAGGAGCGGCTCCAGAAGCCGCACGTCCATGCGGCCCTCGCGCAAACTCATGTTCATCCGGGTCCGGCTCATCCAACCGCCCAGCGTCACGTCCACCGACGCGCCACTGAAGCGGAAGGGCTGCACGTCCAGTCGTCCCCCGGCGTAGGCCAGCACGATGGGCGCCTGGTTGCGCCCGCGCAGGTCGCCCCGGGCCAGCGTCAATTCCCGCAGCGTGGCCGCCACCTGGTACGCGTCCGGCTGCAACAGCGGGCCCTGCAACGTCACCCGCCCCGCGAGCATCCCGGTGACGCCCGCGAGCGCCTGCACCTGGGGCAGCAGCGGACGGATTTCGGGCAGCAGCAGCTCCAACGTGGACTCGAAGAGGTAGGGCTCCTTCACGGTCATGGACATGGAGCCCTGAGCGTCGCGGAACGGATGGCCGGTGATGCGCATCGCCTTGCCGTCCTGGTGCAGCGCCAGGTCCATGGCGCCCAGGTCGCGCGACGCGAAGGTGATGCGTGGGCCCTTCAGCGTGGCCCGGATGTCCGGCTTGTCCGCCGTGCCCGCCACGGTGCCCGCGAGCGCCAGCGTGCCCTGGATGCCCATCTCCTCCGCGGTCTCCGGGCCCACGGCCTCCGCGAGCGACAGGTTCTCTCCGCCGAAGCGGTAGTCCAGTCCGCCCGCGAAGGCGAAGGTGCCCTCCACCCAGGTGCGTCCCAGCCGGCCGTCCAGCACGGTGCGCTCCAGCACCATCTCCTTGCCGTCCACGAAGCGCAGCCGCGCGGCGCCCGCGCCCAGCCGGCGCCCCAGGTACGTGGTGTCCTTCAGGTCGAAGGCCACCAGCCCCTCCAGCTTCTCCAGCGGGCTGTCGATCTCCACGCGCCCGGATGCCGCGCCGCCGAACTGCCCCTGGATCACGGCGATGGAAGGACTCAGGCCCGCCACCAGGTCCACCAGGTCCTCGGTGCGTCCCTGCGGCACGTTCAGGTCCAGGCGCAGGTGCAGCAGCCGCGCGAACGTGAGCGCGCCCTTGCCGAAGTACTGCGTGCGTCCCTTCTGCCCGGTGAGCGACGGGAACGACAGCACGCCGTTGGAGTACGACAGCTTCCCCTGCGTCACCCCCAGGTTGAAGCCCCAGAAGACGAAGTCGCGCAGCGACAGCGACGCGTCCACCTTCACGTCGGCGAGCGGCCCCACGACGGAGTAGTTCACCGACCCGCGCCCGGCCCACGGCAGCTCCGCGATGTGGCCGAAGTCCGACAGCTCCACCTCGCCGTTGCCCTGGATGTCCAGGCCCCGCGCGGTGTCGAAGTAGAGCGTCACCTCGCCATGCACGCGCGACTTGCCCGACTCCACCGTGAGCCGGGAGAAGGACACGCGGTCGCCCTGGAGCTTCACGGTCGTCTGCGCGCGGCCCTTGTCGAAGGTGAGCAGCGTCTTGCCAGAGCGCACCGGCGCATCGAACGCGCGCGTGGCCAGGGTGAAGTGGCCGGTTCTCAGGTCCAGGGGCCCGGACAGAGAAGGCCGGGGCAGCAGCGTGCCGGTGAGGTGCGCGTTCGCGGACGCGGGGAAGTCCACCCAGGACCCGGCCACGCCCGCGCGCTCCAGGATGCGGCCGAACGACGCGTCCTCCGTCTGGAGCGTCAGCTCCACCGGCAGCTCCGGCGTGAGCTTGAGCGCGCCGGACAGCTTCACCTTGCCCCCACCCAGCGGGGCCTCCAGCGACTCCACGCGCACGCGGTCCCCCGCGTACGACAGGCGCGCGGTGAGGCTCAGTGGACCGTACTGCTCATAGGACAGGTTGCTCGCGGACACGTCCGCGCCCACCGCCAGCGCGGAGGGCTTCCCGGACAGCGACAGGCGCGTCCACAGATGCCCGGTGGCGGGCCGCGGCAGCAGCTTCGCTTGCGTCAGCGTGCGCAGCGGCAGGAACACCTGCGCGTCCAGCGCGAGCGTGGGATGGCACAGCGTCTCCACGCGGCCGGACACCGTGGCGGTGATGTCGTCGAGCGTCACCTCCGCGCGCTCCACGTCGAGCAGCCCTTCGTCCGGATCCAACGCGCCGGTGAAGGCCAACTGCCCCAGCGCCAGCTCGCCGCCGCCCGCGCCCAGACGCACCACGCCCCGCCGCGCGCCGACCTCCAGCTCCATCACGCCCCAGCGCTCCACCCACCCCACGTCGAGGTTCTCCACCTCCACGCTGCGGCCCTCGGGCAGCGCGAGCCGCACCTCCGCGCCGGTGATGCTCATGCGCCCCACGCCCACGCGCTCCAGCGGCGTGAGCGGGCACGTCCCGTCCGAAGCGGGCTTGTCGGGCGAAGGCTTCGAGAGATCCAACACCACGCGCGGATGGCGCACGCTCACGTGACCCAGCACGAAGCGGCGGGACAGGGGCGACAGGAAGCCCAGCCCCACCTCCGCCTCGTCCGCGGCGAACAGCGGCGTGTCCGAACCGGGCGCGAACACCGACACGCCGCGCAGCAGCACGCGCGAGCCCAGCGGATCCAACTCACACCGGCCAATGCCGACGTCCAGGCCCAGCACGTCCGGCAGGTGCCTGCGCGCCACCGTGCAGGCGGCGTCCCAGGTGAACGGCTGGCGCAACAGCAGGATGCTCCCCGACACCGCGAGGAGCATCAACAGCAGCGCCTTGCGCGCACCGTTGCGGCTGGGGGGAGACAAGCCCCTAGAGCTTACCGAGTCCCTCGAGGTAGCGGTCGATCTCCGCCAGATCGATTTTCGTGTTCGCCGTCCGGGGCAGCGACGAGGCAGGCACGCCTGGCCGCTCGCTCTCCTGGGAAGCAGCCGAGCCACCCTTCAGGCCCAGGTTCGTCCCGATGCGGTGCACGAGCTCCGCGTCGATGGACTCCTGCCGCGCGAGGAACGCCTCGAAGAGGGCGTTGTCGCACAGGGTGTTGATGACGCGCGGGGTACCACCGGAGTGCTCGTGCACGGCCAGCAGCGCCTCCGGCGTGAAGGGCATCCGCGGGCACCCGGCGAGCCGCAGCCGGTGCTTCACGTACGCCTCGGTGGACTCCGCCGTGAAGGGCTCCAGCTTGTAGCGGAGCGCCACACGCTGGGCGAGCGGCGGGTCCAGCTTCAGGTTCTTTTCAATCTCCGGCAGGCCGAAGAAGACGAAGGAGATGAGCTTGCGCTCGGGGACCTCCAGGTTCAGCAGCCCCCGGAACTCCTCCATGATCTCCCGCGTCTCCAGCATCTGCGCCTCGTCGATGAGGACGACGGCCTTCTTGCCGGACTCATAGATTTGCAGCAGCCGCTGGTAGAGCTGCGACAGCAGCGCCAGCTTCTCCTGCGCCGGATTCTCCACGCCCAGTTGGAGCGCGATGCGGCGCAGCAGCCACTGGGCGGTGATGCCCGAGTGGATGATGACCAGCAGCGCGGCCTCGTATTCGGACTCGGGCAGCGAGTCGAGCATGCGCCGGGCGAGCGTCGTCTTGCCCGCGCCGATGTCGCCCACGAGGATGGACAGGCCCTTCATGTAGCCCACGGCATGCATCAGCCGCGTGAGGGCCTGCGAGTGCTGCGCGGAGTTGTAATAGAAGCGGCTCACCGGAGCGTTGGAGAACGGCTCCTGGCTGAGTTCGAAGAAATCGAGGTAGGTCGTCATGGGCTCGCCGGTCCTCGCGGCTACGCGCTACACGTACCCTACCTTGCGGGCCTTCGGTGCGCCCGCGGCAGGAACCGGCGTCGGAGGGGCGGCGGGCGCCTTGGCTCCGGCCCGGGGAAGCGGGTCATCCTCGGGTGCGGTCACCGCCGACAGGCGCGTCACCTGCGACCCCACGTCGCGGTACTTCGCGTCCATGGCGGCCACGCGCTGGAAGTGGAAGAGCGCCTTGCCCGGCTCGTTGAGCGCGTCGTAGGCGCTCGCCAGCTCGAAGCCCAGGGCCTTGGCCACCTCACCCACCGCGAGCACGTTGGACAGGCCTTCCTTGAACACCTGGACGGATTCGTCCGGACGGCCGCGCAGCGTGTGGAGCATGCCAATCATCGTCAGGCAGTCCAGCTCGCGCTTCGTGCCCGCGCTGCCCTGGCGGGCCACTTCGAACTCGTGGACGGCGTCGTCCAGCAGGCCCATTTCCTTGTAGGCGATGCCCAGGTCGTAGTGCGTGTCCACGTCCTCGGGCTTCACCACCTTGGCGAGGCCCTTCTTGAACTCGGCGAAGACCTCGTCCACCGAGTACTGGAAGTCCTCGTCCGCCGGGGGCACCGCCGCCAGCGATTCGCCGCCCAGGTCGTCCAGCTCGCCGGCGAGCTGCGCCGCCAGGTCGAACGCGTCGCCACCGGACCCATCGTCGAGGGACGCCTCGGTCACCGGCTGCACGGAAGGCACCGACAGGGGCTCCGCCGGAGCCTCGTCCGCAGGGGCCGCGCCACCACCGGCCTCCGCCTCCTCCAGCCGCGCCATCAGCTCCCCGGCGCGCACGTGGCCCGGGAAGGCGATGGCGATGGTCTCCAGGATCTCCCGCGCCTCTTCGAGCAGCCCCTGGTCCAGGAAGAACGACGCCTCGTCGCACTCCTCGGCGGCGGGCTCCTCCTCCGGCTCCGCTTCGGGCTCCGGCTCATCCGCCAGCGCCTCGGGCTCCGGCTCGGGTTCCGCTTCCGGCTCGGGCTCCGGTTCGTCGTAGCCCGTCGTGTCCAGCGGCGCGAGCACGAGGTGCGCGGCGGTGGGCTCGTCGTCGTCGTCGCCCAGTTGCGAGCCCGCGTCGTAGGCGGCCGGGGGCGCGTATTCCTCCAGGCCCCCGTCGTCCAGCGCGGACGCATCCAGCGGCGCCAGCCCCACGCGGGTGGGCGCGTCGTCTTCCTCGCCCAGCGACCTGCCGGGGTCGGAGAACGCCATGTCCTCGTCGTCGAAGGTCGGGACCTGAAGGGTGTCCGGCGCGGCCTCGTTGAGCAGCGCGCGCGACGGGGAGTTCACGCGCGTGGGCGGCGGCTCGTCCTCATCACCCAGCGACATGCCGTCCGGGTCGTCCGCGAGCACCATGGGCTCGTCGCCGCCGGAGGTGTCGTCGAACGAATCCGCCGCGTACGACAGCGCGTCGTCCGGGCCCACCAGCGGTTCGTCCTCGTAGCCGGACTGGGAATCGCCCAGGCCCGGCTCGTCCGCCAGCACCAGCGCGTCGTCGTCCGAACCGACGACCAGGTCGTCCTGCGGCGGCAGGTCGTAGACGGCGTTCTCGGAGGAGCTGATGGGCTCCCCCATCACCGCTTCCTCGCCGCTCAACGTGGTCTCGGCGACCTCGTCGTCGACGATCTCATCCGAGTCCGTCCCGTGGCTCAGCGCCGCGAGCGCGAGCTCGTCACCCTCGGGCTGCGCGAGCGCGTCATCCGGAGGCTCCGCGACGAGGATCTCGTCGTCGTTGGAGTCCACCAGGATGGCGTCCTCTTCCAGCGACTCCACGCCCGGCGTGGCCACCGGCGCCACCACCCCACCCTCCGAGCGCAGCACGGACAGGAAGGCAGGCACCTCCGGATGCGCCGGATTCTCCTGGAGGATGGACGCCAGGTACGGCTGCGCGCGCTGCACATCCGCGCGGCGCGTGCACAGGCGCAGCACGTTGAGCAACTGCTCCGACGCCTGCGCGCCGTTATTGGCCGCCACGTAGATGTGGTACGCCTTTTCGTGGGCGTCCAGGTTCTCCGGATCCACCGCGAACACCTTGCGAAGGTGCTCGAGCGCTTTGTCGTGGAGCCCGTACTTCACGTAGACGTCGGTCTCCGTCAGCAGCTTCGCCAACTGCTCGCGGCTCATCCCCGCGGGAGCCGGCGCCATGGCGGCAGGCTGCGGCGCGGCGGGCGCGGGACGCGAAGGCTGCGCGGCGGCGGGCGCGTTCCACTGGGGCGCGGCGTCCTCCTGCGCGGCCATGGGCTCGGGCTCCGGCTCCGGTTCGTCGACGGGGCCCCGGCGCGCGAGCAGATCCGGATCCTGCGGATCCAGCAGCTCGATCTGCGTCCACACGCCATCGGACTCGGCGGTGCGGCCGCGCTCCTGGTGGATCTTCGCCAGTTCCTTGTAGACGGACACCGTCTTGGAGACCTGGCCCAGCCCCTGGAACGCTTGCGCCAGGAGCGTCAGCGTCTCCACGTCGCGGCCATCCGCCTTGAAGCAGACCTGGAGCTTGGCGAGCGCGCGCTTTTGATCGCCGCGCTGCAGGTACGACGCAGCCAGCTCCTTCGCCAGCGGCAGGTTCTCCGGCTCCAGCGCGGAGAGCCGCTCCGCGACGCGAAGCCAGTCGTCCGCGCGGCTGTTGCGCTTGAGGTACTCGGCGGCGCGCTTGAACTCCTGCGCCGCTTCCTTCGTCATGTTCTCGCGCGCGTACAGCTCCGCGAGCTTGATCTTCGACGCCACGTTCTCCGGGTCGAGATCCACCATCTTCTTGAGGGTGTCGAGGCTCGCCTTGGTGTCGCCGGCCTTGTCGTAGTGATTGGCGACGATCTGGAAGTACGCCATCGCCTCCGACATCAAGCCCAGCTGCTGGTGCAGCTCCGCCAGCTTGAGGTTCACCTCCAGCAGGTTCGGGTTGAGCTTGAGGACCTGCTTGTAGAGAGCGACGGCCTTGAGGAAGAAGCCGTCCGAGGAGTAGCTCTCCGCGACCTTGGTGAAGAAGTGCGCCGCCTGCGCGTTGTCATTCTTCTTCTGGTACAGCTCCCCCATCTTCTGGAGGACCCGGATGTCCTTCGGGTCGACCTCCAGGACCTTCTGGTACTCCTTGATGGCCTTGTCGTACGCGCCCTTCGCGACCAACTTCGCGGCGGCTTCGATGATCTTGTTCTTGTCCATCGAGCGCGCGCTTCCGACAGGCAGAAACCCCGAGGAACTTCGCGGGTTTCAGTCCTTCTCTGGGGGGGAGGTTCGGAGGCTAACGGAATCCTCCGACGCGGGTCAAGAAACTGCCTGCCATCCTCCCGGGGCGGATCACCCGCACGGACGGTCGTCCGCCCGGCGGGCTGCCCGGCAAGAGCCCTGCACGCGCTACGGCGTCTCCTCCACGGCCTTGCGCAGTCGCCGGGAACCCGTCTCGCTCGCTAACAGCCGCTCCACGAAGCGCGTGTCGTAGTTGCCCTCCTGGAAGGACTCCTCCGCCAGCGCGGCCCGGTGGAACGGGATGTTGGTGCGGATGCCTTCCACCACGTACTCGGAGAGCGCCCGCTGCATGCGGCGGATGGCCGTCTCGCGGTCCTCCGCGTGGACGATGAGCTTGGACAACAGGCTGTCGTAGTGCGGCAGCACCGTGTAGTTCTCGTACGCCGCCGAGTCCACCCGCACGCCGTAGCCACCCGGCACGCTGTAGCCCGTAATCTTGCCCGGCCAGGGCGCGAAGGTGACGGGGTCTTCCGCGTTCACCCGGCACTCGATGGCGTGCCCGCGAATCTGGATGTCCTCCTGCTTGAAGCGCAGGGGCTCACCGTAGGCCATGCGGATCTGCTCGCGCACCAGGTCCACGCCCATGACCAGCTCCGTCACGGGGTGCTCCACCTGGATGCGGGTGTTCATCTCCATGAAGTAGAACTGCCCGTGCTCGTCGAGCAGGTACTCGATGGTGCCCACGTTGTTGTAGCGCAGCTTCTTCATCGCGTTGACGGACACCTCGCCCATCTTCTGGCGAAGCTCCGGCGTGAGCGCGGGCGACGGGCACTCCTCGATGAGCTTCTGGTGCCGGCGCTGCACCGAACACTCGCGCTCATTGAGGTGGATGATGTTGCCGTGCTCGTCCGCGACGATTTGAATCTCGATGTGGCGGGGCTTCTCCACGTACCGCTCGATGTAGAGGTCGCCGTTGGAGAAGCTGGCCAGGGCCTCCGCCTGCGCGGTGGAGAACGCCTGCGCGAGCACGCCCGGCTCACGGACGATCTTCATGCCCTTGCCGCCGCCGCCCGCGGCCGCCTTGAGGATGACCGGGAAGCCAATCTCCTTCGCGAACGCCTCCGCCTCGCGCGGGTCCTTCACCACGCCGGGGCTGCCAGGGAGCAGCGGCATGCCGGCCTCCCGGGCCGCGCGGCGCGCACTCACCTTGTTGCCCATCAGCCGGAGCATCTCCGGACGCGGACCGATGAAGCGGATCTTGCAGTTCTCGCAGACCTCCGCGAACTCGGCGTTCTCCGACAGGAAGCCGTAGCCCGGGTGGATGGCGTCCGCGCGGGTGATCTCCGCCGCGGAGAGCAACTGCGGCACGTTGAGGTAGCTCTCCTTGGACGGAGGCGGCCCGATGCAGACCGCTTCGTCCGCGAAGCGCACGTGCAATGCGTTGGCGTCGGCGGTGGAGTGCACCGCCACGGTGGCGATGCCCAGCTCACGGCATGCGCGGATGACCCGCAGGGCAATTTCCCCGCGGTTGGCGACCAGTACCTTCTTGAACACGTCCGTGCTCCTTGAGAGGGCCTGGGGCGCATCCGGCCCCAGTGCGGGCCGGACGCGCCTTGAACAACGGACTCAGGCCGGCTCGATGCGGAACAGCGCCTGGCCGAACTCCACCGGGCGACCGTTCTCCACGAGGACCTCGGCGATCCTGCCGGAGACCTCGGATTCGATTTCGTTCATCAACTTCATCGCTTCGACAATGCAGAGCACCTGCCCCTTGCGCACCACCGAACCCACGTCGACGAACGCGGGCTGGTCCGGCGCGGGGGTCCGGTAGAACGTCCCCACGAAGGGGCTGGTCACCTGGTGACCCGGCTTCTCCGCCGGCTTCTCCGGGGCCACCGGAGCAAGCGACGCGGACGCGGTGGGAGCGGCCGCACGAGGCGCGGGCGCGGCGTATTCCACCGGCGGCGACACCGTCACCCCGGAACCCGGGGCGTTGGTGTGGTGCACGATGGTCGTCTCCGGCGCGTGACCGCGGCGGATGTAGAGCTTCTCCGGGCCTCGCGTCCACACCAGCCGGGTGACGTCCGAGGCCTCCAGGATCTCCACGATCTGCCGCAGGGCCTCCACGTCCAGGGACGTGGTGCTCGCGTCACGCCCGGATGCCGCGCTCGCGGGCGTGGCCGGCCGGGTTGCCTTGCGCTTCGTTGCCATTCCAGACCCCTCCGGGAGTCGCCAGGTGAAGACGGACGGTGACTAGCCCGCCGTGGACACGCGGGTGAGGTACTTGCCACCTTCGCGCGTGTCGATCTTCAGCACGTCGCCCTCGTTGATGAACAGGGGCACGTTGACGACGAAGCCCGTCTCCATCGTGGCGGGCTTCATCGCGCCGGACACCGTGTCGCCGCGCACGCCCGGATCGCACTTGGTGACCTTGAGGTCCACCGAGTTCGGCAGCCCCACGGAGATGGCCTTGCCGTTGAAGTAGAGCACCTCGACCTGGGTGTTCTCCTTCAGGAAGTTCTTCGACTCCCCGAGCACCTTCTCCGTGATGAAGGTCTGCTCGAAGGTCTTCTTCTCCATGAAGTAGTACTCGTCGCCCGACGAGTAGAGATACTCCATGTCCTTCTGCTCGATGTCGGGCAGGCCCACCTTGTCGCCGGACTTCATGGTGGGCTCCAGCATGCGACCAGAGATCAGGCTGCGGATCTTGGTCCGCACGAACGCGGAACCCTTGCCCGGCTTCACGTGCTGGAAGTACTCGATCACGAACGGCTCGCCGTCGATCTCGATCTTCAAACCATTGCGGAACTCGGACGTATCGACAAAACCGGCCATGGGGACCGACTCCTTCGGACAGGCAAAAACGATGAAAAGTCCGGGGTGTCTAGCCCATGCCCTGGGTCCTGCAAAGGGGAAAGCAGCGGCACGGTGCGTCGCCGGGCAGGCAGGACAACCCCTGCCCGGACGACTGCCCGCTACAGCTCCGCCTTCACATTCGGCGCCGTCACACGCAGGACGTAGCGACCCTTGCCGAAGTTGCCGTCCGCGCGCAGCGCCAGCACCAGGAAGTAGTCCGGTGTCAGCAGGCGCATCACGGTGAGGACCTTCTCGCTGTTGACGCTCACTTCCGTCACCGTGCCCGTCTTGAGGGACTCGGCGGCGTTCTTCAGCTGCGTCAGCAGGTTGGCGTACTCCACCCAGGTGCCCGTGACGTCCAGCTCCGCGGCCTCGTCCTTCTGGAACGTGTCCACGGAGATGCCGTCGAAGCCCATCACGCTGCACGCGAGGGCTCCGTCCACCTGGTTCACCACCGATTCAAGGTGCGTGCGAAAGGACATGGTCATCCCAGGCGGGCGGCGGGCGCCCGCGGGTCAGAGGGTACAGGAGGGGTAGTTGCCGTCCTGCCCACCGGTGGAGTTGCACGGCGCCACGGCATCCGGGACCTCATCCGGCCCGCAGACGGGGATGGGGCGGGTCGCGTTGAAGGCGTCGAACGTGTAGACGTACTCGTTGGACTCGAACGAACCGCTCCCGGAGGCGAACTTGCCCGTGAGCTTCACCGTCACGATCACCTGCACCGGATCCGATCCCGGGGGCACGTTGTCCAGCAGGGCCTCCGCGGACTCCCGGGTCAGCAGGTTGATGAGCAACTTGTTCTGCTCGGAGCCCGGATTCAGGCTGCCCGTGTAGTTGATGGTCTGGTCGGGGATCCGGACGTTCGGCGTCGTCTCATACGACAGCTCCACCTTCTCCACGAGGACGGTGGCCTGTCCCCCCGTCCCCGGTTCGGGATCCAGGGGAACGCCGTTCACCTCCAGCGGGGTGTTGACGTAGCTGGAGTTGACGAAGAGCCCCAACAGATAGCTCCGGCCGTAGGCGAGGTTGAGCGACCCGGCCGCGCTTCCGGCCGCTTCGGCGTCCAGCCCGCATTCCGCGGTCGGGACCTGGGCCGAAAGGATTTGAACGACCGGCGGGCTTTCGGAGCACCCGCACAGGCCCAGCGCCAGGGACGCCGCGACGAACAATGGCTTCATTGGAATGAGTCTCCCAATCAGGCGGCAGGCCCCTAGAGGCTCTGCGCGATGGTCTGCCGGTTGAGGATGCGGGGCGTGATGAAGATGAGCAATTCCTGGCGCTCGTCGGTTTCCGAGGTGCTCCTGAAGAAGAAGCCCAGCACGGGGATCCTCGACAGGAAGGGCACCGAGTCCTTGGAGGTGCTGCCCCGGCGCACGTAGATGCCACCGATGACGGTGGTATCCCCGTCCTTCACCAGGACCTGCGTGTTGGCCTCCTTGCGCTGGATGGACGGCTGACCGTTGGCGCCCGTGTTGGACGGGTCCGGCTGGTTGTTCTGCGCCTGGATGGACATCAGGATGCTGCCGTCCTGGGTGATGTGCGGCGTGACTTCCAGGGACAGACGCGCTTCGACGAAGGTCGTGTTCACACCGCTCGCCGACGTCTGGCTGAACGGGATGGACAGACCCTGGCTGATGCGGGCCGTGTTGTTGTCCAGCGTCGTGACCTTGGGCGACGAGATGGTCTTCACAGCGCCCTCGGACTCCGCCGCCGACAGGCGCAGGTTGAGCTGGAGCGCGCCGCCCGCGGAACCGAAGGCGAAGCCCATGGCACCACCGATGCCCTGGCCCACGGCCGCCGGCAGGTTCACCGCGAAGTTGGGCGCCGTCGGGACACCCGGGGCCGTGCCCGGAGCGCCGCCCGTCACGCCCACCGTGCTGGGGAAGATGAGGCCGGTGGGGTTGCCGGTCGCCGGCGACAGACGCGCCTGACCGCCCCACTGCACGCCCAGGTTGCGGCTGAAGGTGGTGCTCGCCTCCACGATGCGGCTCTCGATGAGGACCTGCGGCGTCTGCGTGTCCAGGCTGCGCACCAGGGCGCGCGCCTTCTCCGTGTTGGAGCGGATGTCCTTGATGATGAGCACGTTGGTGCGAACGTCCACCGACACCGAGCCACGGTCGCTGAGCACATCCTTGACCCGCGACGACATGTCACCGGCCACCGCGTAGTTCACCGGCACCAGGCTGACCAGCAGGTCCTCCTGCTGCTGCAGGGACTTCTTGCGCTCCTGGCGCAGCCGCGCCTCCTCTTCCAGCGTCTTCAGGGGCGCGATGCGGATGATGTTGCCCACCTGCTCCTGGCCCAACTGCTTGGTGCGCAGGATGAGGTCCAGCGCCTGGTCCCAGGGCACATTGCGCAGGCGGATGGTCACGCGGCCCGACACGTCGTCGGCCACCACGATGTTGCGCTTGGAGATCTCCGCGATGACGCGCAGCAGGTTCTGGATCTCGATGTCCTTGAACTCGAAGGACACGCGCTTGCCACGGTAGCGCGCCTGCTGGGGGGCGCCCTCCGCCGCGTACGCCGGCGCCTCGGCCGTGAAGCCGGCGGTGCGCTGGGTGACGGCCACCTCCTCCGTCTTCACGCCCTGCACATCCAGCCGCCAGCTCAGGGTGTTGGCGCCCTGGGTGACGTTCTCCTCGATGGCGCCGTCGGCGGCGACCACCACGCGCACCTTGCGGCCCTCACCGGGGACGCTGAAGGCGCTGATCATCTTCACCGGCGTGTCCAGCGCGCTGGTGTCCAGGCTGCGCTCCAGCTTCTTGGGCAGCCGCGCGTTGTCCAGCGTCAGCACCGCGCTGCGCGGATCCGGGCGGTCCACCTTCCACGTCGTCGCGCCGGACAGCTTCAGTTGCACGCGGCCACCGGAGGCGCTCTCGTCGAAGGACAGGTCCTTGACCTCCACCGCCTGGGGCTGCGGGGCCGCCTGGGCCACGACGGCCGGCGTGGACTTCGGCGCCTCCACGGGCAGGGGCTGCGGGCGCAGGGGTTCGGTCTCCGCCACCGCGTCGCGGGGCGTGGAAGGCTTCGGCTTGCGCGCCACCGCGGAGCCCAGCACCACCTCCAGGCCGCGCTCGGAGCGGTCCACGCGGTAGGCGGGCATGTCGCCCTTGGCCACCAGGACCAGGCGGACCTTGTCCTCATGGGCGCCCACGCGCACGTCCTTGAGCAGGTTGCCCTTCACCTTGGGCGCCTTCGCGCTCAGGCCCACGCCGTAGACATCCACGGCGAGGCGGGGGGGATCCACCAGCTCCAGGACCTCGTAGCGCGCGATGTCGCCATCAGCGCCCACGCGCAGCGCGTCGCCGTCCAGGGACAGCCGGGTGATGCGCTGGGCCGGGTGGGCCACCTCGCGCTCATCCGCCTCCGTGGCGACCACGTTCTCGCGACCCGGCGTCTGGGACGGAGCGGCCTTGGCGGCAGCGCCCTCCTCCGGCACCACGGCCACCATCGCCTCCACGACGGGCGCTGGCGCGGCCTTCACGGGAGCGGGCTTCGGCGCGGCGGCGACAGCCACCGGTTCGGCCTGCTTCGCAGCCACGGGCGCCTGGGCGGTCACGGTGGCGGGGGCCACCGACGAACCGTCCACGGAGATGACGACGCGGTTGCCCTCGGCGCGCACGTCGTACTGGGAGGCCTGGTCGAGCGCCACCAGCACACGGCCCACACTGGCGCGTGCGTCGGAGAACTGGGCGGCCACCACGCCGGACACCGGACCGGTGCCGTCATGATGTCCCTTGATGCCCGTGGCATCCGCGGACGACAGGTCCACCACCAGCCGCTCCGGCCCACTGAGCCGGAAGACGGTGAAGGTAGGCGGCCGGGTCCCGGTCACCACGACCTGGGCACCCGCCCCTGTCCGCGACACCTGCAGGTCGCGCAGCGTATTCAGATCCGCGCCATACACATTGGCGCTTGCCAGGACGACCGCCCATGCGGTCGCCATGAACCACTTGCCCCTCGTCACAGCGCTCTGCTCGAGCATGCGTCCCCTCAACAAGTTGGTGCGGGCGACTGCCCGCGGGCGCGCCGTGGGGCGCTACTCCCAGTTCTTGCCCGTCATCAGGTTGTAGGCGGGGTCTTTTACGCCATCTGCCTTGAGGTGCAGGCTCACCGGATTGCTGATGAGCTCGCCCTTGGCACCCGTGAAGACCTCGGTGACGGTGACCGAGTCCCGGAGGATCTGGGTCACCTTACCGCCCTGGCGCCCCACCCGGGTGTTACGCCGGACGATATGGCCCCGGCCCAGCGGATCCTCCACCATCGCCAGCGGACTGGCGTCCCCCGTCACGACCGCCACCAGCTTGAGCTGGTCGAGGTCGAACACGCACAGGGGCTCGTTGCAGGCGCGCTCCGGTGCATCGCGCGCCACCGGTCCCAGCTCCTCCAGCGGACTCCGGAACGGATCCCGCTTGCCCACGGGACTGTAGGTGTAGACGAATCCTGGCACCGTCAACACCTCGGCCTTCGCCATCACCGGCGCCACGGCGGGGGCCGCGGCCTTGGGTTTGGCGGGAGGCTTGCTGGCCGGAGGCGTCTCCCCACAGGCAGACAAGGTCAGCACCAGCACCGCAGCAGTCATCGTGGACTTGAACGTCTTCATCCGCGTCATCCCTTGTCGCCCCAGTTGCCGGGCGGATCAAGTTTCTAGTTTTTCTTCTTCTCGACGGGCTTCTTCGGGTCGGCGGCGACGGCGGGCTTCGTTTCGACGAACCGGAACGTCGTCGCCAGGAAGCTGCTCTGGAGGACCACCTTCTCGTTCTTCAGGGCCGCGCCATCGAGCTTGATGTTGTTGACGTTCACGATGCGGCGCATGTTCGCCATCTCCTGCAGGAACATGGCGATCTCGTGGTAGTTGCCGCTCACCGTCATCTTGATGGGGATGCGCGCGAAGAACTCGCCGCCGCTGACGTACTCCTTGTCAGGCTCCACGCGGGCGATCTCCAGGCCGGACTTCTTGCCGATGTCGTTGATCTGCGCGAGCAGCTCTTCCATGTCGCGCCGCTCCGGCAGCTCCGTGAGGGCCTCCGCCAGCTTCTGCTCCAGCACGTCCATCTCGCGACGGCGCTCGTTGAGGTTCTGGGCGATCTCGCTCTTCTCCGCGAGCTCCAGGTCCAACTTGCGCCGCTCCGCCGCCCGGGCGGTGATGGCCTCTTCCGTGGGCTGGATGGCGAGGAAGAAGTTGGCGACGGTCAGGATGACGACGAGTGCCGCGAGTCCGCCGAACTTCACCGCCGGCGGGGCCTTCGCGAGCTGATCCAGGTATTTGTCCATGACGTGGGGGTCCTTCGCCGCCTGCTAGATGGCGTAGTTGGCGGTGAGGGTGAGCTTGAAGTCGACCAGCGTGGGCGACCCGGCCGCATTGGCCTTGGTCTGCACCGCGTTGGTCAGTTCGATGTTCTTGAAGAAGGGCCGGATGTCGCCCACGGGGAACTCCTCCACGGAGGCGGTCTCCGTGTTGAAGAGCTCCACGCGGGTCGTCTTCGCGTCGCGGCGCTGCTCCACCAGGCGCCCCATGCCCTTGGGCGTCCACACCATGCCGCCCAGGCCGCGCATCAGTTCGGCGACCTCGTCGTGGCTGACGGCCGAACCGTTGATGGTGACGTTGTTGGACGCCTCCACGAAGTTCTTGAGCCAGACCTTCTTGGGGAGGGCGGACGACAGCGCGTCCAGCATGCGCACCGGCCCGTTGCGCCCCTTGCGCAGCGTGTCCAGCACGGCCAGCTTCTTCTCCACCTCGGTCTTGCGGGTGTTGATGTTGGTCACCTCGCCGATGACCTTCTCCAGCTCCGCGATCTTCGCCTTCGTCTGGGCGATGCCCTGCTTGGCACGCGTCAGGTCGCCATCGCGATCCGCGTACCAGAAGTAGTTGCCCACCACCGCGGCGATCAGGACCGCGGCGTAGACGACCAGCACCTGCTGGCCCATCTCGCGCTTCTTCACCGCCCGGACGGGCAGCAGATTGATTCGAATCATCATGTGCGTCATCTCCTCGCGGCCAGAGCGGTTCAGCCCAGCTTGTCGCCCGGGCGCCGGAGCGCCAGTCCCACTGCCACCGCGGCCATGGGTGCCACGTCCATGATGAACGCGGGGTCGAACTTGCGGTTGTCCACTTCAATCTTCCGGAACGGGTTGAGGATCTCCACCGGCACGCCGGTCCGCGCCTCGATGGTCTTGAACAGGGCGGGAATCTTCGCGGTGCCGCCGGACAGGTAGACCTTGGTGAAGTTCGAGTCGGCGGCGGTGCCCGCGTAGAAGTCCAGCGAGCGCTGGATTTCGCCGGCCACCTGCTCCGCCACGCTGGAGAGCACCCGCTCCACGTCCTGGGGCACCACGGCGTCCGCGTCCGCGCGGTTGCCGCCGATCTTCAGCGCTTCGGCCTCCTCGTAGGAGACGTTGAGCTGCTTCTGGATCTCTTCGGTGAACTGGTTGCCACCGATGGTCACGTCGCGGGTGAACACCGTCACGCCGTTGGCGATGATGTTGATGTTCACCACGGAGGCGCCGGCGTTGATGAGGACGACGGTCTCCTTCTCCGGCAGCTCGTAGTTCGTGGAGAACATGTTCTGGACGGCGAACGCGTCCACGTCCACCACCACCGGCGACAGCCCCGCTTCGGAGACCACGGTGGTGTAGTCGTTGATCATGTCCTTCTTGGCGGCCACCAGCAGCACGTCCATCTGACCGGTGGCGTCGTTGCCGCCGCCGTCGAGGATCTGCGTGTCGATGTTCACGTCCTTCACGTCGAAGGGGATGTACTGCTCCGCCTCCCACTGGATGCTCTCCTCGAGCTCTTCCTGGCTCATGCGGGGCATCTGGATCTTCTTGATGATGACCGAGTGGCCGGACACGCCGATGGCGACGTCCTTGCCCTTCACCTTCAGCTCCGCCATCAGCTCCTGCACGGCCTGCACGATGGCCGTGGAGTTCATCAGGGCACCGTCGACGATGGCTTCAGGAGGCAGCGGTTTCATTCCGAAGCTTTGCAGGGCGTAGCCCACTTCACCGCGCTTGCGCTGCTCCTTGAGCATGATCATCTTGATCGACGTCGACCCGATATCCAGCCCAAGTGCCAGTTTGCCCTTCGCCATGCGTAACTCCATCGGAGAGGTGGCCAGCGTAGCACCGGCTTGATACCCCTCCTAAAAAGTGCTTGGCGCCCGGCCGCCCATCGGACGGGGGAGCGCCGCAAAGACCGACGACAGCCGCTCGCCCCCTGACGTACCGCCGCGGAGGCCCGATTTTCCGGCCCCAGCCGCGTTCCGTCAAATGGCCGCGGATGATTCCTGCCAGGTCGGGTCGCCAGGCGACCCTCTCCCCTGCCCTTGGGTCCCTCCTTCAGCCCCGGAGCGCCTCCGCGTCGGGATCAATGCCGTACTCCTTGATCTTGTACAGAAGGGCGCGGTGGCTGATGTCCAGGACCTCCGCCGCCCGGGTGCGATTGCCCTTCGTACGACGAAGCGCTGCCCGGATGTAGGACTCCTCCATCTCCCGGATGGCTCGCTTGAGCGACAGGTCGCCTGCGGCCTGTAGCGGCGGCGCCGTCCCGGCGGACGCGGGTGCGGAAGCCGCCCACAACTTCTCCGGCAGGCTGCCGGGCGCGATCAGGATGCCCTCTTCCAGCAGCACCGCGCGCTCCATGGCGTTCTCCAGTTCGCGCACGTTGCCCGGCCAGGCGTAAGCCGTCAGCAGGGCCTCCGCCTCCGGGGTGAAGCCCTGCACCGGCGGGTCCCGGTTGAGCTCGCGGTTGAAGCGACCCAGGAAGGAGCGGGCGAGCAGCGGGATGTCCTCGCGGCGCTCGCGCAGGGGCGGCAGGGCGAGGTTCACGACGTTGAGCCGGTAGTAGAGGTCCTCGCGGAATTCGCCCTTCTCCACCAGCCGGCCCAGGTCGCGCAGCGTGGCGGCCACCACGCGCACGTCCACGCGCTCCACGCGGCTTTCGCCCACCGGGCGGATCTCCCCCTCCTGCAACACGCGCAAGAGCTTCACCTGCGCGCCCAGGGGAAGTTCGCCCACCTCGTCGAGGAAGAGCGTGCCTCCGTCGGCCTCCGCGAACAGGCCCCGGCGGGCGGTGCGCGCGTCGGTGAAGGCGCCCTTCGCGTGGCCGAACAGCTCGCTCTCCAGGAGGCCGTGGGGGATGGCGCCGCAGTTGACGGCCACGAAGGCCATGGCGGAGCGGCGGCTCTTGCCGTGCAGTTCGCGGGCGATGAGCTCCTTGCCGGTGCCGCTCTCCCCGGAGATGAGCACGGTGGTGTCCACCGGGGCCACGCGCGCCACCTGCTTGAGCACCGCCTGGAGCGCGGCGCTCTCCCCCAGGATGTGGCCCAGGGACGCGCCGGGCAGGTGGGCCTCGTGCAGGCGCCGGTTCTCCCGCAGCAGCCGTTCGCGCTCCTCGGCCTTGCGCAGGACGAAGACGATCTCCTCCGGCTTGAAGGGCTTCTGGACGTAGTCGTACGCCCCCGCCTGCACCGCCTCCAGCGCCTGCTCCTGGGAGCCGTAGGCGCTCATCACCACCACGGTGAGGCCCGGCTGGTCGGCGAGCGCCGAGCGCAGCACCGACAGCCCGTCGCGCTTCGGCATGCGCACGTCGCACAACAGGACGTCGTAGGGGCGCGCGGACAGCTCGCGCAGGGCCTCTTCGCCGTCGGCGACGGCGCGCACCTCGTAGCCCTTGTCGGTGAGCACCAGGGTGAGGATGTGGCGGATGGACGGCTCGTCGTCGGCGACGAGAACGGTGCGGAAGAGGGACATGGGCTTGGGCGCATCATACGCCCCGCCCGCCCCGGCGCGTATCAGACGGCGGGAAGCGACAGCCGGAAGCGGGCGCCGCCCCCCTCGCCGTCGCGGGCCTCCAGCCGTCCGCCCATGCCCTGCGCCAGATTCAGCGATACCGCGAGCCCCAGGCCCGTGCCCTGCCGGCCCTTGGTGGTGAAGAACGGTTCGAAGAGGTGCGCGCGCACCTCCGGCGACAGGCCCGGGCCACTGTCCTCCACCTCCACGAACAGGAGCGCGTCCTCGCGCCGGGTGGAGATGCGCACCTGTCCCTGCCCGCCCATGGCCTGCGCGGCGTTGAGCATCAGGTTGATGAGGATCTGCGACAGGGGCCCTGGATCCGCGCGCGCCAGCAGGCCGGGCGTCAGCTCCAGCGTCACGTCCACGCGATCCAGCTCCGGTCCGGCACGCACCAGGCGCACGCACGTCTCCACCACCTGCCCCACGTCCACCGGCACGGGCTGCGCGCTGCCGGGGCGCCCCAGGTCCAGCAGGCCCCGCACGATGCGGTCGATGCGCAGCACCTCGTGGTCGATGCGCTCCAGGAAGTCCTTCACCTCCGGCCCTTCCGCCTTCATCCGCGCCAGGGAGAGGTAGCCCAGGATGCCCGCCAGCGGATTGCCCACCTCGTGCGCCACGCCCGCGGCCAGCTTTCCCACGGTGGCCAGCCGCTCCGACGCGACCAGCTCCGTCTGCGCCCGCGCGAGCCGCGAGTTCGCCTCGCGCAGCGCCTCCAGTTGGGAGCGCGTGAGGGCCTGCTCCTGGCGCAGCGCCTCCGCCATGCGCTGCAGCGCCCGCTGGATGCGCGACAGGAGCGGTCCGCCCTGCCCCGCAAGTGGCACGTCCAGTTGCAGGCGGCCCAGTTGCTCCACGGCGGCTTCGGTGGCGCGCAGCGGACGGCCCACCGTGAGATCCAACACCACGTAGGCCAGCACCGTCAGCACCACCAGGTCCAGCCCCAGCGCCAGGGGCAGGAAGGTGCGGATGCGCGTAAGCCCCTCCGCCTCCGGCGTCCCGGGCTCCGCCAGCCGCCGCGCCACGTCCAGCAGGCGGATCAACACCGGTTGCAGCGTGAGCCAGGACAGGCCCGTGGACAGCGAGCCCAGCAGGAAGGCCACGCTCGCGATGCGCCACTTCATCCGCGCACCGGCGGAATGCCCCTCACTGCGTCCCCCCGAGCATCAGCGCCACCTCCAGCGGCAGCACGCGGGCAATCCAGGGCCCCAGCAACATCACCTCCAGCCCCGCCAGCGCCAGCCACGGGCCGAACGGGATGTTGGTGGGACCGGGCACCCATTCCTCTTCTTCCCCCGTCTCGTCCAGGGGCGCGTCCGGGATGGGCTGGAAGAGCAGGCACGGAATCACCAGCGCCACGCGCTTCCACCAGGGCATGCCGGGCTTCGTGAACTCCCACGTCATCGTGGACTCGGGCTCCTCCGCATCCTCTGAAGGAGGCGCCTTGGACGGATCCGCCTTCTCCTCCTCCGCGCCACCGGGGCCCGCCCGACCCGTGACGGCGAGCAGCACCACGCCGACGACGGCGCCCTGGAACGACGAGAAGAAGAGGATGCCGAGCAGCGACTGCCAGCCCAGGAACGCACCCAGCAGCGCGACGAGGAACTTGTCCCCACCGCCCAGCGCCTCCTTCTTGAAGGCCTTCCAGCCCACGTATTCCATGAAGCGGAAGGTGAGGAAGCCCACCGACGCGCCCACCACCGCGCGGACCACCGCGTCCTGGCCCACGGGAATCGCCAGCAGGACGCCCGCCACGATGCCCGGCACCGTGAGCGAGAACGGGAGGATCCAATGCTCCAGATCAATGAAGGTGAGCGGCACCAGCAGACAGACGAGCACCAGCGCGGGCACGAGCGGATACGTCCAGTCGAAGCGCTTGAGGCACGCGAGGAACAACAGCCCCGTGAGCAACTCCACCAGGACGTAGCGCGGTGAGATGGGCATGCCGCAGCCGCGGCACTTGCCCCGCAGGCCCAGCCACGACAGCACCGGGATGTTCTCGTACCAGGACAGCACGTGCCCGCACTTGGGGCAGCGCGAACCCGGCCGCACGATGCTCAGCCCTTCCGGCACGCGCGCGATGACGACGTTGAGGAAGGAGCCGAAGCACAGGCCCAGGAAGAACAGGAAGAGGATGAAGAGGGGCTCGGCCCAGCCCGGCGCGTAGGTGAACGTCACGGAGCCGGGCATCCTACAAGCCGCTCCAGTCACTGGCGACTTCGTGGCGGACGACGAAAACCGTCAGCGTCAGTGACAAAAATTGGCAGGCCAGCAGGCGTGCCGCACCTGAGGTGGGCTGCCCTTTGAGGGAATCCAAGCGGTTGGCCGAATTGTTCGCGGTGGCACTCTTCGTGCTAAGACTTCTCCCGTCGTTCAACCCCCCTCTGCCTGCCGCGGAGTTCCCAAAAATGATGAACCGTCTCTTCCGGAAGAAGGGTGGCTTCACCCTCATCGAGCTGATGATCGTGGTCGCCATCATCGGCATCCTGGCCGCCATCGCCATCCCGAACTTCATCCGCTTCCAGGCGAAGTCCAAGCAGTCGGAGGCGAAGACGAACCTGAAGGCCATCTTCACGGCCCAGAAGGCGTACTTCGGTGAGAAGGACAAGTACCAGGTGAACTTCACGGTCATCGGCTTCGATCCCGAGGCCGGCAACCGCTACAGCTACGGCATGGCCACCGGCTGCGCCGCGGCCGTGGAAGCGACCCAGACGGCCCGCCGCGCGGGCGCCACCGCCGGCTGCATCGGCCAGGACGCGCTGAAGTTCCCCACGGCCCCGGACGCGGCGGACGCCGTCACGGCCGTTGGCGTGAACCCGGACATCCCCACGTGCCCGAACTGCTGGTTCAGCGCGACGGCGATCGGCAACGTGGACAACGATCCCGAAGGTGACACGTGGGGCATCACGTCCGCCACGGTCGCCGGTCAGGCCGCCATCCCGGCCCCCTGCGGCATCGACGAGGACACGCCGAACGGCCTGAACCTGGTCGCGGGCGAGCCCACCAACGCGTTCAACGACGTGAGCTGCGGCGGTTGATTCGCTGCATGCTGTTTGAGCCGGTCTCGCCTGCTTCATTTGCTTCACCGACGCGGGCGTGACATGGCACAATCGACGGGGCGCCCGGGCATTTCGGGTGCCCCGTTGTCGTTTCGAGAAGCCATGCGAAAGCTGCCCCTGTTGCGATTCGTTCCGGGACTGCTGCTGGTAGCCCTCCTGTCAGCGCCGCCTGTGCCCCCGCGCAGGCAGGGCGGCGGGCCCCTGCTCCCCCGTCCCGACCTGCTCAAGGTGCTCTTCACCGCCCAGAAGGGGCTGGTGACGGACTACTTCTGGATCCTCATGCTCAACCGCATCGGGACGGCGGTGAGGCCGGAGGAGTACCGCCACATCTCCGACTACGCGGAGCTGGTCACGACCCTGGATCCGAAGTTCCGGCAGGCGTACCTCTACGGGGGCCTCACGATCCCCGTCTACGCGGGAGAGGGCCGGTACCTCAACACCGCGGAGTCCACGGCGCTCTTGCGCAAGGGCGTGGCGAATGTCCCCCACGACCAGCCCCTCACCTTCCAGCTCGCGTACAACCTGATGTTCTTCGAGCGGAAGTACAAGGAGGCTGCGGACCTGATCCTGGAGATGTCCCGGTGGGAGGGCGCCCCGGAATACTTCTCCGCGCTCGCGACGCGGCTGTACGCGCAGTCCGGGGACTTCGACGCGAGCATGTCCTTGACCGTCGCCCTGCGTGACAGCGCGGAGGATGAGGAATCACGCACCTTCTACGAGCAGCGCATCCAGGAGATCCAACAGGAGCGCGTGCTGAAGGGCATCGACGCGGCCATCGCCCGTTACCGGGCCCGCGAAGGCCGCCTGCCCGACACCCTGCCCGCGCTGGTGAGCGCGGGCGACCTGCGCCAGCTTCCCCCGGATCCGATGGGTGGAGAGTTCTTCCTGGGGCAGGACGGCCGGGCCTACTCCAACGCCTCCCGGTTCCGGTTGGAGCTCATCGAGGATGAGAAGACCGAAACCGGAGACCGCATCGTCCCCCAGCCCCGAACGACGACCGAGCCATGACGACTCCCAACCCTGACGCTCCTCCCATCCTGGCCCAGGGGCTCGCCAAGACGTACAAGGTCGGCTTCTGGTTCAACCGCACCGTGCGCGCCCTGCAGTCGCTGGACCTCCAGGTGGGCGCCGGACAGATCTACGGCCTGCTCGGACCCAACGGCGCCGGCAAGTCCACCACCATCAAGATCCTGATGAACTTGGTGCGCCCCAGCAGTGGGGTCGCGCGCATCTTCGGCCAGCCGGTGGATCAGGCCTCCACGCGGCGGCTGGTGGGCTTCCTTCCGGAGAACCCCGCCCCGTACGAGTACCTCACCGGCCGGGAGTTCGTGACGCTGGCCGGACAGCTCGCGGGCCTGAGCGGCCACGAACTGGACGGGCGCGTCACGGAGGTCCTGGGCGCGGTGGAGATGGCGGGCGCGGAGAAGCTGCAGATCCGCCGCTACTCCAAGGGCATGGTGCAGCGCGTGGCGCTGGCCCAGGCGCTGGTGAGCCGGCCGAAGCTGCTCATCCTGGACGAGCCCACGAGCGGCCTGGATCCGCTGGGCCGCCGCCAGATGCGCGACCTCATCCTCGCGGAGCGGGAGAAGGGCACCACGGTCCTCTTCTGCAGCCACATCATCCCGGACGTCGAGTCGCTGTGCGACCGGCTGGCGGTGCTGGTGGGCGGCCGGCTCGTGCGCGAAGGCAGCGTGCGGGAGCTGGTGTCCGCGCAGGTGCCCACGGTGGAGGTCGTGGTGGAGGGAATGGCCCCGGACGCGGTGAAGGGGCTGGGCGTTCCGCTGGAGTCGCTCCAGGCGCTCGACGGGCGCGTGCTGCTCCAGGTGTCGGACGTGGACACGCAGCGGCTGCTCAGCGGGGTGCTGGGCGCCGGGGGCCGGGTGAACCAGGTACAGCCAGCGCGGTTCTCACTGGAGCAACTGTTCATGAACGCGCTCAAGGAGTCCGGGCGCGCATCGACCGTGGGCGGGGAGATCAATACATGAGCGCCTTCAGCGCGATGATGTGGAATGGCTTTCGCGAAGCGCGCCGCAACCGGGTGACGGTGGTGGTGGGCGTGTTCGCCGCGGTGGTGCTGCTGTCCTCCACCCTGGTGACGGAGGTCACGGTCACCACGTTCGACCGCGTGCTGACGGACTTCGGCCTGGGGATGATGAGCATCATCCTCGTCTTCCTGGCGGTGTTCCTGTCCAGCAGCCTGCTCAGCCGTGAAATCGAGCGGCGCACCATCTTCCTGGTGGTGAGCAAGCCCGTCTCCCGCACCCAGTTCCTGCTGGCGCGGCTGGCGGGCACCATGCTGACGCTGGGCGCGTTGCTGGTGGCGATGACGCTCGTCTTCCTCAGTCAACTGCTGCTGTTCCGCGCGAACATCACGTCCACGCAACTGCTCGCGAGCGCGGGCCTGTGGTTCGAACTGCTCGTCATCAGCAGCGTGGGCATCCTCTTCTCCAGCTTCGCGGGCCCGGCGGTGTCGGCCATCGCCACCACGGGCCTGTACTTCACCGGGCACCTGACGGGCGACCTCTACGCCATCGCCAGCCGGTCGGAGAGTTCGTTCATCCAGGTGCTGGGCAAGGCCATCTATTACGCGCTGCCCAACCTGGAGCGGGTGAACTTCCGGCCGCAGGCCACCTACGCGCTGCCCGTGGACGCCAGCACCTTCCTGTCCGGCGCGGCCTACAGCGTCGCGTGGGCGGGCGTGCTCATCGCCCTGGCCACGGTCATCTTCGAGCGGCGCGACTTCCGCTAGAGAGCGCCCGGGCCCGCCGTCTCCTGAGCCTCGGGCGGGGCTTCAGGCCCGGGGCGTCGGTTCGTCCAGTTCGTCGGTGAGGCCGTGCTTGGCCAGCCGGTAGCGGAAGGAGCGAAAGGACAGCCCCAGAAGCTCCGCGGCGCGCGTCTTCACCCCTTGCGCCTGCTTGAGCGCGGCCAGCAGGTGGCGCCGCTCGCTGTCGTCCAGGTAGCGCTCCAGGTTGAAGCCCGCCCCCATGGAGGGCTCACCGGCCTCGCCGGAGCGGGACTGGGGCTCCGCCTCGCCGCGCACCGTGGGCGGCAGCGTCGTGGGCCCCAGCAGGTCCGAGTCCGACAGCGTGGCCGCGCGCTCCACCATGTTCTGCAACTGGCGCACGTTGCCCGGGAAAGCGTAGCGCTCCATCAGGGCCAGCGTCTCCGGGGCGAACCTCAGCGCCGGGCGGCCCAGCTCCTCCGAAAGGCGCGCCAGGAAGTGGGTCGCCAGCGGCGGGATGTCATCCGGACGCTCGCGCAGGGCGGGCAGCTCCAGGGTGATGACGTTGAGCCGGTAGAAGAGGTCCTCCCGGAATCTCCCTGCCTTCACCTCCGCCTCCAGCCGGCGGTTGGTCGCGGCGATGACGCGCGCGTGGAAGGGAATCTCCGCCGCGCTGCCCACGGGCTTCACCTTGCGCTCCTGCAACACGCGCAACAGCTTCACCTGGGTGGACATGGGCATCTCCCCCACTTCGTCCAGCATCACCGTGCCCTCGCCCGCGGACACCAGCAGGCCCGGGCGCTCGTGCGTGGCGCCCGTGAAGGAGCCCTTCATGTGGCCGAAGAGTTCGCTCTCCAGGACGCCCTCGTTGAGGGCGCCGCAGTTGAAGGGCAGGAAGGGCTGGGCGGCGCGCTGGCCTCGCAGGTGGATGGCGCGCGCCACCAGCTCCTTGCCGGTGCCGCTCTCCCCTGTCACCAGCACCGTGCTGCGCCCCGGGGCCACCTTCTCCACCAGGTGCCACAGCGCGCGCATGCGAGGGCTGGAGCCCACCATCAGCCCGCCCAGGCCCGGCAACAGCCGCTCCTTCAGCGTGCTGTTCTCCTGGCGCAGCGCGCGCTTCTCCAGCGCCTTGTGCACCAGAAGCCGCAGCTCCTCGTTGTCGAAGGGCTTGCAGATGTAGTCGTAGGCGCCTTCCCGCATGGCCTCCACCGCGGAGGACGGGGTGCCGAAGGCGGTGATGAGCACCACCTCCGGCGGCTCCTTGCGCGAGCGCGCCGCCCGCAGCACGTCCAGCCCGCTGCCCCCGGGGCCCAGCTTCATGTCGGAGATGACCAGGTCCACGGAGTCCCGGGCCAGCACCTCGCAGGCGGGCGCCACCGCGGGCACGCTCGTCACCGCGTAGCCGTCCCGCACGAGCAGGATTTCGAGGTACTCGCGCATGGACAGCTCGTCGTCCACCACCAGCACGTGGCCGCGCGGGCCGCCTTCATGGAGCGCGCTCACAGCGGCAGCCCCACCAGGAATTCGGTGCCTTCGTCGGGGTGCGACTTCACGCGGATGGTGCCGCCGTGCGCGCGGATGAGGGAGTGCGCGGTGGACAGGCCCAGCCCGGTGCCACCGCTGCGGGTGGTGAAGAACGGCTCGAACAGGTGTCCCATCATCTCCTCCGTGATGCTGCCGGCCGAGTCCCACACCCGAATCTGCGCCTCCTCGTTCGCGTGCGCCAGCGCCACGCGCACCGTTCCCCGCGCCCCCGCCGCCTGACAGCCGTTGCGCACCAGGTTGATGAGCACCTGGCGGAGCTGATCCGGATCCACCGGCACCGTCAGGGGCTGGGTCACCCGCACCTCCAGCGCCACCTCACGCGTGAGGGGGTCCGCGCGCAGCATGTCCACCGTCTCCGACACGAGCGTGTCCAGCGCCACCGGACGGCGCTGCGGCTGGGGCGGGCGGGCAAAGCGCAGGAAGTCCTCCACCAGCCGCGCCAGCCGGTCCGATTCGCGCGTGAGGATGCCGGTGAGCCGCTGCACCACCACGTCCTTCGACTGCTCCTGCGCCAGGAGCTGCGCGGAGCCGCGCATGGCGGCCAGCGGGTTGCGCAATTCGTGCGCGAGCTGCGCGGACAGGGTGCCCAGGCTGGCCAGCCGGTCCGTGCGCTTCAGGTCCTCCTCCATGCGCCGCAGTTCGGTGAGGTCCTGGAAGACGATGAGCAGCGCGCCCGCCTCGCCCTCCAGCGGCGACACCGACAGGCCCAGCACCCGCTTGCCGCCGGGCGTCTGCACCGGCAGCTCCCCGCGCGTGGAGCGCGGCGCCAGCGAGGCCACTCCCGGCAGGAGGTTCTCCAGGGGCTGGCCCAGGCAGGAGAAGTCGTCCACCTGGAGGATGCCGCTGCCCGCGGTGTTGAGGAAGGTGACGCGCCGCTGGACGTCGCAGGTGACGAGCCCCGACGGCATGGAGGACAGGATGAGCTGCTGCAGCCGCCCCAGCCGCCGCAGGTCCGCCTCGCTCTCCGACAGCGCGCCACCCGTGGCGGACAGTTGGCGCGACAGGTAGCCGGACAGGACGGCGATGAGCACGAGCGCCAGCGCGTTGCTGCCCAGCACGAAGAGCACCCGCGAGGGCGACACCGCGACGCTGCTCACCGGCGTGGTGAGCCGGATGATGAGCAGGAGCGCGGTGAAGGCGAACGTGGACACGGCCGCGGCCACCAGCGCGCCGCGCCAGTCCAGCACCACCGCCGCGCCGATGACGGCCAGGCTGTAGAGGAACGTGAGGGGGGAGTCCGCGCCGCCGCTCAGGTACACGAGCCCGGTGGCGATGAGCACGTCGCCCACCACCTGCACCGTGGCGTCCAGGCGTCCGGCGGTGCCCCGGCGCAGCCGCAGGCCCGTCACCACGGTGAGGAGGTAGGCGCCCGCGATGACCGCGAACGACAGCGAGTCCGCGCGGCTGGGCTCCTGCGCGGGCTGGGTCATCAACCGCACCACCGTCACGACGAGCGACAGGCTCGCCGCCACGGTGCGGAACAACACCAGCCACACCAGGCGCGAGCGCAGCCCCGGGGCCACGCTTCGCGCCGTGCTTCTCATGACCGCGTTACTTGATCGCGCCGGCAAGCGAGAAGATGGGCAGGTACATGGCGATGAGGAAGCCACCGACCACGCCGCCGAGGAACACCATCAGGATGGGTTCGATGAGCGACGTCAGGTTGCTGACGGCCGTGTCCACCTCGTCGTCGTAGAAGTCGGCGATCTTGTTGAGCATGGTGTCCATGGCGCCCGTCGCTTCACCGACGCCAATCATCTGCACCACCATGGAGGGGAACACCTTGGTCTCCAGCAGCGGACCCGCGATGTTCTTGCCTTCGGAAATCTTGCCGCGCACGTAGTAGATGGCCTCTTCCACCGTGCGGTTACCGGCCGTCTTCGCCGTCACGTCCAGGGCGTCCAGGATGGGCACGCCGGAGGAGATCATCGTGCCCAGCGTGCGCGTGAAGCGCGCCACCGCCACCTTGCGGAGCACGTCGCCGAACAGGGGCAGCTTGAGGAACGTCTTGTCCCAGAACTTGCGGCCCCGGGGCTGGCGGTAGCTCCAGGTAAAGGAGAAGACGAGGGCGGCGATGCCGATGACGGTGTGGAGGAAGTACGCCTGGGCGAACTTCGACATGTCCACGACGACCTGCGTGGGGGCCGGCAGCGCCGAACCGAAGTCCGCGAACATCTTTTCGAAGACGGGCGTCACCTTGAGGAGCAGGAGCGCTGTCACGCCGATGGCCACCATGATGACCACCGTCGGGTAGGTCATCGCGCTCTTGACCTTGGACTTGAGCTTCTCGGCCTTCTCCCGGTAGGCGGCGAGCCGGTTGAGGATGGTGTCGAGGATACCGCCGACCTCGCCCGCGGCGCACAACTGGACGTAGAGCTCGTCGAAGACCTTCGGGTGTTCCTTGAGCGCGTCCGCGAAGGTGCTGCCCTGCTCCACCTTGTTCTTGATGGCGAACACCACCTTCTTGAAGGCGGGGTTGTCCATCTGGCTGGCGAGGATGTCCAGGCACTGCACCAGCGGCAGACCGGCGTCGATCATCGTCGCGAACTGGCGGGTGAAGATGAGGATGTCCTTGCCAACGACACCGCCCATCCCGGGGATGGAGATCTCCACGTCGAAGCCGCTCTTCTTGCGGACCTTCGTCGGATTGAGACCCAGGGACTTGAGGCGCGCGTTGACGGCCTCCACGTCCATGGCCTCCATCTCGCCCTTCTTCGCCTCCCCGCTCTTGGTCTTCGCCTCCCAGAGGAACTGGGCCGTGTTCTTCTTGGACGCTGTCGCCTTCTGCTGGACCGCTGGTGCTGCCATAACCTGGACCTCCGGGGAGGGCGCGAGTCTAACCCGCGAAATTCACGACGGAAAACTAACGGGCACCCGCTCCCCCGGCCGGCCGCTGGGCTCCACCCTGCCCTGCGCCTGTCGCGAGGATGTTGCGCAGCTCTTCCGGGTCGGACGAACGGCCGAACGCCTCGTCCTGGGAGATGAGCCGACGCGCCAGAAGGGCGGCCAGCGCCTGGTTGAACGTCTGCATGCCGTACTTCGCCTGACCGACCTGCATGGACGAGTAGATCTGGTGGACCTTGTCCTCGCGGATGAGGTTCCGGATGGCGGGGTTCGGGATCATGACCTCCAGGGCCAGCACGCGGCCCGGGCCACCGACCTTGGACACCAGCGCCTGGCTCATCACGCCCTCCAGCACGAAGGAGAGCTGCGCGCGCACCTGGGGCTGCTGGTACGGGGGAAAGACGTCCAGCACGCGGTTGATGGTCTGCACCGCGCTGTTGGTGTGCAGCGTCGCGTAGCAGATGTGGCCTGTCTCCGCGATGGTGAGCGCCGCTTCGATGGTCTCCAGGTCTCGGAGCTCACCGACCAGCACCACGTCCGGGTCCTGGCGCAGGATGTACTTGAGGGCCGTCTTGAAGTTCTTCGTGTCCGCACCGACTTCGCGCTGGTTGACCAGGCAGTTCTTGTGCGGGTGCAGGTACTCGATGGGGTCCTCGATGGTCATGATGTGCTCATGACGCTCGGTGTTGATCTTGTCGATCATCGAGGCCAGCGTGGTGGACTTGCCGGAGCCCGTGGGGCCCGTCACCAGGATGAGGCCGCGCGGCTTCTTCACGAGCTCCGCCACCACCGGAGGCAGGCCCAGCTCCTGGAACGTCAGGATCTTGAAGGGAATCGTGCGGAAGGCGCCGGCGACGGCGCCACGCTGCATGAAGATGTTCGCGCGGAAGCGGGACAGGCCCTTCACGCCGAACGACAGGTCCAGCTCGTTCTCTTCCTCGAACTTGTGCTTCTGCGCGTCCGTGAGGATGGAGTAGCAGAGCTGCTTCGTCTCCACGGGGGTGAGCGGCGCCGTCTTGAGCGGGACGAGTTCACCGTCCACGCGGAGCTGCGGCGGCGAGCCGGTGGTGATGTGGAGGTCGGAAGAGCCCTTCTCGACCATCGCCTTGAGGAGCTGGTGCAGGTTGGCCACGGATGCGTGTCCTGTCGGGGGAAAAGATTGAGGAAGGTGTCTAGAAGCGGTCCGGCGCGGTGTTGCCCACGACCTCTTCGAGCGTCGTCATGCCATCCATGAGCTTCTTGAGCGCGCTCATGCGAAGGCTGCTCATGCCCAGCCGGATGGCCTCCTGCTTGAGCTCCGCCGCGGAGCCGCCGTTGATGACCAGCTCCTTGAGGCCGTCCCAGAAGGGCATGACCTCGTAGATGGCCACGCGGCCCCGGTAGCCACGGTCGTTGCACTCGCGGCAGCCGACCTTCTCGTACATCGTGAAGGTGCCCATCTTGTCCGGGGGGATGCCCGCGTCGATGAGGGCCTGCTCGTCCACCTTCTCCGCGGGGCGCTTGCAGGCCGGGCACAGCCGGCGCGCCAGACGCTGGGCGAGGATGAGGTTGAGCGACGCCGTCACGAGGAACGGCTCGATGCCCATGTTGAGCAGACGGCTGACGGTGCCGGGGGCGTCGTTGGTGTGCAGCGTGGAGAGCACGAGGTGGCCGGTGAGCGCGGCCTTCACGCCGATTTCCGCCGTCTCGAAGTCGCGGATCTCACCGATCATGATGATGTCCGGGTCCTGGCGCAGGAACGAGCGCAGGCCGGCGGCGAAGTTCAGGCCGATGTCCTCATGCATCTGCACCTGGTTGATGCCGGCGAAGTTGAATTCGACCGGGTCTTCCGCGGTGCAGATGTTGGTGCCCACGTCGTTGAGGCTGGCGAGCGCGGAGTACAGCGTCGTCGTCTTGCCGGAGCCCGTGGGGCCCGTCACCAGCACCATGCCGTAGGGACGGTCGATGGCTTCCTTGAACCAGGCCAGGGGCGTCGCGTCGAAGCCCAGCTTGGTCATGTCGAGCTGCAGGTTGCTCTTGTCGAGCAAGCGCATCACGACCTTCTCGCCGAAGAGCGTGGGACACACGCTCACGCGGAAGTCCATCTCCTTGCCGCCGCCAATCTTGATCTTGATGCGACCGTCCTGCGGCAGGCGGCGCTCGGAGATGTCCAGCGACGCCATGATCTTCAGACGGCTGGTGATGGCGTTGCGCAGCTTCATGGGCGGGCGCATCACCTCGTACATCACGCCGTCGATCCGGAAGCGGACCCGGAAGTCCTTCTCGTACGGTTCGATGTGGATGTCGGACGCGCGCTTCTTGATGGCGTCCATGAGGATGAGGTTCACCAGCTTGACCACGGGCGCGTCGTCCGCGGCCTTGGCCATCTCATCCAGGTTCTCCTGCTCCTCCTTGGCGACCTCGATGTCGTCGCCCACGTCGCCGACGATGTCCTCCATCGAGGGGCCCTTTTCGGCGTAGTAGCGCTCGATGGCCTCGCGGATGGAGATCTCGGAGGCGACGACGGCCTCGATGTTGTAGCCGGTGAGGAACTTCAGGTCGTCCACCGCGAAGATGTTGGACGGGTCGCACATGGCGACGATGAGCGACGGGCCCGCGCGGTTGACCGGGATCACCAGATGCTTCTCGGCCACTTCCTTGGGCACGAGCTTGATGATGTCCGGATCAATGTCGAAGTCCTTCAGGTTGATGGCGGGCACGCCGTACTGCTTCGACAGGAAGTCGGTGAGCTTCGACTCCTCGATGGCGCCCGTCTTGATGAGCGCGGTGCCAATGCGGGCACCGCTCTTCTGCTGCTCCTCCTGCGCCTTGCGGAGTTGCTGGACGGAGATGAGGTTCTCGCGCACCAGCAATTCACCGAGTCGACCGGACATTTCTGGGATGCCTCTTTGAGCGTGAGGAGGGGACAGCCAGACCCCCGGCCATCGCGGGGACCTTTAAGGGGGATGAGGGGTGCGACAGGGACCTGACGCCCTGGCACGGATCCTCACGGATTAGAGGAAACCGATGCGCGGCCTGTCAAGGCGCCCCCGCGTGCCTCCTTGCTGTCCGCTGCCCCAAACCCGGGCGCGCCTTCCTTCACCCAGGAAGGCGTCCGGCGTGGCGGAAAAAAGGCCCTTTCCGTCACCCGTCGTCGCGGGCCACCACGGTGCGGGCAGCCTCCACGTCGCGTTTGATTTGACCCACCAGCTCCGCGGCGGAGCCGAAGCGCTGTTCGGGCCGCAGCCGCTCCAGGAACTGCACCCGCAGCTCCTTGCCGTAGAGGTCGCCGGTGAAGTCCAGCAGGTGCGCCTCGATGGTGACCTCCGTGCCGCCGAAGGTGGGCTTCACCCCGATGTTCGCCGCGCCCGGCCGCCACGGCCCGGCCGCTTCCGAGTGCAGGCGCGCGCGGATGGCGTACACGCCGGGTGCGGGCCGCAGTTCGTTCTGCGTGTCCACGTTGGCGGTGGGAAAGCCGATGGTGCGGCCCCGGCCTGCCCCGGCCACCACCGTGCCGTCCAGGTCGAACGGGCGACCGAGCAGGCGCCGGGCCGCTCCCACGCGGCCTTCCAGGATGTACTCACGGATCCGCGACGACGAGGCGACGACGCCGTCCACGTGCACCGGTTGCACGATGTGGACCTGGGCCCCGCGCTTCGCCGCGGCCTCGCGCAGGGTGGTGACGGTGCCCGCGCGGTGGGCGCCATAGGTGAAGTCGCTGCCCACCACCACGTGGCCCACGCCCAGGGTGTCCAGGAGCGAGGCCTCGAAGTCGGCCGGGGTGTTGCGCGCGTAGTCGCGGGTGAAGGGCTGCACCACCACGCTGTCCAGGCCGCAGGTGGAGAGCAGCTCCAGCTTGCGCGGCAGCAGCGTGATCAGCTTGGGCGCGAGGTCCGGCTGGAGCACCTTGCCCGGGTGGGGCTGGAAGGTGAGCGCGGAGGCGGCGGCGTGGCGCCGTCCTTCCGCGAAGAGGGCCTGGTGGCCCACGTGCACGCCATCGAAGTTGCCCAGCGCGACGGCCTGCCCCTGGAGCTGGCGGCCCGCCTCGGACACCGACTGGAAGACCTTCATGGCCCTTTCCTATAGCACCCCGCGCGCTTTTGCCCTGGCCAACCCACGCGGCTCCATGGTTAGAGGCGCCCGCTCCCGCCATGCGCCCTGCCCTGCTCCCCGAACCGGTCGGCCTCAAGTTCGTCCCCCTGGAAACGCCCCCGGACTGGGACGCGGAGTTCGGGTTCACCGGCCCCCTGGAGCTGGAAATCGGCTCCGGCGCGGGCGGCCACGCCCTGGAGTACTGCCGCCGCAACCCCGGCGTGCGCTTCATCGCCTTCGAGTGGCGCAAGAAGTACGCGCGCGACACGCAGATGCGAGGGGAGAAGCTGGCCCTGAAGAACCTGCGCGTCATCGAATCCGACGCGCGCTTCGTGGTGCCGCGCATCATCGCCCCCGCGTCCCTGGACGTCATCCACCTCCAGTTCCCCGACCCCTGGTGGAAGCGCTCCCATGCGAAGCGGGCGGTGGTGCAGCCGGACTTCGCGAAGCTGATGCTGGGCCTGCTCAAGCCCGGCGGCCGCTTCGACATGCGCACCGACGTGCAGGACCGCGGCGTGGCCATGCTGCGCATCCTGGAGGAGGCGGGCTTCCACAACCCGCTGGGCGCGGGCGTCTTCCATCCGTATGACCCGGAAGAGGTGCCCTCCACCCGCGAGCGGCGCTACCTGGCGTCCGGAGAACCCGTCTACCGCGCACGGTTGGTAAAGCCCGCTCCGTAGACCGCAGAACGTCCCGGCCCGGCCGCACCGCGCGGCCCTTGGCAGCAACCCGGGGCCCGGGAGAGAATCGACGTGACAGGTCCCTGGACCGGGGGCCACGTGTGAAGTCGGCCACGACCGCACTCCAGGGGGGCGGGCACCTCATGCCGGAAGCCGAGAGGAAGAGGATGCTGGAGGTCGCCCGGAGGAGCGGGCCGGCGAACGACTTCTCCGGCCGCACCGTGCTCATCGTGGACGATGATCCGGCGCAGGTGAAACACGTGCGCGAGGGCCTGGCCCCGCACGGCTACGTGTTCAAGGAGGCGCTGGACGGGGCGCAGGCGCTGTCGGCCATCCGCGCGGGGCGGCCGGATCTCATCGTCATGGACGTGGAGATGCCGGGGCTGGGCGGCGTGGAGGTGTGCCGCATCGTCAAGGCGAACGCGGGCGAGGGCGGCTTCGGCTTCATCCCGGTCATCCTGATGACGGCGCGGCAGGCGGCGGGCAAGGTGGAGGGGCTGGAGCTGGGCGCGGACGACTACCTGGTGAAGCCCTTCGACATGCTGGAGCTGGGCGCGCGCGTGAAGTCGATGCTGCGGCTCAAGGCGCTTCAGGACGCGCTGGTGGAGAAGAACCGGGAGCTGGAGTGGGCCAACCGGGAGCTGGACCGGCGCCGGCAGGAGCTGCTGGCCCTGAGCCGCACGGACGCGCTCACGGGGCTGTTCAACCGGCGCTACTTCGAGGAGCGGCTGAGCGAGGAGTTCATGCGCTCGCGCCGGTACCGCTCTCCCCTGTCGCTGGTGATGCTGGACATCGACCACTTCAAGAACATCAACGACTCCTACGGTCACCCCTTCGGGGACGAGGTGCTGCGCGCGGTGGCCCAGACGGCCCGGAGCACGCTGCGCGAGGTGGACCTGCTGGCCCGCTACGGGGGCGAGGAGTTCATCGCCCTCTTGCCAGAGGCCGCGCCCCAGGACGCGCTCCGGGCGTGCGAGCGGGTGCGGGAGGCCATCGAGAAGCTGGAGCTGCCCTGGCAGGGGCCGGGCGGGGTGACCCGGATGGTGAAGCTGACGGCCTCCCTGGGGGTCGCCACGGTGCCGGCGGACGACCTGCAGGAGACGGAGGCGCTGCTGCGCGCGGCGGATGTGAGCCTGTACTCCGCCAAGGGGACGGGACGTAATCGCGTCCATCAGCACGCGGCTTGAAGCAGCTCGCGCTTCCCCACGGCGGCGCTTTGACCTAAACCGGAGGCTCCATGCGCCCGCTCGCGACGACGACCTGGCTGCTGTTCGCCCTGTTTGCCCTGGGCGGCTGCAACCGGCTCCAGCCGGACTCCCCCGTGGGGGCCTACCAGACCTTCCACCGGCACGTGCAGCGAGGCGAGCTGCCCAAGGCCTACGCGGTCCTTTCCCAACCCACCCAGACCAACCTCAAGGCCCAGGCCCAGAAGGTCAGTGACGCCTCCGGAGGCATGGTGAAGCCGGAGCCGCTGGCACTGTTCTTCGCGAATGTCCCCGTGCCCCCCGATGTTCAGGAAGTCTCGCTGCTCCGCCAGGAGGGCGACGAGGCGACCCTGGTCGTGCGCTCGGCGGGAAGGTCGGGCGAGGTCCGGATGGTGCGAGAGCCGTCCGGGTGGAAGGTCGACCTCTCAGCATCCCCCCAGCCGTGAGCCCGGGCATGCCCGGACCCCGCGCATCAGGTAACGTACAACCGTGAACGACAGGAAGACACGGCGGGTGGTCCCCGCAGTCGAAGTCATCCGGAGGCCGGGCACGCCCGGCAGTGGTCCGGTGGCTCCGTCCTCGGCCGCCCCCTCCCCCACGCCGAGGC
>NZ_RAVZ01000299.1 GCF_003611635.1 Corallococcus terminator | reverse complement strand
CCCCCCAACAGCCACACCGCCTGGACCACCACCGCCCGCTTCCACCTCGTCGTGCGTCGCATGCCTGGAGCGCCCTTCCGTCCATGAACCTGGATTGGTAGCAAAAACGGAAAAAACCTTAGCTCCTTCCAACGGGGTGTCGGGATGGCCGTGCGCGTCCGGTGAATACGGAGGACCTTCGCGACGTCGTCAGCCCACGCCCGGAACCTGTCGCCACGGGCCATTGCGTCTCCGCCGTGGGGGTCCTTCCGACCTGCGGGGAGCCGTGGACGCGTCATCTCCCTGGACAAACCCGCGTGTCGCTGAAAGCCGAGGCTCGAGTGCGTGTTCCTCCAGCAAATGCAGCCCCTTGCGAGGGACCTCGGGCACGGGACGAGGCGGCCGCCCGCTTCCCTGCTGGCTCGACGGCTGGCGCCAATTGTCTCCCTGTTGATGCTTTGGTAAAGGTTGCCTTTGGGAGCGCTTGGGGCCTCTCCGTCGACAAGATGATGGGATTCACCGTTCAGCGCTGGGCCGCATGGGCCCCCGGCCTCGTTGCCCCTGATGCTTGGGAAACCTGGCTCGCGAAGCCCCACCCTCTGCCGGCCGAAGGCACGCCCGCGCTCGCGGAGATGCCCGCGATGATGCGCCGCCGCGTGGACCGGCTGGGCCGCATCGCCCTGCAGGCCACCTATCAGGCCCACGTGGACGCCCCTGAGGCGCCGGTGCTCTTCGCATCGCGTTACGGAGACCTGGGCCGTTCGTTGGAGCTGCTAACACAACTGGCGCGCTCGGAGCCGCTGTCGCCCACGTCGTTCAGCCTGTCGGTGCACAACGCCATCGGCGCGCTCTACTCCATCGCTCGGGGGGACACGGCTTCGTATGGCGCCATCGCCGCGGGCGAGGAGACGGTGGAGGCCGCCTTCACGGAGGCGTGCGGCCTGCTGGCCGACGGCGTTCCCCGGGTGATGGTCGTCCACTACGACGAGCCCCTGCCGGAGCCCTGGCAGCACTTCTCCGAGTCCGTGGGATTCCCGCACGCCTGGGCCTGCGTGCTTGCGGCCGATACCGGCGCGAACGCCATCCGCCTGGACTGCCACGCCTCCGCCCCGGACGCGGACGCGGATGCACAGGAGCAGGACGAACTGCCGGTGGACCTGCGCGCGCTGCGCTTCCTGGTCTCCGGGGCGCGGCGGTGGGAGCACCCGGTGGGCGCACGGCGCTGGCGGTGGGAACGCCATGGTTGAGAAGCTCGACCGGCTCTGGCGCATCTTCGCCACCGGCCTGTCCTTCGCCACGTTCGGGCTGGGCGGGCTGGCGCTGCGCCTGCTCTACTTCCCGCTGCTCCAGCTCATCGTGCGCGAGCCCGCGCGGCAGACGCGGCTGGCGCGGCTGGCGGTGCACCACGCGTTCCGCTTCTTCGTCGGCTACATGCGCTTCCTGGGCGTGCTGCGCTACGAGCTGGAGGGGGTGGAGAAGCTGTCCCGCCCCGGGCTGCTCATCCTGGCCAACCACCCGACGCTCATCGACGTGGTGTTCCTCATCTCGCTCGTGCCCAACGCGGACTGCGTGGTGAAGGCGAGCCTGGCGAACAACCCGTTCATGCGCGGGCCCATCCGGGCGACGCGCTACCTGTGCAACGACTCCGGGCCCGGGCTCATCCAGGACTGCATCGCGTCCGTGAAGGCCGGCAACAACCTCATCATCTTCCCGGAGGGCACGCGCACGCCCGTGCACGGGCCCATGCAGTTGCAGCGCGGCGCCGCCAACATCGCGGTGCGCGGTCCCTGCGACATCACGCCGGTCACCATCCGCGTCGCGCCGCTGGGCCTCACCAAGGGCACGCCCTGGTGGAAGGTGCCGCCGAAACCCATGCACTTCATCATCCGCGTGGAGGACGACATCCCCGTCTCCTCCAAGGACGCGGATGCGGGCGACGCTGCGAAGGCCGCGCGCCACCTCACCACACGCCTTCACGACTACTTCTCCCGGGAGAACCAGGGCCATGCTGGAGCTTGAGCACGAAATCAAGCGTCTGGTCATCGAGACGCTGAACCTCGAGGACCTCAAACCGGACGACATCGATCCGGCCGCGCCGTTGTTTGTCGAAGGCCTGGGGCTGGACTCCATCGACGCCCTGGAGCTGGGGCTGGCACTGCAGAAGTCCTATGGCGTCGTGCTGGCGAGCGACTCCAAGGAGAACCGCCGTCACTTCGCCAGCGTGCGGGCGCTCGCGGACTTCGTCAGCACCCACCGCACCAAGTCCTGATCCTCTAAAAACCAAAGCGCGGAGCCACACCCCATGACCAAGCACGAATTGTTCGAGCGCCTGAGCGCCATCCTCCAGGAAACCTTCGACATCGAACCGTCGCGCATCGTCCCGGAGGCGCGGCTGCACGACGACCTGGACATCGACAGCATCGACGCCATCGACCTGCTGGTGCGCCTGAAGCCCGTCGCGGGCCAGCGCGTTCCGCCGGAGGTCTTCCGCTCCGTGCGCACGCTGCAGGACGTGGTGGACGCGCTGCACGGGCTGCTCGGCAGCGACTCCGCCGCGGCGTGAAACGCCTGCGTCCGGTGTTGTTGGGGCTCTTGAGCCTCGCGTATCCGCCGCTCGTCTATCTGGGCCTGGGCCACTTCGAGCCCCGCTGGATGGCGCTCCCCCTGGCGGGCATGGCGGTGGTGCGCGCGGTGGCCACCCGGGAGAAGATGTGGCTGGCGGCGGCCGTGGGAGCGCTGGTGCTCGCGGCGTCCAGCATGTTGGGCAACCACGCGCTGCCCCTGAAGCTCTACCCGGTGCTGGTCAACAGCGTGCTCCTCACCGTCTTCGCCACCAGCCTCGCCTATCCGCCCAGCGTCATCGAACGGCTGGCGCGCCTGCGGGAGAAGGACCTGCCCCCATCCGGCGTCGCGTACACGCGCAAGGTGACGCAGGTGTGGTGCGGCTTCTTCGTGCTCAACGGCGGCCTCGCGCTCACCACCGCGCTCTGGGCGAGCGACGCCACCTGGGCGCTCTACAACGGCCTCATCGCCTACGGCCTCATGGGCCTGCTCTTCGCCGGCGAATGGGTGGTGCGGCAGCGGGTGCGCGCACGGCACGCCCATGGATGAGCCGCTCGCGCTCGAGCACCTCCTCGTCCACGGCCGTCCCGCCGGGCACCCCGTGGCCCGCCGCGAGGGACAGGTGCTGGACTTCGCCGCGTTCCGGACGAGGGCTGCCGGCTGGCATGCGGCCTTCGCGGCGCACGGGGGCCAGCGGTGCGCGCTCTTCCACGAGGACACCTTCGAGTTCGCCGCCGCGCTCCTGGGCGCGTGGCACGCGGGCGTGTGCATCTACCTGCCCGCCGACGCGCGGCCCGCCACGCTGGACGCACTGCGCTCCCACGTGGACGGCTTCGCGGGCAGGGCTCCCGCGGACCAGACAGCGCTGACGCCCATCCCGGAAGCGGAGGCCACGTTCCGGCCCCTGTCGCCGGACCTCGCCGCGCTGGTCGTCTACACGTCGGGCTCCAACGGGCAGCCCACCGCCATTCCCAAGCGCCTGTCGCAGCTCTCCAGCGAGGTGGTGACGCTGGGGGCGCTGTTCGACGAAGAAGCCGGCGACGCGCCCGTGCTCGCCACCGTGTCGCACCAGCACATCTACGGCCTGCTGTTCCGGGTGCTGTGGCCGCTGGCGGCGGGCCGGCTGTTCGACGCGCACGGGCTGCCCTACCCGGAGGACATCGTGGCCGCGCTGCGCCCAGGGCCCGCGCTGCTGGTGGCGAGCCCCGCGCACCTGAAGCGGCTGCCGGCGTCATTGGACTGGGCCTCCGTGCGCGGTCACCTGCGCGGGCTGTTCTCGTCGGGCGGGCCGCTCAGCCCCGAAGCGCTCCAGGCGTGCCGGGAGCTGCTGGGCCGGGCGCCGGTAGAGGTCTACGGCAGTTCGGAGACCGGGGGCGTCGCGTGGCGCAGGCGGGACACCGAGGAGGCCGCGTCGTGGCGGGTGATGCCCGGCGTGGAGGTGCGCGCGGGCTCCAGTTCCGATGACGAGGTCCTGACGGTCCGCTCGCCCCACCTGGACCTGCCCGAAGGCGCGTGGTTCACGACGGAGGACCGGGCGCGGGCGGTGCCCGGGGGCTTCGAGTTGCTGGGGCGCAGGGACCGGCTGCTCAAGCTGGAGGAGAAGCGCGTGTCGCTGAGCGCCATGGAGCGGGCGCTGGTGGAGGGCGGGCTCGTCCGGGAGGCGCGGGTGTTGCCGCTGGCGGACGGCCACCGGGTGACGCTGGCGGTGGTGGCAGTGCCGGAGGCGGCGGGCTGGAGGCTCCAGGAGGCGGGGGGCAGACGCTCCCTGAACCAGGCCCTGCGCGAGAAACTGGCCCCGCATTTCGAGTCCAGTGCCTTGCCGCGCCGGTTCCGATATCTGGAGGCCATGCCGGTCAACTCGCAGGGCAAATCCACGGAAGCGGCGCTCGCCGCCCTCTTCGACCCGAGGCGGCCCCCGTTCCAGGTGCTGGAGCGTGCACCGGAGCGCGTGCTGCTGTCGGTGGAGGTGCAGGAGGGCTCGCCCTACTTCGACGGGCACTTCCCCGGCACGCCCATCCTGCCCGGCGTCGCCCAGGTGGAGTGGGCGCTGCTCCTGGGCCGCGAGCACTTCGCGCTGCCGCCGGATTTCCTGCGGATGGAGACGCTGAAGTTCCAGCAGGTGATTCCGCCCGGCACGCAGTTGACGCTGGAGCTCACCTGGGCGGCGGAGTCCGGGCGGCTGGGGTTCAAGTTGACGTCGGCCGCGGGCGCGCACGCCAGCGGACGCATCGTGCTGGGTGGAGGGGTGGGATGAAGGTCTGCGCGGTGATTCCGGTCTACAACCACGGCGAGGCCGTGGGCGCGGTGGTGCACGCGGTGCGCTCTCATGGCCTGCCCTGCGTGCTGGTGGATGACGGCAGCGAGCCCGGCTGCGCGGCGGTGCTGGACGGACTGGCGCGCGAGGACAGCACCGGCGTGGAGGTGGTCCGCCTGCCCCAGAACGAGGGCAAGGGCGGCGCGATGATGGCGGGCCTGCGCGCGGCCCAGGCTCGCGGCTACAGCCACGCGTTGCAGATCGACGCGGACGGACAGCACGACGCCCGCGACATCCCCCGCTTCCTCGCGCTAGCGCAGGAGAGCCCCGACACGCTGGTGTGCGGCACGCCCATCTACGACGAGTCCGTGCCCAAGGGCCGGCTGTACGGGCGCTACGCCACGCACATCTGGGTGTGGATCAACACGCTGTCGTTCGCCATCCGCGATTCGATGTGCGGCTTCCGCGTCTATCCGCTGGCGCCCACCGTGGCGCTCATCGATTCGGTGCGGATTGGCAAGCGGATGGACTTCGACGTGGAGGTGCTGGTGCGCCTGTTCTGGCGCGGCATGCGCATCCTCAATCAGCCCACCCACGTGCGCTACCCCACCGACGGCATCTCCCACTTCGACGTGCTCTGGGACAACGTGCGCATCTCCGGCATGCACGCCCGGCTCTTCTTCGGGATGCTGCCGCGCCTGCCCATGCTGCTGTGGCGCAAGGTGGCGAAATGAAATCCCGCCACTGGGCGGAGATGGGAGAGACGACCTTCGTCGCTGGCATCTGGCTCCTGTACTGGATCCACAAGCTGCTGGGCCGCTGGCCGTTCCGCCTCTGTCTGTACCCGGTGGTGCTGGTGCACTGGTTGAGCCGGCCGCTCCTGCGCCACTCCTCGCTCCAGTACCTGGAGCGGGTGGAGGCCGCGACGGGCGCGCTGGGCCACAAGCCACACTGGCGCGACAGCGTGCGCCACACGCTGACGTTCGCGGAGACGATGCTGGACAAGCTGCTCGCGGTCAGCGGGCGCTACCGCTTCGAGCAAGTGCGCACCGAGGGCCGCGAGGAGTTCTATCAAGCGGCGAAGGCAGGCAGGGGCGGCATCATCGTCACCGCGCACATGGGCTGTCTGGAGTTGTGCCGCACCATGGCGGAGCGACGTGGCGAGGTGAAGCTCAACATCCTGGTGCACACGTTGCACGCGGAGCAGTTCAACCGCCTGCTCAAGCGCCTCAACCCGGAGAACGACTTCCGCCTGATGGAAGTGACGGACATGGGCCCGGCCACCGCCGTCGCGCTGAACGAGCGCGTGGAGGCGGGCGAGTTCGTGGTCATCGCGGGCGATCGCATTCCAGTGAATGCAAGCCAGACCGTGCGCGTCGACTTCCTGGGACACCCCGCGCCCTTTCCCGTGGGGCCCTACGTGCTGGCGGCGCTGCTCAAGTGTCCGCTCTACCTGCTGGGCTGCATCCATGAGGGCGACGGCTACACCATCCACTTCGAACGCCTCTCCGAGCGCATCGTCCTGCCCCGAGGCAGGCGCGAGGCCGCGCTCACGGACTGCGCGCAGCAGTACGCAGGCCAGGTCACGGCGCTCCTCAAGCGCGCGCCCTACGACTGGTTCAACTTCTTTCCCTTCTGGGATCAGGTGAATGTCTCCGCGAAGCCCCCTACCTTCTGACCTCCCGGTGCGCTTCGACGGCGGCCGGCTGACCCTCGAGGACGTGGGGGCGCTGGCGCGGCGCGAACGCCCGGCCGAGCTGGGCACCGCGCCCGCCTTCCGCCAGCGCATCGCGAAGGGCGCCGCGTTCCTGGACCGGCTGCTGGCGGAGGATGGCGTCATCTACGGCGTCACCACCGGCTACGGCGACTCCGTGACGGTGTCCATCCCGCCCGCGCTCGTCGCGGAATTGCCGCACCACCTCTACACGTACCACGGCATCGGCGCGGGCCGGTTCCTCACGCCCGAGGAGACGCGCGCGGTGCTGGCCACGCGGCTCGCCTCGCTGTGCCAGGGCTTCTCCGGCGTGGGCGAAGGACTGCTCACCCAGTTGGAGCTGCTGCTGAAGCACGACGTGCTGCCCATGATTCCCGCCGAGGGTTCGGTGGGCGCGAGCGGAGACTTGACGCCCCTGTCCTACGTGGCGGCGGTGCTCTGCGGCGAACGAGACGTCTGGTACCGGGGCGAGCGCAGGCCCGCGGCGCAGGTGCTGGAGTCGCTGGGCGTGAAGCCCCTCAAGCTGCGGCCGAAGGAGGGGCTGGCCATCATGAACGGCACCGCCGTGATGACCGCCCTGGCGTGCCTGGCGTGGGAGCGGGCGGAGTACCTGTCCCGGCTGGCCACGCGGCTGACCGCGTTCAACGTGCTGGCGAGCGCCGGCAACGCGCACCACTACGACGAGACGCTCTTCGCGGCCAAGCCGCACGCGGGCCAGCAGCGCGTGGCGGCCCGGCTGCGCGCGGACCTCGTCACCGACCGGCCTTCGCGCAACGAGCAGCGGCTGCAAGACAGGTATTCGCTTCGGTGCGCGCCGCACGTCATCGGTGTGCTGGAGGACGCGCTGCCCTTCTTCCGCACGCTCATCGAGAACGAGCTGAACAGCGCCAACGACAACCCGCTCATCGACCCCGACGGTGAGCGCGTGCTGCACGGCGGCCACTTCTACGGCGGCCACATCGCCTTCGCCATGGACAGCCTGAAGACGGCGGTGGCCAACGTGGCGGACCTGCTGGACCGTCAGCTCGCCCTGCTGGTGGACCCCCGCTACAACCACGGACTGCCCGCCAACCTCTCCGCGGCCACGGGCCCACGGGCCGCCATCAACCACGGCCTCAAGGCGGCGCAGATCAGCGTCTCCGCGTGGACGGCGGAGGCGCTCAAGCAGACGATGCCCGCGTCCGTGTTCTCCCGCTCCACGGAGTGCCACAACCAGGACAAGGTCAGCATGGGCACCATCGCCGCGCGCGACTGCCTGCGGGTGCTGGAGCTGACCGAACAGGTGGTGGCGGCCATGCTCATCGCGGCCCGCCAGGGCGTCACCCTGCGGCAGCGCGTGGACGCGGACGCGAAGCCGGGCCCCGCGCTGGCGGCCATGCACGCGGATCTGGAAGCACGCATTCCCCTGCTCGTGGAGGACCGCGCCCTGGATGGCGAACTCCAAGGCCTGCTGAGCGCCCTGCGCCGTCGGGAGTGGAGGCTGCATGAAGCCTGACTTGAGCTGCGAAATCGAAATCGATCCGCCGTTCCACGACCTCGACATGATGGAGATCGTCTGGCACGGCCACTACGTGAAGTACCTGGAGCTGGCGCGCTGCGCGCTGTTGCGCCGGTACGACTACGACTTTCCGCAGATGCGCGAGTCCGGCTACGGCTGGCCCGTGGTGGACATGCGGCTGAAGTACGTGTCCCCCATCTCCTACAAGCAGAAGATCATCGTGCGCGCCGAAATCACCGAATGGGAGAACCGGCTGCGCTTCGACTACGTGCTGCGCGACGCGGCCACCGGGCGCAAGGTGAACCAGGCCCACACCATCCAGGTGGCGGTGGCCCTGGCGACGGGGGAGATGCAGTTCGTCTGTCCCGAAGTCCTCTGGAACAAGCTGGGAGTGAGGCCGGAATGAAGACCCTGCTCGTGCTCACCTGCGCGCTCTTGTCCGTGAGCGCCCACGCGGGCGACCTCGTGAAGGACGTGCGCGCCCGGCTGGCGGATGCGCCGCTGGTGCGCGGCCAGTTCGAGCAGAAGAAGACCGTGGCGGGCTTCAAGAAGCCGCTGGTGTCGAAGGGCGACTTCCTCCTCGCCCGCGACCAGGGCGTGCTGTGGAACACGCGCACGCCGTTCGCCTCCACGCTGACGCTCACGCGCAAGTCGCTGAGCGCCGAACAGGGCCAGGGCGGCGCGGCCTACCACCTGGACTCCACCAAGGAGCCGGCGCTGGCGGCGGTGAACGAGCTGCTCTTCGCGCTGCTCGCGGGCGACGTGTCCACGTTGCAGAAGCGCTTCAAGGTGGAGGGCGCGCTGGTGGGCCCCACCGGCTGGCGGTTGGAGCTGACGCCCACGGACGCGGGGCTCGCGCGCGTCTTCAAGCACATCCAACTGGAAGGCGATGCCTACGTGCGCCAGGTGAAGATGGACGAGACGCGCGGAGACTCCAGCGTCATCCTCTTCGACAAGCTGGCCCAGACGCCGCCGCCGGACGCCACGGAAGCCGAGCGCCTTGGCAAATAAGCTGGCCATCCTCTGGGCCCTGGTGGTGCTCGCCGTGGGCGTGCACCAGGTGTCCTTCTGGCGCTCGGCCCGGCTGGACACCGACGTGCTCGCGCTCCTGCCGGAGGACGAGCAGGCGCCGGAGGTGGACGCCGCCACGCGCAAGCTCGCGGACGAGGCCGGCAGGCAGGTGGTGCTGCTGGTGGGCGCGCAGGACTGGGCCTCCGCGCAGAAGGTCGCGGACGAGGCCACGCGCGTCCTGGAGCAGGCCTCCGACGTGCTGGAGCCCGCCGTGGTGGACACCTCCGCGCTGGAGCAGGCGGTGGACTTCTACCGGCCTTACCGGGACCGGTTGCTCACGCCTTCGCAGCGCCAGTGGCTCACGCGCGCGACGCCGGAGGAGCTGGGCGGCACGGCCCTGATGAAGCTGTACCAGCCCGCGGGCGCCCGCATGACGGACTGGAACGCGGATCCGCTGGGCCTGTGGCCGGACTGGTGGCAGGCCCGCGCGGCGGAGACCTCCGCGCGTCCTCGCGACGGTCGGCTGTGGCTGTCGGGCGAGGGCCGCGAGTGGGTGCTCCTCACCTGGAAGAGCAAGGTCTCCGCGTTCGCGCTGGGCGATGGCTCCCGCGTCACGTCCGTGGTGGAGCAGGCCCGTGCCCGGGTGGAGGCCACCGTGCCCGGCGCCCGGCTGGTGGCCGCGGGCGTGCCGCTGTACGCGGAGGCCGCCGCGGCGCAGGCGAGCTGGGAGATGTCCACCATCGGCTTCGGCTCGCTGGCGGCGGTGCTCCTGCTGGTGTGGCTCACCTTCCGCTCGCTGCGGCCCATCCTGCTCGTGGGCGTGTCGCTCACGCTGGGCTGCGCCGTGGCATTGACGGTCACCGCGCTCGTCTTCGACCGGGTGCACCTGCTCACGCTGGTGTTCGGCTCCAGCCTCGTGGGCGTGGCGGAGGACTACGGCTTCCACTACTTCGCCGCGCGTCAGGGCAAGGCCCCCTCCGAGCGCGGGCCGGTGATGCGCTCGCTGTTGCCGGGCATGGCGCTGGCGCTCGTCACCAGCGTGGTGGCGTACCTGGCGCTGGGCGTCGCGCCCTTCCCCGGCCTGAGACAGATGGCGGTGTTCTCCGCCGCCGGTCTCACCGCCGCGTTCCTCACCGTGGTGTGCTGGTTCCCCTCGTTGGACCGGGGAGCGCTGCCCGTCACCGCCTTCTCCGAACGATTCTCCGCCTCCATCACCCGCTGGCCGCGCATCACCTCCACGCGGGGCTGGTGGCTGACGGGCGCCGTGCTCACCGTGCTCGTGGCCGTGGGCCTCTGGAAGCTGAAGCCCCAGGACGACCTGCGCCAGTTGCAGGGCGCCCCCCCGAACCTCATCGCCGACCAGCGCGAACTGGGACGGCTGCTGGGACTGCCCAGCCCCGCGCAGTTCTTCCTGGTGGAGGGAGACAGCGACGAACAGGTGCTCGCCCGCGAGGCGACGTTGAAGCAGCACCTGGACACGCTGGTCTCGGAGAAGGTGTTCGCGGGCTACCGCGCCGTGTCCGACTGGCTTCCCTCGCAGGCCCAGCAGCGTGAGGACGCGGCCCTGAGCGCCCGCGCCGAAGCGCAGGCCGTGGCCGCCGTCAGCGAGTCCACCGGCGAGGCGCCCACGCGCGCCACGTTCGCTGAAGAGCCGCTCACGCCTTCGCACTTCCTCTCCGGGCCCGTCGCCTCCGCCATCCGACAGCAGTGGCTGGGGACGCTGGGCGCGCGGCAGTACAGCGTCCTCATGCTTCGCGGCCTCAATGATCCGAAGCAACTGCCGAAGCTGGAAGCGGTCGCGCACGGCCTGGAGGGCATCCGCTGGGTGGACAAGACAGCGGAGATCTCCGGGCTGCTCGGGCGCTACCGGCGCATCATGGGCGGGCTCATCGTCGCGGGTTATGTCGCGGTGCTGCTCACGCTGGTGGCCCGCTTCGGGCGACAGGCGTGGCGCGCGTGGCTGCCGTCCGTGCTGGGCACGCTCATCACGCTCGCCCTCTTCGGCTGGTCGGGGGCGCCCTTGCAGCTCTTCACCGTGCTGGGACTGGTGTTGCTGCTGGGCATGGGCGTGGACTACGGCATCTTCCTCCTGGAGCACCCCGGCGACGGCTCCGCGTGGCTCGCGGTGGCCCTGGCCGGCGTGAGCACGCTCCTGTCCTTTGGCTTGCTGGGCCTGTCGGCCACGCCCGCCCTGCGCTCCTTCGGCCTCGCCATGCTGTTGGGCGAAGTCACCATCTGGATCCTCACTCCTTGTTTCCGACTTCCTCCTGGGAAAGCCACACATTGAAAACTGAATCGGCGGACATCCTCATCATCGGCGCGGGCCCCGCGGGCTCCGTCGCGGCGGGCCTCCTTCGCAAGCAGGGCCGTGACGTCCTCGTGCTGGAGCGTGAGCAGTTCCCCCGCTTCTCCATCGGCGAGAGCCTGCTGCCGCAGAGCATGGAGTACATCGAAGCGGCCGGCATGCTCCAGGACGTGGTGGAGGCGGGCTTCCAGTACAAGAACGGCGCGGCCTTCGTGCGCGGCGACAAGTACACGGACTTCGATTTCCGCGACAAGTTCTCCCCCGGCTGGGGCACCACCTTCCAGGTGCAGCGCGCCCACTTCGACCACGTGCTCGCGAAAGGCGCCGAGCGCCAGGGCGCCATCGTGCGCTACCGCCACGAGGTCCTCTCCGTGGACACGAGCGGTGAACAGCCGGAGGTGACGGCGCGCGGCCCCGACGGTGAGACGTACCGCGTGCGCGCGCGCTTCCTCCTGGACGCGAGCGGCTTTGGCCGCGTGCTGCCGCGCCTGTTGAACCTGGAGACGCCGTCGAACTTCCCCAAGCGCGGCGCCATCTTCACCCACGTCCAGGACCGCACGCCGCCGGGCAGCTTCGACCGCAACAAGATCCGCGTGACGGTGCACCCCGAACACGTGCACGTCTGGTACTGGACCATCCCCTTCTCCGACGGCCGCTGCTCGCTGGGGGTCGTCGCGAAGATGGAATACCTGGAGCAGTACCAGGGCACGGACACCGAGCGGCTCCAGGCCATCGTGAAGGAGACGCCGTCGCTGTCGGACCTGCTCAAGGACGCGGTCTGGGACACGCCCGCGCGCAAGCTCACCGGCTACGCGGCCAACGTGAAGTCGCTGTGGGGCCCGGGCTTCGCGCTCCTGGGCAACGCGGGCGAGTTCCTCGACCCGGTGTTCTCCTCGGGCGTCACCATCGCGTTCAAGTCCGCGAGCCTCGCGGCCGACTGCATCCGCCGCGCGTACGCCGGGGAGACGGTGGACTGGGAGAAGGACTACGCGAAGCCGCTCAAGGCGGGCGTGGACACCTTCCGCACCTTCGTGGAGTCCTGGTACGAGGGCGGCTTCCAGCAGGTCATCTTCCACCCGAACCCGTCCCCGGACGTGCGGCGGATGATCTCCGCCATCCTCGCCGGCTACGCGTGGGACACGAACAACCCCTACGTCGCGGAGAGCAAGCGGCGCCTCACCGTGCTCGAGGCCGTGTGCGCCTAATCCTCCCCGTCCTGCTCGTCGCGAGCC
>NZ_RAVZ01000298.1 GCF_003611635.1 Corallococcus terminator | reverse complement strand
GCCTGTTCCACCGCCATGGATCGAAGCGGACGGAGGACGCAAAAACGCCCCCGGTCCCGCTGAAGGGGCCCGGGGGCGTTGGAGCACCGAAGCGTGCGGGGGTTACGGCAGCGGGAGCGGCCCGCCACCCTGGGGCAGCGTGCGCGCCAGCGCCACGGCCTTGGCCGCCTGCACGATGCCGTGGCCGTACTTCTCGTCGAAGCCCGGCGTCACCTGGTCGTCCAGCGCCGTCTTCTCCAGCACCGCGCGGACGTGCGCGGCGGACAGGTCCGGCCTGGCGCTGAACACCAGCGCGGCCACGCCCGACACGTGCGGGGTGGCCATGGAGGTCCCCGACTCGCGCTGGTAGTCCACGCCGGTGACATTCACGGTCACATCCTGGCCCTCCATCTTCTTGAGGATGGCCCCGGACGCCAGCGACACCGACACCGTCGGCACCCAGTGCGAGGACGCGGAGCCCAGCGTGAAGGTGCCGTCGCCATCCTCGGGCACGTTGTTGCCGATGATGACCGCGCGAGCCCCGGCCTCGATGACGTTGCGCGCCTTCTCCTCGAAGAAGATGTCGCCACGGTCCACGTACGCGACGAAGCCGTCGCAGGTGGCGGCCTCGCCGCAGGAGGTCCGGTCCGTGCCCAGGCCGCAGTTGACCAGCCGGCCCGTGTAGCTGCTCTGCGCGGTGTACGACAGCGGCGATGACGTGATGGCCGCCGGCCCCGCGGCCAACGTCGACTGCGCCGCGGCGCCCAGCACGGTGGAGCTCAGCACGTTCACCCCCGGGCCCACCACGGAGAGCTGCGCACCGAACTGCGAGAACTCCGCGTACCCGCCCTGCGAGTCCACCGCGCCCACCGCCATCACCGACGGCAGGTACGCGGCCGGATAGGAGATGCCCGCCCTGCCCTCGTTGCCGCTCGCCGCGATGGACAGCAGGCCGTTGCCGCCGTTCCACACCCGCTCGAACGCGATCTGCTCGCTCGTGGAAGGGCTGTCCGCGCCCAGCGACAGCGAGGCGATCCTCGCCCCCTGCGACTGGCACCACTGCACGGCCTCGATGACGTCGTCGGTGCTGCCGCCGCCCTTCACGTCCAGCACGCGAGCGACGAGCAGCGACGCGCCGGGCGCCACGCCCACCACGCCGTTGGGCTCCAGCCCCGCGGCCACGCGTGCGCCCGAATCCGCGCCGAACTGGGCCAGGATGGTTCCCGCCACGTGCGTGCCGTGGCCGCCGCCCACCGTCACGATGCCCTGCGCCTCGCTCTGGTCCGTCGGGTCGTCGTCACCGTCCACGTAGTCGATGCCGCCCACGTAGGCCGCCTTCAACTCCGGGTGCTTGCTGTCCCAGCCGCTGTCGATGACGCACACCTTGACGCCCTCGCCCGTGGGGGCGTTGGCGTCGAGGATGCCGTCGTTGTTGGCGTCCCACACCTGCGGCGCCTGCACCAGCTTGAGGCCCTCGGTGTACTCGCCCACGGAGCCCTGCCGGTTGAACACCCCCTGCCACGACGCCATGGGGGGAAACGCCGGCAGGCTGGACGCGTACACGCGGCGGTTCGGCTCCACGGAGAGCACGTCCGGGTTCTGCTTCAGCTTCGCCAGGGCCTCGGGCGACAGCCGCGCGGACACCATGTTGAGGTTGGGGAAGCGGCGCTTCACCGCACCACCCTCGCGCTCCACGACCGCCGCGAAGTCCGCCGTGGCGGACAGCGCGTTGGCGGAGACCCTGGGCTTGAAGGTGATGATCACCCCGTCCGCGGGCTCCTGCGCGCGCAGGGAGGAGGACGCGGTGCCGGGCAGCGACTGGTCGGTGGTGCCGGGACACGCCTGGGGAACGACGACATCGATGGGGTCGGGGTCACTGCCGCAAGCCACCAGACCAGACAACCCGAGCCCAAGCCAAAGCCAACGCTTCATGGAGTGCATCTCCTTCGTGCCCGGACAGCGGGAGGTACCGCGCCGTGACCCGCCGCCCCCGAAAAGACGGCTGGGGAGAACGGAGCAGCCCCACTTCCCGTTCCCAAAAACAATTTAAGCATGGACGAAGGACGACTGCTCGGGCGGCTGTCATGCGCCCGACGGGCACGCGGTGCAGCACAACGTGAGGAGGCCAACGCTCGGGGGCCTTGCACCCGCCCCTTCAACGCCCACGTCCGCGAGAGCACGACGGGGCGCGTTGAGGACCGGCCCGCCACCCCGTCGGGGAGTCAGGCATCCACGGGCAGGCCGTTCGCGACCATTGGCAACGAAGTCCGCTCCGGGGCGCGCCAGCCCTCCGGGCCTTCAGGCCCGACCGTTCGGGGCATGCGGGCAAGCCCCATCGGAAGGTCAGGCGTCCGCGGGATCCACGCCGAAGATGCGCTGGGCATCCACGTCATAGGCAGCCAGTTGGCGCTCCGTCTGCTCTGCATCCCACCCCAGCAGCGGCGCCATCACGGAGGCGGCGCGGACCGCGGCCGAGCGACCCTGATCCCGCGTCTCGAACGCCACCTTGAGACGGCGGATGAGCAGGTCGGCCAGCGTCTGGACCATCTCGTGGGACACGCCCCACGCGGCCTCGGCGAGGCGGTACGGCAGGCCCTCCACGAGCGGCTCGGCCAGTTCCGGCGTCTCGCGAGCGAGCGCCCACACGGCGCGCCAGCGACTGCCATACGCGCGCACCAGATGCTCGGCCGTGGCCACGTCGCCCACCTCTTCACGCGCCGCCGCGAACTCCGTGGCCAGCTTCGCGATGTCGCCGCCCGGCAGGGGTCGCGCATCGGTGGTGGACTTGCGGTGGGGCATGGAGAGGTGGCGCTCCACGGCGTTGACCACGTCGCGGGCCATGACGCGGAAGGTGGTGAGCTTGCCTCCACTGATGGCGAGCACCCCGGACGGGCTCACGTCGATGGCGTGCTCGCGGCTGGCGCTGCCCGCGTCGGTGTTGCCGTGGTAGCCGCTGGCGGCCAGCGGCCGGATGCCGGCCCAGGCACTGACCAGGTCGTCGCGGGTGAGCTGGGCCTCGGGGAAGAACGCGTTGGCGGAGGCCAGCAGGTAGGCCACGTCGGACTCGCTCGCGCGCACCTCGGCCGGGTGGGCGCGGGTGGCCGTCTCGGTGGTGCCAATGAGCGTGAACCCATCCGCGGGCAGGATGAACATCACGCGGCCATCCACGGGGGACAACAGCGTGAGCGCGTCCTGGATGCTCAGACGTGAACGGGGCACGGCGATGTGCACGCCCTTGCTGCCGCGCACCGCGGGACCGGAGCGGGTCGTCCCCGCGTCGAGCTGGCGGATCTCATCGCTCCACGGCCCGGTGGCGTTGACGACCGCGCGGGCGCGCACGGTGTGCTCCGCGCCCGTGAGGTGATCCACGACCACCGCGCCCGTCGCCTTGCCGTCCTCCAGCACCAGCCGCTTCACGGACGCATGGTTGAGCACCACCGCGCCCGCCTCGCTCGCGCCCAGCGCGTTGGCCAGCGTCAGGCGCGCATCGTCGGTGGCCGCGTCGTAGTAGCGCGCGCCGCCCTTGAGCCCTTCCGAACGGATGCCCGGCTCCGCCGCCAGCACCTGCTTGAGCGACAGCCGCTGATACGCCTTCACGTTCCGGAACAGCGACAGGGCGTCGTACAGCATGAGGCCCGCGTTGAGCTTCCACCGGGGCACCCGCGCCCCCGCGTACACGGGCCACACGAAGGCCAGCGGTCGCACCAGATGGGGCGCCAGCGTCAGCAGTCGCCGCCGCTCGATGCTGGATTCGAAGACGAGCCCCAGGTGACCGTGCTCCAGGTAGCGCAGGCCCCCGTGGATCAGCCGCGACGAGCGGCTGGACGTCCCGCTGGCGAAGTCCTCACGCTCCACCAGTGCGACCTTCAAGCCGCGCAGCGCCGCATCCCGGGCCGCGCCCGCGCCGGTGACCCCGCCACCAATGACGAGCAGATCAAAGGACTCGGCCCCCAACGCGCGAAGGCGCTCGGCGCGCGAAGGCGGCGGCGAGGGAATCGTCAGGGCAGGAAGCGAACGGAGCACGGCGGATTCAGAACGCACGTCAGGAGTCTATGACGGGAAGACTGCGGCTGCAGCGGATTCCAATGCAATGCGTCAAGAGGCTTACGGGACAAGGGGACGGGACGCCCTGGGCAGTGTCGGACAGCGAGCGGGGGGCGCGCTTGCGTGTCCGGAGGCGGACGGCTAGGGAGGCGGGTGTCGTCCACCCGTCGTCCAGGACGCCTCCCTTCCGAGAACGAACCACCGTGTGGGACCCGCGAGACCGACGTGACTTGGCGTGCCTGGGACTGATGGTCCTGGTGTACGGGCTCGCGGTGGCGCCCGTGCTGCACGCGGTGGTGGGTCACGGAGGGGGACTGGGTGGGCAGGCCCACGTGCACGGAGTGGGCGGCCACGCCCACCACGAGGGAACCGAAGCCAAGGCCCCCTGCGGCACCCCGTCGGCGCGGAAGGCGGCCGGGTCCCAGACGAAGCCGTCCGCGTGCGTCGCGGAGACCGGGCGCGGTGGAACCCCGGATGGGGATGACGGCTCCGGGCAGCAGGGGCATGGACACCGGCATCAGGCGGGCTCGGTGGAGCACCTGCTGGCGGTAGCGGCAAGCTGGACGGTGTTCGTGCCGCCCGCGTTGCGGTGGGTGTCGTGGACGGTGGAGCCCGCGCGAGGACCGGAGTGGTCACCGGTGCAGCGCCTGCGGTCCACCGCGATGCCGCAGGGTCCGTAGAAAAACCAGGACCCTCCGTACTTCCGTAAGGACATCTCGCGAGCATGGGACCCGTCTGGCCTTGGCCAGGCATGGGCCATGAGCGCGTTTCGCCTCGCATTGTCTTTCATTGCGTCCTGGGCGTGCGTCGACTCGCGCCCCGGGGACGTGTCGCCATTTCCTCGTGCCGCTTCCTCCCGTGCCCATGTTGCTCATCGCCATCGCCACGCTGTCGACATGCCTGCACGCAGTGCCGCGGGAAGCCATCCAGGCGGGGACGAGCACATCCGCGGTGACCGGAGTCACGCCGACGCAACCGGAGACACGGCTGGCACAGGCAGTGCCCACCCGCGAGTCACCGCCCGACGGCGTCTCTGGAAACGAAACCGAGGGGACACACCCCGAAGCGACGCAAGGCGCGTCGAACAACAGCAAGGCCAACAACGAGGCAGGCACACCGTCCCAGAAGGCCACGGAGCCTCACACCTGGCCGCAAGCCCCCGGAGCCGAGCCGCCGCCCACCCGGCCACAGGTGCCCGCCTCAGCGCGGCCCACCGAATCCAAGGAAGGCTCCGCCCTCGCTTCCCCCAGCGGGACACAAAGCCCTCCGCCCGAAGCGCCCGCCCTCGCTTCCCCCAGCGGGACACAAAGCCCTCCCGAAGCCCCAGCCCTCGCATCGGACGCGGTTCCGCGCCCTGAAGCGCCCCTCCCGGAAGAAGGAACGAAGCAGCGCTCCACGGTGGTGCGAGGCACGCGCCCCGCGCAAAGCGCGTCGGAGGTCACCATCGGCCGGGACATCCTCGACACGGCCCCGCGCACGAACGCCACGGACGTCCTGCGGGTGGTGCCGGGCCTCGTGGCCTCGCAGCACAGCGGCGAGGGCAAGGCGCAGCAGCTCTTCCTCCGAGGCTTCGACGCGCTGCACGGCCAGGACGTGGAGCTGAACGTCGGCGGACTGCCGGTAAACGAGGTGAGCCACATCCACGCGCTCGGCTACGCGGACACCAACTTCATCATCCCGGAGCTCGTGCAGTCGCTGGAGGTGACGGAGGGCTCCTACCGGGCCTTCCAGGGAGACTTCGCGGTCGCGGGCACGGTGCGGATGGACCTGGGCGCACGGGAGCAGGGCGTGGAGTTCGCGGGAACCCTGGGCCAGTTCGGTCAGCGCCGGCTCGTCGTGACGGTCCGTCCGGGCGAGGACCCCGGCACGTTCGCCGCAGCCGAACTCGGCGAGGCCGACGGCTTCGGTCCCCAGCGAAGCTACGGCCGGGCCTCTCTCCTCGCCCAGGCCAACGTGGACCTGGGCCACGGCCTGAAGGCGCGAATCCTCGGAGGCAGCTACGTCACGCGCTTCGATTCGCCCGGAGTGGTGCGCGAGGACGACCTGGAAGCGGGCCGGCGCACCTTCTACTCCGGCTCCTTCGAGCGTCAGGGCGGAACGGTGTCCCGGCACCAGCTCCTGTTCAGCGTGGACCTGCCGCGCGAAGGCACGGCGCGCACGCGGCTGGAAGCCTTCGGAATCCTCTCGGACCTGAGGCTGCGCAACAACTTCACCGGCTACCGCGTGGACGACCGGGGCGACGGCCTGGAGCAGACGAACGGAGGCTCCATCCTGGGCCTGCGCGCCGAGCACCGCCGGCAGGTCACCCTCTTCGACCAGCCCGTCGCGCTGGAGCTGGGCCTGGGAGGGCGTCGCGACGGCATCCAGCAGACGCAACGCCGTTACCGCGAGACGGACGGCACCTTCTTCGCGGACGAAGTGGACGCGCAAATCACCCAGACGGATGTCTGGGGTTACGCCGAGGCAAGGCTCCCCCTGGGCCGCTGGGCCTTCCGCCTGGGAGGCCGGGCCGACGCGCTGGGCGTGGAGGTCTTCGACGCGCTCGCGTTCCGGGATCCGCGCTTCTACGACGGCCAGGGCTACTCGCGCAGCGCCTTCGGAGTGCACTGGGGAGCGAAGGCAGGCATCGAATACGCGCTCACCGACACCTGGGCCCTGTTCGCCAGCTACGGCGACGGCTTCCGCTCCCCCCAGGCACGAAGCCTCTCCGAGGGAGAACGCGCCCCGTTCGTGGACGTGCACGGAGCGGAGCTGGGAACCCGGCGGGAAGGCAAACGTCTGTCCTTTCAAGCCAGCCTCTTCGGCTCGCAGGTGGAGGACGATTTCTTCTTCGACCACACCGTGGGCACCACTGTGTTCACGGGAGAGACGCTGCGCACGGGCCTCTCCGCGGCACTGCAAGCCCGTCCCCTCCCGGGCGTCACGGCAGCGCTAAGCGCCACCCTCGCGAACGCGACGGTGTCAAAGACAGACGCACGGCTGCCCTACTTCGCGCCGCTGGTCGCGCGAGCGGACGTCGGCTGGGACCGACCGCTCCCGGGCCTGGGCGCCATCCTGTCCCTGGGCACGGGGCTCACCCTCATCGGTCCGCGCCCCCTGCCCTACGACGAGTTCAGCCGCACGGTGTTCCTCGCGGACGTGCAAGCCGCGCTGCGGAGGGGTGCCTTCGCCCTGCGGCTCGATGTGAAGAACCTGCTGAACACGCGCTGGCGAGACGGTGAGTTTGTCTACAGCTCGCGCTTCGACCCATCCACGCCGCCCAGCCTCGTGCCGGCCCGGCATTTCACCGCGGGGTCGCCACGCATGGCCTCGCTCACCCTGGAGGTCCACCTATGAAATCCCTGCTGCGCAGCACCCTGGCCGTGGCCGCGACCCTGATGTGTCTGGGTTGTGGCGATGACACCAAGACGGAGGCGGAGCGCCGCACGTTCAACGTGTCGATGACGTCGATAGCGCCCACGACCCCCAACGAGCACGGCTGGACGGTCACACCGGAAGCCATCCAGCTCTCGGTGGGCACGGTGCGCTTCTTCGAGGGCCGCGTGCTGTTGTCGAAGGCCCCACGCTTCCACTGGTATTCGCTCATCGGAGGCACCGCGAACGCACACCCCGGCCACTATGTCCCCGGGGACGCGCTGGGCGAGGTGCTGAAGGTCCAGACGGTGGACCTGCTCGCGGACGGAGGCGCGCTCCTGGGCGAGGCCAACGCCGTCACGGGTTCGTACGGCTCGCTGGAGCTGACGCTCGCGACACCCACGGCGGCCACGGACGCGCAGAACGTGCTGGGCGGCCACCAGGTGCACGTCCGCGGAACAGCGAGCCACACGTCGGGAGCCACCGTGCACTTCGACGCGACGGTGGACCTGCCCAAGGCCATCGAGGGCGTGCGCTTCGAGCGAGAGCTGAAACAGGAGCCCGGCGCCGTGAGCATCGCGGTGGACCTGGGCAAGTGGGTGAACCGCATCAACTTCGCCACCGCGTCGCTTCCGGACGCGGCGGGCGTTTCCACCTTCCCCGCTGACAGCCAGGCGCAGAACGCCCTGGTGCGCGGCGTGGAAGACACCAGCGCCTACGTCGTGACGTGGGTGGAAGGAGCAGCACAATGAAGCAGTGGCTGATGGGAGTGTCGTGTCTGGGCCTGATGGCCTGCTCGTCGGGTCAGGGCAACGTGGCGTTCACGGCCTACGGAGAGGACTTCATCGAGAAGGAGATCCCCGCCTCCGCGTTCGAGGACGGCTGGACCGTGCGCTACACCAAGTTCCTCGTGAAGTTGGGGGAGCTGAAGGTCGCCAACCAGGAGGGCGAAGTCGCCGCCGAGCAGGCGCCCGCGAAGGTCTACGACGTCCACCGTCCGGGCCCCGTGAGCGTCGCGGCCTTCAACGACCTGGCCTCCGAGGAATGGGACGCGGTGAGCTACGCCATCGCCCCCGCCACGGACGCCACCGCCGGCAACGCGGACGCCGAGGACGTGACGCGGATGAACACCGAAGGCTGGTCCGTCTATGTCGAGGGCACCGCGACGAAGGGGGCGGCGTCGAAGCGCTTCCGTTGGGGCTTCCCCACCAACACCCTCTACGAGCGCTGCGAGAACGAGGACATCGGCAGCGGAGTGACGGTGCCCAAGGGCGGCACGGAGACGGTGCAGCTCACGATCCACGGCGACCACCTGTTCTTCGACGACCTCCAATCGCCCGACGCGAAGATGCGCTTCGACGCCATCGCGGCCGCGGACAGCACCGGGGTGGTGGGGCCGGACGGAGAAGTCACGCTGGATGAGTTGGGCCTGGTGGACCTGACGACCCTTCCCACGAACCAGTACGGCACGGGAGGCGCGGGCAGCGTGCGCACCCTGCGCGACTTCGTGACGGCGCTCGTGCGGACCGTGGGTCACTACCGTGGCGAAGGCGAGTGCTCGCCGCGCGTCCGCTAGGAACCGTGGAAGCAGGAGAGGCCGGCGGAAGGACTCCGCCGACCTCTCGCATCACCACGCTCAGTGCTTCGAACCGTTCCCGCCCGGCATGTCCCCCTTGTTCCCCGAGGACGGCGTCTGGGGCGGCGAGTGGGGATGATTCGGGTTCATCTGGTTGGAGCGGTTGTCCTGACCGGCCTTGTGCTCGGGGCGCTCGGGGTTCTTGGAATGGGAGCGCTGGTCATTGGGGCTGGGGTTCTTGTTCTTGCTCATCGTTCTGCGGCCTCCGTGTGTCCGGGCAGGCGTGTCCGGACGAAGAGCACGGTAGGGAGGCAGCCTCCGGAAGCGCAGGGGCCCGAGGGCGCCCCGCACTGTCGGGCACCGGTCGCTCGGGCGCACTTCCCCGCCCCGGCAGGGCCTGACGCCCGTCTGCCAGGATGCGGACCGGAAGACGGATGCCTACTCCTGACTTCAGGGAGGTACGGCGCGTGAAGACAGTGACCTACGAGCGCAGCGGTCGGACCAACACCGGTGCCCAGGCGCTGCGAGTGGAGGGCCTGAGACACCTGCGCGTCCTGGAGCAGGGCGAGCCGGTGACGGAGCGCGACCTGACACCCGAGGAGATCCGCCGGCTGACGCCACTGCTGGAGACCCTCCAGCGGGAGCCCGAGCCCGCGACGCTGGCCCCCCAGGCCGGAGGCCCGGACGGACTGGCGGTGACGCTGGCCTTCGAGGACGAAGAGATGCCCCGCGTGAGGCTCGCCACCGAGCGGCTGCCCGCGAAGGGCGCCGGAAGCGGGTATGATCGCCTGCTCGCGGAGCTGGATGCATTGCTGACCACGGAGCTGCACGCCCGGGCGCCGCGCCATGCCCATGCCGTCCTGCCGCACCAGCTCCGCCACGATGAGTGACGGACGCCCACACGGCCCCGCCAGGCCGCGCGAGGTGAGGGCGGGATAAGTCCAGGGCAGCAGCGAAACAAGTGGGACAGCAGGGGTGCGACCAGGGGCGGTTGCCGGGACGGCCCGCTTCTGACAGACAAGCATCATGAAGCGCGTGCAGTTCTCCGTGCACCGCACGGTCGGAGAGGCGCGGATGCTTGCGGGCGCCCTGGAGTCGGCCGGTCTCTCGGTCGACATCCGAGGCGAGTCCCTGGCACCGCTGAGCGGAGAGATTCCCAGCACCGAGGCCTGGGTGGAGCTGTGGCTATGGCCGCAGGAGCTGGAAGCCGGCCGACAGGTCCTCTCCGAGCTGCAGGCCAACCAGGAAGCAGCGAACCGGTCAGTGACCTGCCCCCGGTGCGGTGAGGAGATCCCGGCCAACTTCGAGCTCTGCTGGAGCTGTGGGCTGGAGCTTCCCACGGGCCTGCGCCCCCACCTGCGAGCCGTCTAGGAACCGCCATGAGCGATCCGTCGAACGGGCCAGAGGAGCGTCGCGACCGGCGCTGGAGCCAGGGGATGCGAGGTGTCCTCTGGGTCTCCGCGGGAGCGCTCGCCATCCACCTCATCCCGCTGTTCCTGCCCCGGAACATGCCCGAGCAGGAACTGGCCATCGCCCGCGCGACGGAGAACATCGACAGCCGGCTGACCTACCTGGTGCCGCTGAAGTCCAACGACAAGGCCACGGCCCAGGACCTGCGCACGGCGGCGGAGCTCCTGCAGGAAGGAGCGCCAGCGCAGGCCCACGACCTGGCCCTGGAAGCCGAGCGGAGGGACCCGACGGCGGTGGAAACCCAGCTCCTGCTCGCGAGCATCTGCGACGTGGAGCGGATGAGCCGCTGCGTGGAGCAGTCCCTGAACAAGGCCATCGAGCTCGCACCAGCGGATCCCAGAGCGGACCTGCTCTGGGCGGACCTGAGCGAGAAGAAAGGCGACCTCGCGAACGCCACGGAGGCCCTGGCCCGCGCCCACAAGCGAGTCCCAGGCGATGCACTCGTCGGGGTGCGCTACGGCCGGCTGCTCAGTCGCATGGGGCAGCCCGACGATGCGCTCAAGGTCTTCGCCACCCTGGAAGGCAGGATGCCCCCCGCCCGGCTCCTGGTGGAACAGGGCCTGGTGCTCAGCAAGAGCGGGCGCAGCCGGGAGGCGGTGAACCTGTTGCAGCAGGCGGTCCAGGCGGACCCGAAGCTCGCGGAAGGCCACTTCCAGCTCGGGCTCGCCTGGGCCCAGCTCGGGAACGATGACGCCGCCGAGGAAGCCCTGCTGCGGGCGGACCGGCTGAATGTCGCGGACACGCGGCCGTTGGCCACACTGTGCACGCTCCAGGTGAAGGCCGGAAGGTTCGAGGGAGCCCGCCAGACACGCACGGACCTGGAGCGGCGCTTCCCGCAGCGGATGGACGCCATCCGAGAGCAGTGCCGGCTGCCCTGAACGTCAGCGAGGCTCCTGCCCCCGAATCTGGCGCAGCATCCGCGCGGAGGCGATGACCGGGGCATCCACGGACCCGTCGGCCCGTTCAGTCCGGACTACGGCCTGGAGGAAGGGGATTGCCTCTTCATCACGGCCCTGCTGGAAGAGCAGCTCCCCCAGCGCGAAGCGGGCCTGGGTGAGGAGGACGAGGTCCTCCGCCGCCACGGCTGCATCAATGGCGTCACTCAACGCGGACTCCGCCAGCTCGGGCTGCCCCCGTCCGAGCAACTCGCGGGCACGTTGAAGGTATTCGAGGGTATTCATGGGGCAGCGTTCCCCCGCGGAGAAGACGGCAATGGAAGACAAGCGCCTAGTCGAGCTGGAAATCCGCTACACGCAGCAGCAGGAACTGCTGCAGGAGCTGAGCGACGTCCTCTACCAGCAGGGGCGCGTCATCGACGCGCTCCGGGCCGAGATGGATGGCCTCAAGCGCAAGCTCGAGGCCGAGCCGGGCATGGTGGACGCCCGCCAGCAGGAGCGCCCGCCGCACTACTGAGGCGTCGCCTCAGAACTTGTAGCCGAGCCGCAGGCCGATGATGGGATTCGGGTCGAGGTAGCCCACCTCGACGCCGATGCTCGCGGCCTTCCCCTGGAGGCCAAAGCCGAACGCCGCATGGGCCTTGAAGGTGTCCCCTTTGAAGAAGATCCATGGCCCCGCCAGGCCCTCCACGTAGACCGTCCGGCCCACGTTCGCGCGGATGGAGATGTCCAGCGGAACGCCAATGATGTTCCCGTCCGTCACCAGCACCGCGCCAAAGCGCGCGCCCACGAAGATGGGTCCCGCGACATGCCCTTCGACGCCCAGGGTGAAGTTGAAGGCCGCGCTGGTGTCCACCCAGTAGTCCGCCCCCACGCCGAGCCGAACACCGGCTGCAGCCTCGGAGCGAGCGGGCACGAGAAGGAATCCCAGCGCGAGCAGACCGGCGGCGTAGATTCGAAGCAGATGCATGCGAGAGGCTCCTGTCCAGCAAGAGGGGGAAGAAGCGCCACTCAAGCAAAGCAGCCAGGGGCAAGCCAGTCTCAAAGCCAGACCCGGGATGTTCGCATCACGCCGGATCAATCCACGCGCACGAGCACGACGAAGCCAGGCGCAAGCCCGCAAAGACAAAAGCCCCTGGCGCCTTACGGCACCAGGGGCTCTTCAAAAAGAATCCGGCAGCGACCTACTCTCCCACGCGGTTTCCCGCGGAGTACCATCGGCTCTGGAGGGCTTAACTT